>JBEQSW010000211.1:0-18256 GCA_040348565.1 Myxococcales bacterium | reverse complement strand
CGGCAGCGTGCGCCGCGCCGAAATCAGCACCAGTCTCACCTTCGCGACCAATCAGCTGAAGGGCACCGTCTACTACCAGTCGTACGGCACCAACGTCGTTCAGAACTACGGCACGACGCTCGGCGCTCAGAGCATTGGCGGCGGCATTCGCTTCGGCGCCGCAACGTTGTCGATTCGCCCGGGCGACACCTATCCAAGCGCCGCCGCGGGCTATACCAGCGCGTCCGACGGCCCCGGTTGTCGCGTTTGCCACTCCGCGTCGGCGAACGGCAACGCGTTGGTCACCAACGCCAGCGGGTTCGTCTCTTACCTGTTCAAGCTCGGAACCGACCCGGCCAGCGGTGGCACCGCCTTCTCCGGCACCGACGGGCGCTACGCTTGGCCCGCGCTCTATCCGGACGGCACGTTCCTGTTCTCGGGCTCCGGGCCGTCCAGCAACTACAGCTCGACGGCGCCCCCCGGCGGCCTGGACGGTAGCGACAGCGGCTCGCTGGGCAACAAGCTCTACTCGACGGCTTCGGGAACGTTCGGCGCAACGGTGACGAGCTCGGGCATCCCGAGCGCGCTCCGCGCCACGCTGCCCGTGTTTTCGCCGGATGGAACGAAGTTGGCGTTCAATCACTACGGGGGCACGGTCGGCACCGTCGTCGGCGACAAGCGCTCGATCGGGATGATGGATTTTGCCAACAGCACCAAGACCTTCTCCAACTTCCGCCGCCTGGTGACCGAGCCGAACACGGCCTGCTCTGCTGCTTTTGGCAGCAGCGATCCGTGCACCGACGTGTGGCCGACGTTCTTGCCGGACAACAGCGGCGTCGTCTATGAGCGCGAAATCTTCAACAACGGCCGCGTCTCGGGCTCCAACCACTCCGACTTCGGTGGCACGCGCTCGGGTTGCGACGGCACCGGCGTGTGCGGTGACAACGGCATGCGCGGAGAGCTGTGGTGGGTGACGACGGGGGCAACGCCGGTCGCGGCGCGCCTGAACCGTGCCAACGGTCTGGACGCGGCCAACGCCGTGTACCTGCCCACCGATACCCATACCGGCAACCTGAACGGTATCTGCGAAGCGGGCGAGAGCTGCGCCGAATACAACCCGGCTTCGGGCGGCAACGACAACTGGCTGTGCGAGACCGGCGAGACCTGTATGGAATATGCCGCTGGCAGCGGCAACCACAACTACGTCTGCGACGCGGGCGAGCAATGCGCCGAAGATCAATCTTCGCACACGGCCGCCAACGAGGCCGTGCTCAACTACGAGCCGAACGTCAATCCGCAAGCGGTGGGCGGCTATCAATGGCTGGTGTTCACGTCGCGGCGGCGCTTCGGCAACGTGGCGACGATGAACCCGTGGTGGAGCGACCCACGCTTCAAGCCGATCGGCGGTCAATTCGGGGCGACGCCCAAGAAGATTTGGGTGGCCGCGATCGATCCGAACGCCGCTTCCGGCAGCGATCCTAGCCACCCGGCGTTCTACCTCCCGGGCCAGGAGTGGCTCTCGGGCAACTCGAAAGCGTACTGGGTGCTCGACGCCTGCAAGACCGCCAACGCCAGCCGCACCACCGCCAACGAGTGCGAAAGCGATCTGGATTGCTGCGGGGCGCCGACGACCTCGGTCTGCAGCCTGCAGGAGCCCATCGCCAATCCGGTCAAGCGGCACTGCATTCCCAAGGTGTCGGTGGGCTGCATTGCCGACAACGCGGCGACCGCCTGCACGTCGCACGCGGAGTGTTGCGGCTTTTCAAGCGGCTCGCGCTGCGCCAACGGCACGTGTCGATTGCCGACGCCGCTGTTGGTCTATGGCCCGGGCACTTTCACGCGCGACTTCGTGGCCGCGTGTGGGACGGGCAAAAAGCCGGTTTGGCAAATGGTGCAGTGGAAAGCCACCGTGCCGGCAACCTCGTCCATCGCTTTCACGGCCGCTTCGGCCGACACCCTCGCCGGGCTTTCGACCGCCACTACCGTCGCCGCGGGTCAGGCCACGACCTCCACCGTGGGCAGCGCCTGGGCAAGCAACTCGGTGAACTTGAACACCAACCTCGTCGCCATTGGAGTTGGCTCGCGGACGTATTTGCGCGTCACTAGCTCCATCCAACCTTCGACGGATCTCTTGTCCACACCGAACTTGAGCAACTGGCGAGTCGTCTATGATTGCCTGGACGCGGAATAGCTGGCTTTGGGCGGGCGCGCTCGCGTGCCTGGCTTGCTCGGGTGGCAGTCGAGCCGGCGGCGCGTTGCCGGCAAGCGGCGGCGGCGGCGGTTCCAAGAGCATCGCGGCGTCCCCCACGCCGGACGGCGGAGACGAGTCGACGGACACCGCTGGTGGTGCTGGTGGCGCTACCCCGCAGGGTGATGGCGCAGCCAGCGGAAGCGACGACGAAGCCGGCGGCGCGCCGGGCGCGGCCGGACAAGGTGCGGCCGGCGAAGCTTCGACGGGCGGCGCCGCACCCTGGATGGAGCCCGAGCACGAACCGGTTTGCGTGCCCGCGGGGGAGCTGACGAATGCCAAAAAGCTGGCCATTTCGACCGACGACGTGGACCAGCTCGGTGGCATCTCGGCCGACGAGCTGGTGATCGCCTGGACTGTCGTCGCCAATGAGCAAGTGACGCTGCACTATGCGCAACGAGCGGACCTCGCGGCGGAGTTCACAGCGCCGAAAACCGTCTCCATCCCTGCCGCGTCGGATTCGGTCTCGCTGTCGGCCGACGGCCTGCGCTTGGTCTACGTCAACGCCGACCGCAAGGGCTTCGGTCAGCTCGTACGCGCCACGACGGACGCGCCATTCGAGCTCGTCGACCCCCAAGATTTCGCGCTGATCCTGGAGTCGACGGCACTGTTCGCCGCCGACGAGTACGTCGGAGATCCGGTGCTGGGTCCCGACAACTCGAGCTTGGTCTACTCGCGCTACGGCGCAGGCCGGCACGCCACGCTGCTGTTGAGCGAGCGCTTCTCGCCGTTCGCTCCGTGGCCGGAGGGCAGCCCGCTGCCGGTGACGGCAAGGCTGGAAGCGACGGAAGCGGGCCGGCTGCGCCCCACCGCCCTATCGGTCGATCTCGAGACCCTGTTCTTGTGGGACTCGGTCGCCGGCGTTCAACGGGTTGCGGTTCTGGGACACGACACCCGCAAGTACGACCTCAGCCTCGACCTGGGAGACGCGCGCGGAGCTGCCCCCAACTCGGCCTGCACCCGCGTGTTCTACGATTCTGCGGGCGACCTGTGGACCGCTGACTTCGGTGCGACCCCCTAGCGGGCGAGGCATCGCGCTCGTTACGTGGGGCGGGCGTGGGCGCAGCTCAGGGGCAGATTCCGGCGTCGTCGTTGCCTTCAATGGTGATGTCGCCGCCGATGTTCGCCAAACCGATGGCGTCTCTGAGCCCCGTGGCCGCGCAAGTTGGCAACGCGGGATTGTCGCGCACCATGAAAATGGAGCCGACGCTGGTGACGTTCTGGAGCCCCGCCACGCTTTTCAGCTGGGGGTTTTCGGAGACGTCCAGGTCAACTCCGATTTTCGTGAGACCGCTCAAGTCATCGAGGCTCTCCAGGGTCGCGTTGCCGGTGATGCCCAAGACGCGAATCTGCGTTAGGTCGTGCAGCGCCGCGAGGCTCGTGAGCGCGTCGTTGTCGACGACGTACACGTCGAAGTCGGTATCCGTCGGCAGGCCTTCGAGACCGTGCAGGCTCGTAAGTAGGTCGTCGTTCTTGATCGATACGGAGAAGACGCCGGCCGTGACGCCACTCAGGCCATCGAGACCGAGCAGCGCATCGTTGTCCTCGATGGCAATTTCCCGAACGCTGGTCAGATTTTCGAGACCGCTCAGGCTCGTGAGCGCATCGTCGTCGACCACGTGGAGACCGAACACGCTGGTCAGCCCGCTCAAAGCAGCCAACGACGTCAGCGCGTCGTTGCCGCGAATCTTCAGGTCGACGATGTTGGAGATATCGCCATTCAGGCCGGCTAGGTTGGTAAGCCCGTCGTTGTCTTCTACCCAAAGCTTACTGATCGTGGTCAGGCCGCCGAGGCCGTCGAGACTCGTGAGCCCTGGGTTGGCTTCGATGTCGAGGACGGAAATCTGGGTCAAACTGGTCAGCCCCGCCAGGCTCGTCAGGGCGTCATTCCGCCAGATGTCCAGCTGTTCGAGGTCGCTTAGGCGGTCCAAGCCGTCCAAGCTCGTCAGAGCGTCATCGTCGATGATCGCCAAGCTGAGCAGCTTTTCGACATCTCCCAAGCCTGTCAAATCGGGCAGCGCGTCGCAGTCGTAGAAGACCCAGTAGCCGCCGGTAGCGACTCCGCTCAATCCATCCAGACTCGTCAGCGCGCCTGCGCCGTTGATGTTCAGCGAGTCCAGATGGCTCAGGTCGTCGAGCCCGTCTAGGCTCGCCAACGAGGAGTTGCCTACGATCTCCAGATTGTCGAGGCTGACCAACCCGCCCAACCCGTCGAAGCTGGTGAGCGCCGCATTGTCGCGCACGCTCAGCTGCTGAGCGCTCGCCAGGTTTTGCAAGCCTTTCAGGCTGGTGAGCAAAGGATTGTTGGCAAGCAAAATGCCGCCTGGCACTTCCGTCAAGCTTTCCAGTCCGGCAAGGCTCGTGAGTCGCGTGCCGTCGATGGCCAGGCCAAATTGCTCCGGATCATCCGGGCCCGACCGCACTCCGCTTTCGTACGCGGTCACGCTCGTGAGGCAGCTGAGAGGGGACAGGTCGCTGACGTCACCGGTGATCGAGACGAAGCCGTCCAACACGCCCACCCCACGCAAGACTTCCAGCTCACTCTGCTGGGTGATGGTCAGGTTCTGGTCGAAATGCCGGGTCGGATCACATTCGGTCGCGGGCGCGCCCCCGATCCCGCCCGTCCCGCCGTCCGAACCGGGCGGCCCTCCCGCTTCACCCGAAAAGCCGCCGCTGCTGTTGCGACCCGCGTTGCCACCACTGCCGCCGTCTTCGACATTCGGGCTTTGGCCGCCCCCACCGCTGGTCTGGTCATGACCGCCGCCGTCGCTTTCACAGGCGCTCGACAGCGTGACCGCCGCGACCAACGACAACAGGCAGCCATACGCGACCAGCGCGCGCCAACGTGACTCCGAACCCCGACCTTCCAGATCCGCCATGGGGGCATGATAGCCCGCCCCCCCGGCGGCCGCACTCCTCTCCATCCAACTGTGCTACTCGCTCGCTCATGAACCGTACCCCACGCGAGCCTGACGCGGCCGGGCGCGAGCCACAGGGTGCGATCGGCGTGTTCGATTCGGGGTTTGGCGGCCTCACCGTGTTGAAGGAGCTGCGCGCTCGCCTGCCTCAGTACGACTACCTGTATCTCGGCGACAGCGCGCGCGTCCCCTACGGCAATCGCAGCCACGACATCGTGTACGAGTTCACCCGCGAAGCGGTGTTCGAGCTGTTCGCCCGCGGCTGCCCGGTCGTGGTCTTGGCGTGCAATACCGCGTCGGCTCGTGCCCTCCGCCGCATTCAGCAAGAAGACTTACCCAAGCACGCGCCGGACCGCCGCGTGCTCGGCGTCGTGCGCCCTTCGGCAGAAGCGCTGGCGGGTTTGCCGCCCGGCGCCGTGCCCGGTGTCACGCCTCCAACCAATCTACGCGGGACCGTGGCCGTGCTGGGCACGGAGGGCACCGTCGCGTCGAACTCTTACGGGCTCGAGCTGGCCAAGCTGGCGCCCAATCTGCAATTGATTCAGCGAGCCTGTCGTTTGTGGGTAGCGTTGGTGGAAGCGGGCGAAACCGAGGGCGCCGGCACCGACTACTTCATCGAAAAGGACATCGCCCCGCTGTTCGAACGTGGGACGGAATCGCCCTCGCGCGTGCTGCTCGGTTGCACCCATTACCCACTGTTGCTCCCGCGATTGCGCCGCCTCGTGCCGGCCGGGGTCGAGATCATCACCCAGGGACCGGTGATCGCGGAACGCCTGCAAGATTGGCTGGCTCGTCACCCAGAGATGGAGATTCGCCTCGGCCGAAACGGCGATTGGCAATTGCTCACCACCGATGAGCCGGGATGGTTCACGGCGTTTGGTGAACGAGTGCTCGGCGCCAGCTGCCCGGCAACCAAGATCCGCCTGCAACCGTTCCGGCCGCAACCGCAGCGCTGAGCGCGCAGCGCCTGCTCCAGCACGGCGCGCTCCGAGCGCTTCAAACCGTGAAACGCGCTAGCCGACGAGCGGCGCGAAGCCGCCGAAGATCATGCGCTTACCGTCGAAAGGCCAGTCCTTCGGATCTTGCTGCATGCGCGGATCCTTCATGACTTTTTCCATGATCTGATCGCGCTGCTGTCGCGACTCGTACACGACCCAGCTGAAAACGACGACCTCGTCGTCTTTGAGCTGAACGCTTTGCGGAAACGACGTGAGCTTTCCGGGTTTGACGTCGTCGCCTACCCACTCTTTGTATTCGAGCGCTCCGTACTCTTTCCAAATCTTTTGCGCCGAAAGCGCCCATTCGCGATAACGCGGAAGGTTGGCTTTCGGGACCGGCACCACGAATCCGTCGACGTATGCCATGACGACCTCCTTGGGATGAACGCTTGGTCCCCGGGGGCGCGCCCGCCAACCCCCTAACTTCGACTTCGACTTCGATGACGCTCGAATGATCCGGGGCGAAAAAGGGCCGCTTCATCTCCGCCATCTAGGGGTGATTCCGATGGCGCTTGGAGGCACTGGCGAATCCTGCTCGAATTGCCGTGTGGGCATGGACGCACGCAGGTGGACGACAATGGCGGTAATCGCCTTCCTCGTCTCGGGTTGTGTGACGACCTGGATGCTGCAGTACCCGGGCACCCAAGTCGTGTCACGTCGCCTCGCGGCATTTCCGAGCGAGGGTTTGGTGTGGCACTGGGACTTCTACGGGAACAGAACCGCCGACGAAAAGAGCGCGCTCGAGACCCGGCGAGCCCTCGATGAAGCCATCAACTATAGGGTGCGTCGCCATGGCGGCCACAGCTTTGGCGCCGATTCCATTGCTGGGCTCGAACACGCTCAGGAGTTTCAGAGCTGGTCCGTCGATACGCTCGTTCAGATCCTCACCGAGCACTTCTCGGACGCTGAGCGGACGCACGACAACGTCGGAGATTTTCGCTTTTCCAAGAGCTTGGAAAGCTGGCGGGCGCCGCTCGACGCGGATTTCGTTCTCATCACCTTCTTCCTCGACGGCCATGACACCAAGGGACGCGCCATCGCCGTGGCTGTCAGCGGCGGATACCGAGCGGCACGCCGCGCGATCTCCTGTGCCGTGCATCTGCACAGTGGCCGCGTCGTTTGGTGCAACTTGCAGGACGAGATCACCCGCGACTTGAGGTTCCGCTGGGGTGCCCAGCAAGAAGTCGACATGCTGCTGGGCGAGATGTTGAGCCGAGGCGAGGCGGTGGCGAGCGAGCCTCCGCCCGCGTCCTCCACGATGGCTCGGTTGCCGCCCGCGGACGACGTTGCACCGCCCCCTCCACCCCCGCCGCCCCCGCCGGGCGCTCCCTCCAACGCCGCCGGTCCCGTATTTCACGCCGCGCCCAGCCCCGCCGGGCCACCACGCTAGGGCTAGGACCGGCGCCGGCTATTCAGCGGGAACGGCGTCGGCCAAGGGCAGCGCACGCGCCGACGTCGCTTCCGTGCGCGAGAATTGCAGCTCGTGCAAGCGCGCGTACAGGCCGCCATGCGCGATCAGCTGCTCGTGACTGCCCTGTTCGACGAGGCGGCCGCGTTGCAAGACCAAGATGCGATCGGCGGCCCGAACCGTGCTCAGGCGGTGAGCGATGACCAGCGCGGTGCGGCCGCGCAACAGCTCGGTCAAAGCTCGGGACAGGCGCGATTCGGTGTCGCTGTCGATGCTGGCGGTGGCTTCGTCCAAGATCAAAATCGGCGCGTCGCGATACATGGCGCGCGCGAAGGCGATCAGCTGCCGCTCGCCGGTCGAAAAATTCTTGCCCTGCTCTTGTACGGGCGTGTCCAGGCCCTGCTCGCGGCTGGCGAACACTTCGTACGCGCCCAAACGGCGGAGCACGTCCTCCACGCGAGCGCGATCGGGCGTCACGCCGGCGGCGATGTTGGTCATCACGCTGCCCGGAAACAGGTAGACGTCTTGCGGCACCACCGCGAACAGCCGGCGCAGCGACTCGCGATCGTAGCGACGAACGTCTTTGCCGCGGACGCGCACGGAACCGCCGGAGATTTCGTACAGCCGCAAAAGCAGCGCCGTGATGGTGGTCTTGCCGGAGCCGGTGGGGCCTACCAGCGCCACTTTCTCGCCGCGCGGCACCTTGAACGACAGGTCGCGCAGCACCGGCACCCCGGGCTTGTACTCGAACTCGACGTGATCGAGCTCGACGTCGAAGTTGGGGTCGCCTTCGTCACCGCGCTCTACGGGCGGGCAGTCCAAATCCGGAGCGTCGAGCAAACCGAACACGCGCTCGGCGCCAGCCATGGCGCTCTGCAGCAGCGTGTAGCGCTGCGCCAACGCGCTGATCGGCTCGAAGAACTCCTTGATGTAGGCCGAAAAGGCTACCAAAGTGCCGAAGCTGACCGGGTGGTGGCCGGTGAAGGCGATGACCGATGCCAGACAGACGGCGCCGATCGTGTCGATGGCGGCGTCCTGGATCGAATCCCACTTGATGGCGGCGTTGTTGGCGTCGCGGTAGCCGGCGTTCACTTCGTCGAACTCGCGCGCGGCCGCCGCCGGTCGTCCGAACGCTTGAATCACCGTCATGCCGCTGACCTGCTCGTTGGTGGTCGCGTTCATGCGCGCGGTGTTGCCGCGGATGGCACGAAATGCGTCGCGCATGCGGCGTCTCACCACCATGACCAAGAAGCCGACCGGCGGCACACCCACGAAGGCGATCAGCGCCATCTGCGGGTCCATCAACAACATCAGCACGATGATGCCGATCAGCTTGAGCAGATCACCCACCGAGAGCAGCGCACCCGAAGCGAACAGCTCGAGCATGGCGTCCACGTCGTTGGTAACGCGCGACACCAGCTTGCCCACCAGCTGCCGATCGAAGAAACCGAGCCGTTGCCGGTGCAGGAAGCGAAACACGTGGCGACGGAGGTCCGACATGGCGCGCGCGCCCGCCACCTGCATCGCGTACATCTGCAGGAAGCCCAGCACCTGCTCGACGATCATCACGCCCGCCAGCAGCAGGCCGCCCTTCATCAACACGTCGGGATTGCCGGCGACCACTCCCTGGTCGAGCGTGCGCTTCATGATCAGCGGGCGGACCAGCGCGCTGCCGGCGGTGAAGACGACGACGCCCAGCGACAGCCACAGCAACTTTTGGTGGGGCTTGACGAAGGGCCACGACTTTTTGACCAGCCTAAGATCGTAGGCTTTGCCGAAGCGCTCTTCTTCGTGGAACGCCTTGACGGCCGCGGCCGCGCGCGTGTTGCGCCCGGGCTTGACCGCGGCGCCGTTGCCGCCGCTCACGACGCCACCCCTTCCAACGGCGCCGGCTCGACCGGCTCGCCTTCGAGCGCCTGCAGCTCGCGCTCGATGCGCTGCTCTTCGGCGAAGGTGGTGTAGAAGCCGCCGGAGCGCCGCAGCTGGTCGTGCGTGCCACGCTCCACCACGCGTCCCTTTTCGAGCACGATGATTTCGTCACAGTGCGAGGCGGCGGCCACGCGGTGCGTGATCAAGATCAGCGAGCGCGCCTGGCGCTGGCGGTCGATGGCGTCGAGGATGCCGCGCTCGGTGCGGGCGTCTACGGCGCTGAGCGGGTCGTCCAGAATCAATATTTGCGGCTCGGAGACGAAGGCGGCGGCCAGCGCCACGCGTTGCTTTTGGCCGCCCGAGAGCTGCACCCCGCGCTCGCCCACGACGGTGTCGAAGCCGTCCGGCAGCTCCCGCACTTCCTCGGCGATGCGAGCTTCCTCGGCGGCGCGGTGGGCGCGCTCGCTGGCTTCCGGAGAATCGGGATCATCCAAGCAAAACGCGATGTTACGACCGACGGTGGTGCTGAACAAAAACGCATTTTGCTGCGCGTAGCCGACGACCTGGCGCACGAGTGAAAGCGGCAGCTCGCACACGTCGTGCCCGCCCAAAAACACGCTGCCGGCCGGCGTCGGCAGCAGGCGCGCCAGCAGCAACGCCAGCGTGGACTTGCCCGCGCCGGTGCGGCCCACGATGGCCAGCGACTTGCCCGGTGACAGGTCGAAGCTCACGTCGTTCAACACCTGGCGCTCGCCGTAGGCAAAGCTGAGGTTCTTCACCGCCAGGCCTTGCGGCATGGTCGTGGGGCGCAGTGGGCCGTCGGTGATGTCGGGCTGGGCGCTGTACACCTCGGCCAGGCGCGAATAGGACGCGCGGCCGCGCTGCAACATGCCGACGATGAAGCCGAGCGACATCAGCGGCCACGTCAAGCGGCCGAGCGCCAGCGTGAAACCGAGAAAGTCGCCCCAACGCATCTCGTGCGTCATCACGAGGTGGCCGCCGTACCAGAACACGATCAGCACGCCGATCGACAGCATGACCTGCAGGATGGGCGTCATGGAGCCGCGCAGGCGCGCCAGCCCCAGGCTCTTTTCCAAATATTTTTGGTTGGTGACCTCGAAGGCTTCGGCTTCGCGTTCTTCGAGCGCGAACGAGCGCACCACGCGCACCCCGGCCACGCTGGCCTGCACCCGCCCGCTCATTTCGCCGAGCGCGGCCTGGGCGTCGCGAGTGCGGGTGAAGAAGCCGCCCGAGAACCAGCGCGTCACCAGCAGCAGCAACGGCAGCGGAATCAACGCCACCACCGTGAGCTTGGGCGAGGTGGGCACCAAGAAGTAGAGCGCGCTTACCAGCGCCAGCACGGTGTTGATGACGTTCAGCACGCCGAAGCCGAGCAACAACCGCACCTGCGTGAGATCATTGGTGACGCGGCTCATGATTTCGCCCGTGCTCATGCGCCGGTAGAAAGACGGACCGAGCGTGAGCAGCTTGGCCGACAGCACGCGCCGCAGCTCGTACTCGGCGTTGCGACCGGCGTTGAACACGGCCACGCGCGACAGCACCCGCACCGCGAACGCCACCAAGCCCACCAGCACCATCGAGATGCCGATGCTGACGGCGCGATCGTGGTTGTGCTCTTGGGCGAGGTTGACCGCGAGCTTGACCTGCGTGTTCAACCAATATTGAGCGTACTGATAAGTGGCAAGCAACCCGAAGCCGAGCACGTAGCGACGCCGCTGGCGCCAGAACTGCCCGCGCAGCTCGAACGGCAATTGCGCGGCCACCGCGTCGACGGCGGCGAGGCCGAAGGCGGTAGGCACGGAGACGGGCGGCTGAGCGGCGGCTTGGCTCATGGGAATTGGGGCAGAAACGTCGTGGCCATGTGGAGTTGAGACGGCCCAGGGTCAAGGCCTAGCAAGGCAAACGGGACCATGGGGCAGCGAAGGGCGTGAAACGGCAATCTGGACGCCCGCCGTAAGGGGGGCGGGAAAGTCCGAGAAACGCAGCTGCTGCCAACCCGGAGGGCGTTCTAGGATGCGGGATTCATGGCAAGAACTCGACTGTTCGGTCAATTGCGAAGAATTGCGGCGCGTGCGCTGGCGGAGCGACCGCGCGTGACGCCGGCAGGGAACTCCAGGCCCGGTCATTTGACGCGGCGGCAGTTGACCGCGGGCGCGTTGGAGCTGGCGGCCGCCGGCGTGCTCAGCGCGTGCGCGGGCAGCGACTCCGGCAAGCGCCCCGGCGACGAGCGGGTGGTCGTGGTCGGCGCGGGCATTGCGGGACTGCACTGTGCGTATCGGTTGCAGCAGTCGGGCGTGAACGTCACGGTGTACGAAGCGTCCTCGCGCGTCGGCGGGCGCATGTTCAGCGTCTTGGACGACGCCTACGACGGTCAGCTCATCGAGCTGGGCGGCGAGCTGATCGACAGCAACCATGCGACCTTGTTCGCGTTGGCGGAAGAGCTGGACATCCAGCTGGACGATCGCCTGGCCGACGCCGAGATTCAGCCGGACGTGTGGTTCGTCGGCGGCGAGGAGATCGCCGAAGCCACGGTGGTGGAGCAATTCACGGCCGTTGCCCCCGCCATGGCCGAAGCGGCGGCGGCTGCCGACGACGAACAGGACGACACCGCGTTCAATCAACTGAACGCGACGCCACTATCGGACTGGCTCGACGAAAACGTACCCACTTCCGAGTATGCGGCCCTAAATGCGCTGCTGACGGCCGCCTACCGCGGGGAATTCGGGCTCGAGACCGACCAGCAATCGGCCCTGAACCTGCTCTACCTGATCGGCTCGGACGAGCCGGATCCGTTTCGGATTTTCGGTGAGTCGGACGAGCGGTACCACGCGCACACCGGTAGCCAGGCGTTCCCGCTGGGGCTCGCCGACAAGCTAGCGGCGGGCACGGTCACCCTGGGCACCAAGCTGACGCGCCTGAGCGGCGGGGACGCGCGCGGCTTCACGCTCGAGCTTTTGGACGTGAAGGCGGGCACCCAGCGCGAGGTCCACGCGGACCACGTCGTGCTAGCCATGCCCTACAGCGTGCTGCGCAAAGTCACGCTGGATGTTCCGCTCAGCGAGCTCAAGCGCCAAATCATCGACGAGCTCGGCTACGGCACCAACGCCAAGGTGATGGGCTCGTTCGAGACGCGGGTGTGGCGCGAAGACCACGGCAAAAGCGGATCGGTCACCAGCGATCTGCCGCTACAACAAACCTGGGACACGTCGATTGGCCAGCCCGGCAAGCGCGGCATCATCACCAACTTCTTGGGCGGTCAGGCCGGGGTGGACGTTGGCGATGCCGACCCCGAGGCGTACTACACGGGTTTGCTCGCGGATTTGGAGCGAATCTTCCCGGGCGTCGCCGACGCTTACCGCGCCGACAGCGCGCGGCTCATGCACTGGCCAAGCTACGAATTTACCCTGGGGAGTTACACTTGCTACAAGCCGGGTCAGTGGTCCTTTTGGACCCAGGAAGGCACGCGTGAAGGCAACTTGCACTTCTGCGGTGAGCACACCTCCGCAGACTTCCAAGGTTGGATGGAGGGCGGCGCCGAAACCGGAGCCTTGGTCGCCGCCGAAATCCTCGGCGACCTCGGCCTCGACCCTTCCCCCGAGCTCGCCAAGCTCATCGAAGTCAAAAGCATCGTCCCCCAGCCCGCGTTTCCACGCGGCGGCATCGCCACCATCCCCTTCCGCACCCGCCAACGTCTGATCTCCAGCACCATGAACCGGAACCCGCGCGCTGCGAGACTACCGAAAAACTAACCAGCCAAGGATTCATCGAATCTAGGGCTGCCAACCCGCAGCCCTCTCGCAGAAACTTCCGTAGCGTCGCAAGGCCAACCTGAACGATCGCTTCGGGCTGCTGGCGTGCTGACAGGTCGTGCCGAAAACCTCCGGGATTTCACAGGGAGGACGGGAGGACGGGAGGTCAGACGAGGCAAGAATTTTGGGGTCGCGCTACCGCCAGCGACTCTGCCGCGCCACTGCGGAGTTAACCCTCCGGCCTTCTCTCGAGGGAAATATTTTTGGTTTTGGTCCTCCAAAAACAAAAATGCGTTCTCTTCCTCGCACGACTCCCGATCTCCCGATCTCCCTGTAAAAAATCTCGATCGCCCAAGGTGGCCTCGCGCCGCTATAGAAGCTTCTGCGATTTGGGCTGCGGTTTGGCAGCCCCCCCTGTGAAATCTCTGGCCGTTACTGCGCCGCGACGGCGGGCGTGTCGCGGAAGGGCCAGCGGGCGCTGGGGATCGGGAAGGCGGGCTTGGCGAACAGGTAGCCTTGGCCGTAGTGGGCGCCGGTGTCGAGCACGGCGCGTAGCTCTTCTTCGGTTTCGATGCCTTCGGCGACCACTTTGGCGCCGAGCTCTTCGCACAGCGAAACGACTTGGCGCACCAAGATTTGTTGGCGCCGGCTCTTCTCGATGCCGCGCACCAGCGCCAAATCGAGCTTAACGACGTGCGGCTCGAGGTCGACGATGCGCTTCAGGTTCGAATGACCCGCGCCCAAATCGTCCACGACCAAATAGGCGCCGCCGCGCGAGCAAATCTCCTTCAGCACCCCCGCACATAGACCGAAATAGCTGAACGCCGCCGACTCGGTGATCTCGAGGTAGACGGCGCGATCGTGAAAAAACAGCGGGTCGTCCGGGCGCACCAGCCAGCCGTCGCTCAGCTCGTGCGGGTGCAGATTCACGAACAGCGGCGCGTCGGCGCAGCGCCCGAACGCGACTTCTCGAATCTTGCGACCCAGAGGCCCGCAGGCGCGCTCTGCTTCGGCCTGCTGAAACAACACCAGCGGGTTCTTGAACTCCGGCCACTTGCAGCGCGTGAGCGCCTCGTAGGCGAACGTGAAGCCCGTCTGCATGTCCACGATCGGCTGAAACACCACGTCGATGTCGCCCACCGTCAAGTCGCGGACCGACGTCCCCTTCGCGACCGAGCCCGAAACCGTTCGGTGAAAGTCGGCGGGAGGAGGCTTGGTGCTCGCCAATGACATGTATTGCGCCCTCCTTCATGAACGGCGCGTCCCCGGGTGTCATTAACCCGACACTGCCGATTGTTTTTGTCTCAGGTTGGGACGAAATCCCCAGAATTTTGCCGGCCACCGGCGAAGTATTGCGCGAAAAGCCGCGTCATTTCGGGCTATTGGCGCGCGTGGCGCAACTGCCGCCCGCTGCTACAACGCCCGGATGGGTAGTGTGGAGTGGGGACAGCGCCCACGGGCGTGGCAGGTCGTTGCGATCACGCTGGGGCTCGTGGTCGCTGGGTTCCTCCTACGTTGGTACCTGGTTGGGCGCTCCATCCATCAGGATTCACTGCTGTGGTTCGAGCGCTCGCAGGAGTTTTGGAGAGCCCTGGCCCGCCACCGTTGGCACGGCACGTATCAGGCCCCTCACCCCGGCGTGCCGATGATGTGGATTGCTGGTTTTTGGCTCCAGCTGCACGGCTTGTTGAGCAGCCACATCAACACTCAAGGCGTGCTGGCCATCAAGCTGCCGGGCGTCATCGTCGGCACCTTGGCGGCTGCGCTCACTTTTCCGCTACTACTCGCCTTGCTCGGCAAGTCGCAGTGGCGGCCGGCTCTGGTGCTGGGCGTGCTGTTCACGACCGAGCCGGTGCTGGTGCAAGAGTCGCGCATCGGGCACCTGGACATGACGGCCTTGGGTTTTGCTTGGCTCGGTATGCTGCTGGCGCTGATCGCTTACGAACACAACCGGCGGCTCGCGCTGCTGGCCGGCGTTTGCTTCGGCTTTTCCGCGCTGACCAGGTTGTCGATCGCGGCGCTGCCCATCGCGCTCCTGTCCATCCTGTTCGCGGGCACCGCCCTCACGAAGTTTCGGGATCGTCGTGGCCTGTGGGTCGCGCTGATTTCTGGCCTGTCCACGCTCATCACCATCTACGCGTTCTGGCCGGCGACGTGGTCGCACCCCGTTGACATCGTGCACCGAGCGCTAACCCAAAGCACCGATCTCATCGGCCGCAAACGCGCCGCGTCGGCGGGCGAGATGTACGGCTCTTTCTTGCTGCCGCGGCCAACGCCGGAGACGTTCGTCTTGGCGCTGCTTGGGCTCGGCGTTAGCGCACTCTCGTTCGCGCGCCCGCTGCGCAAGCACTTTGCGCTGCTGGCGCTGGCCATTTTGCCGTATCTGATCGTCGTGCTGCTGACGCCAAAGAAGTCCGTGCGCTACGCGTTGCCGGTAGTTCCCATCCTTTTGATGCTGGCCACTCTGGGCGTCGAATGGTTGGCCCAACGCATCGGCAGGCTACGGCGAGTGACCACCGTCGCGCTGACGTCGGCGCTGGGCTTGGCAACGGCGGGTAGATTCGCGCACGCGGCTGCCCTGTTGCCGACGTCCGCCCAGTGCACGCCATGGCCCGGCGTCGATTGTACACGCCCCGACCGCATGTACTTCGTGCGCGACGTGGGGCGGGCTATCAGAGACGACTGGCGGGACCAGCAAGGTGAAGGTTCGCCGAGGGTCTATGGCGGCGCGGCCAGACAATTGGCGCCGTGGGTGCCGCTCAAGACAGTCAACCGCGCCCGACGAGCCGACTACCTCGTGATCTGGGACGTGGATTTCGACGATGCCGAAAAGGGCACTCTTGGCCGCGCCGCGCGCCGTGAATACGCCCGTCGCGGTGCAGAGATAGCGGTGATTCGCGATGAAGGGGCGGTGGTCGCGCGCGTTTATCGCCGGCGTTGAAGCCGCCGAGCGCGACCAGCCGCTCGCGGTATCCAGAAACGATTCACTCGGGGGCGCCGACACCAACCGTCAAAATAGCCCAATGCTGAAATGAAACGCGCCCAGGCTTTCCCAGAACCTTTGCCGCTTGCGACTCGGAGCTAGCTCGTCCAACAGGCGCTCGAGGTTGAAGCCGTAGTCGAAGACCAACGGACCGACCGGCGTCGAGATGCGGATGCCGGTGCCGGCAGCGTAGCGCAGCCGAAAGCTGAGGTCTTGGAAGGCGCGAATCGAGCTCCACAGGTTGCCGGTGTCGAGAAAGAGCGCGGTCTGCACGCTACCGCTGAGCGGGATGCGCAGCTCGGCGCGCGGGTTGACGAACACGTCGCCGCCGCGGATCAAGATGCGATCGACGGTGAGTAGCTCGTTGTCACCCGGATCGGATTGGGCCAGCGCGTGGGCGTCCAACAGCTGCTGAGCGACGTCCTCGGGGATCAGCGAATCTTGGGTGAAGCCGCGGATGGTGTCGACGCCGCCCATGAAGAACAAGCGGTCCGGGTAGGTGTGCGAACGCTCGATCAGTTGGCTGTTCAAGCCCCAACGAAACGACAGCGCCAGCGCCATGCCGTGCTTCGTGATCGGAATGTAACCGGCCACGCGCGACGTGTACTGCATGAAGTCGCTGACCACCGGATCGAAGGGCCCGGTGCCGCTGCTGGTGGCGGCGGCGCTGGCGGTGTCGCCCACCGGCTTGGCGTGCACGTGCTCGATGGAGCCGGAAATCAAGAAGCCGCGGGTGGCGTCGAGCGGCACGTCGCGTTGATCCCAGGTCGCCGAAGCGCGCTCGGCCGTGACGAAGGTCGTGCCTTCCGGGACGCGGAAGGTCGTCAGCTGCCCGCTGTCGCGGACGTAGTTGGCAAGGCCGCGGGTGTCGCCCAAAATCGTGGCCGTGTTCAGCTCCAGGGAGCTGCCGAGCTGAGCCGACAAGCGCCGCTCGGGCCGGAAGATCACCGTCGGAATGAAGGCGTCCTTGACCAGGCTGTAGTCGCGCGCGTTGTCGCGCACGTCGATGGCTTCGACGTTGAAGCGAAAGAGCGGGCCGAGGCCGATTTCCGGAAACTCGACGCTGGCCGAGTTGTGGCGACCGAAGCGCGTCTCGACCGCTTCGTGCTTGGCGCGCACGTCCGGCTCGATGATGAACTGCTGCGGCAAGAAGTTGAGCTGCGAGCGCAGCGTGAGCTGAATCGCCTCGCCGCCCAGGTTGCGGTGGCCGTACTCGAACGAGATGCGAAAGCCTTCGCCGCTGCTCAGGCCCGGCCGCACGTCGACGTACTGGGCCAGCCGCTCCTCGACGTTGATGATCACGACCTTTTCGCGCGCTGGCACGTACGGATCCTCGAAGCCGACGCTGACGCTGCCGAACACACCCAGTGTGGCCAGCCGCTCTTCGGTGCGGCGCACCAAGCTCCGCCGGTAGACGCCGCCCGGCTCAAGCGCAATACGGCTGCGAATGAGCCGCTCGCTGGTGTTGCTGGCGCCTTTGATCACCAGGCGCGAAACCCGCACCTGCTCGCGTTCGCTGACCACGAAACGCGCGCGCCCGCGGGTATGGTCCGGCGAAAGATCCAGGTCGACCTCGGCGTCCGCGAAAGCGAAGCCCTCTTCCGCGTAGGTGTCCAGAATGCGGCGGCGAGCGCGGTCGAGCTCGGCTTGGCTTAGCGGCACGTTCAACGCAAGCTCGGAGGCCTTGAACAAGCGGCTCTCGACCAGCGCGCTGTTGCCCTCGAACGCGACGTCGTACAGGTACGTGCGCGGGCCGAGGCGGATTGGCAAATACAGCGATGCCTCCGGCGAGCAGTGCTTGCCGTGCTTGGGATCGGGCACGCAGCCCAGCGCCGCGTCGGGCGGTGGCAGCTCGAGCGGCAGCCCCACGTCGTCGTAGCTGCAAGCGACTGGCGGTGCGCTGGGCGGCACCTCCGGCAAACATTGCCCCACCGGCGAACGGCGATCACACGTGCGGCGCACGAGCGACAGCGGGCCGACGCTGGCCGACAAGTAGCCCTCGGAGCGGTACAGGTCGCGCAGGTGATCGACGGCCTTTTCGTACACGTCGGGCACGTAATAACTGTACGGGTTGAAGTCGCGC
>JBEQSW010000189.1:0-33048 GCA_040348565.1 Myxococcales bacterium | reverse complement strand
GACGTGCTGTTCATCCTCCACGCCGATCACGAGCAGAACTGTTCGACGAACGTGATGCGCTCGGTCGGCAGCTCGCGCGCCGATCCGTACGTGGCGGTGGCCGGTGCCGCGGCCGCGCTGTACGGCCCGCTCCACGGCGGCGCCAACGAGGCCGTCCTGCGCATGCTGCGCGAAATCGGCTCGCTGGCGAACGTGCCCGCCTTCATCAAAGAAGTGAAGAGCGGCGTCGGCGGTCGACTGATGGGCTTCGGCCACCGCGTGTACAAGAACTACGACCCGCGCGCCCAAGTCATCAAGCGTCTGGCCGACAAGGTGTTCGACATCGTGGGTAAGAAGAACCCGCTGTTGGACGTCGCGCTCGAGCTCGAAAAAATCGCGCTTTCCGACGACTACTTCGTGTCGCGTAAGCTGTACCCGAACGTCGATTTCTACTCGGGGCTCATCTACGAAGCGCTCACCATTCCCGTCGACATGTTCCCCGTCATGTTCGCGATCCCGCGCACTTCGGGCTGGCTGGCGCAGTGGGAAGAGATGTTGCTCGACAAGGATCAGAAGATCGCGCGTCCGCGTCAGATCTACACCGGCTACGACGAGCGTAAATTCGTGGCGATGAAGGATCGCACGGCTCCCCTGCCTCCGCCGGAGCTGAAGAGCAGCGCGCGCGAGACGGACTAGCCGGCGCAGGAGCCCGAGCTTGGCTCGACCGCCAATGACACGGCCTTTCAAGAAAACTGGGCACGATTGACGGACGAGCTAGACAAGGTCCTGGGCACTCCCCTTGCCCCCGCGAGAAAGAGTGAGCCGGGCATCGAAAGACGCTCGGCGTCACTGCACGAATTTCGCCCCGCGGAGTCCCAGCTCACCGGCATGGTGTTGGGTAACCGCTACAAAGTTCACGGCTACCTGACGCGCGGCGCGACGGCGCGCGTCTACCTGGCCGAAGACTTGCTCGACAACCAGCCGGTGGCGATCAAGATGCTCGCCCCCGAGTCGATCAAGAGCGCGGAGCTTTCGCAGCGCATGCTGCGCGAGGCCGAAGCCCTGCGGGGCATCGACCACCCCAATGTGGTGCGGGTGCTTGACACCGGCGAAACGGCCGGGAAAGTTCCGTATTTGGTGCTGGAGGCGCTGCCAGGCGAGACGCTGGGAGACTTCTTACGCCGCCAGGGCACGCCCCCGTTCGAGCTTTCGTTGTCGCTGGTGCGGCAGGCCGCGCAGGGCCTGTGTGCCGCCCACCGCGCCGGGATCGTGCATCGTGACGTGAAGCCCGACAATTTCGTGCTCGTCGGTCCGAGCGACGAGCCCTACGGCCTCAAGCTCATCGACTTCGGCATGGCCAAGATGGACGGCTCCGGCGGCACGAGCGGCACCCACACCATTTTGGGCACCGTCGAGTACATGGCGCCCGAGCAGATTTTGGCGGAGCCGGTCGACGCCCGCACCGACGTGTACGCGCTGGGCGTCGTGATGTTCCGGTTGTTCACCGGCGAGCTGCCGTTCGACACCAACGCCCCCACGGATTTGCTGCGTCATCAGCTGTTCAGCTCGCTGCCTCCGCCTTCGTGGTTGGAAGACGACCTCGACGCGCGCCTCGAGCGCATGATTCTGACTGCGACGCGCAAGAACCCGGCCAACCGCTACCGCGACATGCAACAGCTGTTGGACGACTTGGACGCGCTGATCGGCGTCTCGGCGGGCGAGGTCAGCCAGCGACCGCCCCCAGTCACCCCCGACGCCTACTCGCCCAGTACCCCCCGCGGCAGCGAGGCGCTGGCAATCTTGGCCGAGAAATTCGGGCGCTACGCCACGATACCGCCTTGAAGTAACGTGGGCGCGGCATGAGGCACCGGCTCGCCCGCTCGACGTTCGTCCTCGCGACGCTGTGCGCCGCCAACGCCGGCGCCTGGCAGATCGAAGATCCGATCCATGATCCGTGTCACGAGCGCATCAGCCAAGCGGCCCTGACGCGCAGCGGCTACGTGCAAACGCCCCGCCCGCTCTCCGGCGACGACGCGCGCCTGCGCGACAACTTGGAGTTCGATGCGTCGCGCTACGACGCCAACATCTACGCTTTGTCGCTGGTGCTGGGCGTGCGCAACGCCGACACCCATGGCGGCGCCGACTTTTCGTTCGGCAACAACGCGGCCGCCGCGAACGCCGACGACGACCAGCGCGCGCACTGTCTACGCAGCAAAAGCCAGGACGGGCCCGCCGGCGACGCCGCCGCCGTTGCCGACTGCCACGCGTGGATCGAGTCTCTGTACTGGCAAGCCCTGGGCACGCTGGACGCCGAGGGCAACGTCTCACCCGACGCTCGCACCGACGCCACCGTCGCGACCGCCTTCCAAGGCAGCGTGTCTTACCCGCTGAGCGGCTTCTATTACTTTGCCGGTCGCGCCATTCACGCCGTGCAAGACAGCTTCACCCACAGCTTCCGTTCCCCCGACGGCCGGCGCATTCGTCACGTCTTCAACTGGAGCGATCAGGTCAGCTGCACTTTGGACGAGCGCCGCGACGGGCACGGTCACGAAACGGTGCTCGACCACTGTGAAGACGGTGATCCGAGCGAGGCCGAACGCTTCGAGCTCGCGACTCAGGCCTCGAGCGAGCTACTCACCGCCCTGACCGAGCCGGGCTCGCACGCCGAAAGAGCCGAACGCATAGCCGCCTTCTTGGAGTCTTGGATGAGCTACGAGCCCGACTGCACGCTCGAAAACCACTATTGCGAGAGCCCCATCTACGACTGGCTGAGGCACAGCGACAGATCGGACAAGGACATCTGCAACGGGCCGCTGAGCTGTCAGAGCGCAGGCCGGTCGCCGTCTCCCTCGGCGCCAAGTCACGCCCTGGTGGTGCTGCTGGCAGCGCTGGCGGTGGCCGCGCTCGGGCTGCGCCGACGGCGCTTCGCGGCCACCCTCGTCGGTGCGGCGCTCCTGGTCGCCCCCGGGGCCGCCCACGCCGAGGAAGGCTCCGGCGAAGACACTCCACTAGCCCGCGAACCGCGCAAAGTGGGCGGCCCGCGCATCGAAGCTCGCGCCTCGCTCAGCGTCGACAACCCGGCCTACGCCTTCGGCCTGGCGGGGCTGTACGGCTTCAAGCGCGCCGACGTCGGCATCTTCGCGGAGCTCAACCCCTGGTACAGCATCGAGCGCCGCCGCATGAGCCTGGGCTCCACCAATTTCGGTGTGCTCGGTCACTATTTGCACCCGCTACGGCGAGACTTGGTCCTGCGCTTCGGCCTCGGCATGGGCCTATCCATGCTCAACGCCGACATGTTGGGCGTCAATGCCGGCAATTTGGGCGTGTTCTTGAACGTCCGCGCCATGGGCCTGATCTGGGAGCTCAGCGATGGCGTGGCCCTGACGGCCGACCCGTTGGACATCGCCCTGCCCGCTCCCGGCCTCACCGGCTGGCCCATCCTGTTCACGCAGTACCGCGCTTCTCTGGGCCTGCAGTTTTCGCTCTGAATCGAGCGCGGGCCCCGGCTTGGAGCCTTTCCGCGATTGACGTTCAAGGCCCATCGTGGGGATATTCGTGAGATCCGTTCTGTAGAGGAGCAAGGGACCCACATGACGACCGCCAGCGACAAACTCAAGCAGATGGGCGCCAAGATCGCCGAAAAGAAGAGCCAGGCGAGCGCCATCGGCGCCATCTTCAAATTCGCCTTGGAGGGCGATGGCGGCGGTAATTTCATCGTCAATCTCAAGGACAACCCCGGCGTCACCGAGGGCGACGGCCCGGCCGAGTGCACCATCCGCATGACCTCGCAGGACTTCGTCGACCTCACCGAAGGCAAGGCCAACGGTCAGCAGCTGTTCTTCACCGGGAAGCTGAAGGTCGAAGGCGACATGAGCCTGGCCCTTCGCCTGCAACCGCTGATGGACATTCTCAAGTAGCCCTCGCCTGCGATGACCAGCCAGAAACGCAACCTCGAGATCACGTGGCCACTGTTCGGCGAAGCGCAGCCCTTTCCGGCTGATGCCAATCGAACGGTCACCGACTTCGAGCCGCCCGCGGCGGATCTGGCGGCGCTGAAAACCAGCCCCGAGCCGCCCGACACGAGCGAGCGCATCGAACAAGAAGTGCGGCGCATGCGCGAGTCGCTGCCGCCGAGCGCGCCCGAGTGGATGCGGGCGGCCCGCAGCCTGGCCGACTGGCTCGAAATCCGCATCAAGCGGGGTCAAGTCGCCCCCGTTGAAGAAGCCGCCATCGCCCGCACTTGGGCCGCGTTTTCGCTGGGCGGCGTGACCGAGCAAGAGGTGTTCAAAATTGCCCGCGTCGTGCAACGCGCACACAGCGCCATCCGCGAGACGCTCGCGGTTGCCGACCTGCAGCTAGCCGTCACTGCCTGTGCGGGCGTGCTGTACGGCGGCTTGCCGCGCAAGGTGCGTGAGCGCATGCCGCTCGAACGCGTCGTGCTCACCGTGCGCCAGTTGTACGACCAAGCCGACAGCTGGGCCGCCATCGTCGAGGGCGTGGCGGACATCGCCGGCTGGAAAGACTACTCGCGCATCCACGCCGCCTCGGTCATTCGCACCGTCATCGATTCGCGGCGCGGATGACGTCCCCGAGCTCGAAGCTGCGTGTCGCATACATGGGGCCTCCGCGGAGCTTTTCGCACGCGGCCGCGCTGCAAATGTTCGGTGAAGGCGCGGAGCTTCTGGTCACGCGCACCATTCCTGACGCCATCGAGGCCGCCAATGAAGGCCAAGCCGACCTGGCCATCGTGCCCATCGAGAATTCGACCGAGGGCGGCGTCAACGCAACCCTAGATGCGCTGTTCGATTGCAGCCTGACCATTTCTGCCGAATTCGTGCTGGAGGTCGAGCTTTGCCTGCTCGCTCGGGGCACGGACCTGTCGCAGATTCAGCGCGTCGCTTCGCACCCTCAGCCACTTGGTCAGTGCAAACAATGGTTGCGGCAGAATCTGCCCCAGGCCGAGGTGGTCGTTGCGCCCTCCACCACGAGCGCCGCCCAAGATGCCTTGAAAGATCCGCACACGGCCGCCGTCGGTAGCCGTCTGGCCGCGGAGCTGGGCCTGCTGGTGGTGCGCGAGCGTATCCAAGATCACGAAGGCAATGCCACGCGCTTCGTCGTCGTCGGCAAACAGCTCACGCTGCCCAGCGGCAACGACAAGACGACGCTGGTGTTCTCGACGCCGCACGAGCGAGGAGCGTTGCGCCGCGTGCTCGAGGTGTTCGACGCCGAGGGGCTCAATCTCACTCGCATCGAGTCACGGCCGCTGCGTGGCCAACTCTGGCAATACGCTTTCTTCACCGACCTGGAAGGCCATCGCGACGACCCCGGGGTTCAGCGAGCACTGGAACGCCTCCGCCAAAATGGCGCCATGGTGCGGGTGCTGGGCAGCTACCCGCGCGCCGGCAGCGCATCCGCGCCCGCCGAAATTTGAGCGCCGAACCGTGCGCCTAACGCACTGCATCAGTGAGCTTTTGCCGAGCCGCCTGACATGTAGTTGCGTGTAGACGCGGGTAGGCAAATCCTTTATTTCAATAAGGCAATGAACGGCAAGGCGCTCGAGCTCGACACGCCGGCGGACAGTGGTCTGCGCGAAAGAGCACGCCGGTCGTTCGCCCTGCGCTTCGGTGCCCGCGAGATCAAGCTCAAGTCGCGCATTACGACCGCTGGTCGCAGCTCGGCCGCCGACATTCCGCTCGTCGGCGAGCTCGTCTCACGACGCCACGCGACTTTTTGCCTCACCGACAACGGCGTCGACGTTTCCGATCACGGCAGCCGCAACGGCGTCTTCGTCAACGGTGATCGCATCACCGGTCCCACCGCGCTCCGGTCCGGCGACATCATCACCATCGGTGACGACTCACTCACCCTCATCGAGCTCGAAGAACCAGGCGAGCGCCGCGGCGAGACCATCACCGACATGCGCCCGGTGCGGGTCGAGCAAACGCCACGCCTGCCCAGCTTCTCCGACGACGACGTGTCCATCGCTACGCGGCGCGCCGACGCTTTTCAATTGCTGAGCGGCGTGGTCGACAAAGCCTTGGCGCTCGGGCGGGGTGAAGAAGCCGAGCACCTCATCGGCACGCATTTGGTCGCGGCTTTGGCCGACGCCAGCACCGGCCGCGGCGTTCCCGCCGACATCGCGCGCACGGCTGCGCGCTACGCCCTCAAGCTTGCCGCCGCTACGAACAAGAGCAATTGGCTCGACTTCGCGGTGCGGTTGTATCGCGCGCTCGCGCAGCCCATGCCGTTGCCGATCGTCGACGAGCTATACACGCTCGTCGGCCGCGTGCGCGGCCTGGATCGCGCGCTCTTGCGCGACTACGTGGACTCTCTGCGTCTGATCTCCGACTCGTTGTCGCCCACCGAGCGCTTCGTCCTGCAGCGGCTCGAGGGTCTCGAGCGCATGGCCCGACTGCAGTCCGACAGCCCGTAAGCTCTGGTGCCTTCGCGCCACAACCGGTGCGCGCCACCTCCAACCAGCGGGGCGCCGACACACGCTACCGCGGCACGCCCAGCCGAAACGTCCGGCCTCTGCTAGGTTCCGCCCATGAGCGCACGGCTAGTCCGCTACTTCGTTCGCGGTTGCTTGGTGACGGTGCCGTTGGCGATCACCGGCTGGGTCATCTACGTCACGCTGCGGTTCGTCGACAACTTGCTGCCGATTGGCATTCCGGGGTTGGGCATTCTGGTGACGTTGTCGTTGGTAACCTTGATCGGGCTGTTCACGTCGAACGTGATTGGTAAGCGCGTGTTTCAGCTGACGGATCGCGCGCTGTCCGGCATGCCGCTCGTGAAGCTGATCTACACCTCGATCAAGGACCTGATTCGGGCCTTCGTCGGTGACCACAAGAGCTTCGATCGCCCGGCCGCAGTGGCCCTGACTCCAGGCGGCGCACGCATTTTGGGCTTCGTGACGCGTGAAGGGCTGCACATGCTGGGCATGCCCGAGTTCGTCGCCGTCTACTTTCCCCAGTCCTACAACTTTGCCGGTCAGCTGGCGGTGGTGCCGCGCGAGCAAGTAGAGCTGTTGGACGCGGCGAGCGCGGAGGTGATGACGTTCATCGTCTCGGGCGGCATCTCGGGCTTCGGGCGCGGGCAGTCGCTGGTACCACCGCCCACCCTCACCAGCGTCAATATCCGGAAGTAGCCAGCGGCCCGCGAAGGCCCGTTAGCCTTCGAGCGCTTTGCTCGAAAGCGTCAGCGCGCCGTCTTGCACGGAATCCAAGATCTGCTTCGCATCAGCGTCGGAGATCTCGAGCAGGCCGATGAGCTTCTGCAGCAAGGCCTGCTCCGATTCGCTTTGCTGCCCGTCGGCGTGAGTGAGCAGGGCCGCATTGGCCAAGAGCAGCTCGCGATCTTCGCGCGACAGCTCTTTGATCGGCGCGTCGTCGGTCAGCGTGCGCTTCTGTTTGGCGTACTGCAAAAGCTCTCGCTCCTCCTCCTCACTGGCGTCGAAGCCACACAGCATGCCCTCGATGACGCCGGCTTCCGGAGCCGCGACCTTGCCGTCGGCCCAAGCGACCGCAACCAGTGATTTGACGATGTTCTTCTCGCTGGGGGTCATCGGTTGCCCACGATAGCCAAAGTCGGCAAACGAATCGAGCCGCCCGGAACCGCGCGCCGACAACAGGCTCGGACCGCCTCCCATGAGGCTCGGATAGCCCCAATCAACCTTTCCTGGTTCGCGGAATGAGCTGACCCGAAAATAACTAAAAGGATTTATCGGTTGCGCCCGCCTGCCCTCCCGCCGCGTCGGTTACCCCCCGTCTAGACGCGCAGTGTAGGCCCGAGGCTTGCGCCCCCTTCTTCTCTCTCAAGGAACTTTGATCATGCGAATCATCCCCAGCTCCATCGGTGCTTTCGTGCTTCTCGGATTCGTGGCGGCCGGCTGTGGGGGCAAAGACGGCAGCGAGGTGAACGGGGGCAATGGGGATGGTAAGGGCGCCTCCTCCTCGGGTGGGAGTTTGAATCTAGACCCCAGTGGCAACGGGCTCGGGGCGACCAACAGCGGCACCGTCATCGATCCGGACGCGGCCTGCGCGAAGGGCACCGCCAGCGCCAACCTGGCCGGCGTGAACATGTTCGTGATGTTCGACCGTTCGACGTCCATGAACGACTCGGCGGTCCCCAACGGCGCATCTCGCTGGCAGCTGGCCTCGGCCGCGCTCGACGCCTTCTTCGCCAGCACCAACGCCGCGGGGCTGAACCTGGCGCTCCGCTTCTTCCCCCACGACGTGCCCTCGGCCGGCTGCAGCCAAAACGGCTGCGACATGAACGCCTGCGCGGCCCCGCTGGTGGATCTGGGCGTTTTGACCGCAGATGCTGCCCCTATCGACGCGCACGAGAAAGCCCTGGTCGACGCCACCGCCGGCGCAACCCCGGCCGCGCGCGGCGGCGGCATGATGGGCATGATGAGCGGCGGCACGCCCATCTCGGCTGCGCTGGGGGGCGCCCTACAATGGGCCAGCGCGCAGCACACCAAGACTCCCAACGAGAATTCGGTCGTGGTGTTGGTGACCGACGGCCAACCCAACGGCTGCGACGAAAACATCGGCAACATCGCCAAGCTCGCCGCCGACGCGCTGGCGAACGACGGCACCCGCACCTACGCGATTGGCCTGACCGGCTCGCAAGAGGCGGACATGAATCAAATCGCGATGGCCGGCGGCACCACCAAGGGCATCTTCGTGGCCGACGGCGCCAACACCACGCAAGATCTGCTCGACGCGCTGGCCGGCATTCGTGGTGCCATCTTGGATTGTGACTTCGCGATGCCGGTGCCCAAGCCGGGAGTTGCGGTGGAGCCGGCGTTCATCAACGTCAACTACACGCCCTCCAGCGGCAAGACGGCAACGCTGCCGCAGGTGTCGGGCGAAGCGAGCTGCGCCGCCACCGCCGGCTGGTACTACGACAACCCCGTGAACCCGAGTCGCATCATCCTGTGCAAGTCGACCTGCGACAACGTCACGAACGACCCCATGGCGTCGCTGGAAATCTTGCTCGGCTGCCCCACGTCGACCGACGTACCGAAGTAACGCCCGAAAAACCTGCGGTCCGGACGCCGCCGACACCCCCCTGGCCTAGGGGCGGCGCAGGCATTACATTCGCGCGCCTTAGCCATGTCTGACGCCGCGAAGTCCACGTTTCAAAAGCCCGTTGCCGAGTTTCATTTGCCGAAGCTCGAGCACGAGATTTTGGCGCTGTGGGACCAACACGGCATCGAACGGCGCAGCTTGGCTGGCAAGGGGCAGAAGCCCTTCGTGTTCTACGACGGGCCCCCCTTCGCCACCGGGCTCCCCCACTATGGGCACCTGCTCGCCGGCACGATCAAAGACATCGTGCCGCGCTATTTTGCCATGCAGGGCTTCGACGTGGAGCGACGCTTCGGTTGGGACTGCCACGGGCTGCCGATCGAGAGCTTGATCGAAAAAGAGCTCGGGCTCGGCGGCAAGGCCGAGATCGAAGCCTACGGCGTGCCCAAGTTCAACGCCGCCTGCCGAGCCAGCGTGCAGCGCTACACGCGGGAATGGCAGAGCACCGTTCGCCGCATGGGTCGCTGGGTGGACTTCGAGCACGAGTACAAAACCATGGACCCCGAGTTCATGGAGACCGTGTGGTGGGTTTTCCAGCGTCTCTGGGATCAGGGCTTGATCTACGAGGGCTTCCGCATTCAGCCCGTTTCCCCGGCGCTGGGCACACCCCTGTCCAACTTCGAGGTGGCACAGGGACCGCAGGAGCGCGATCCGGTCACCAAGAAAGAGGGCCACAAACGCCGGCAAGATCCCAGCGTCACCCTGCGCTTCAAGCTGGAAGACGAGGACGCTTACTTGTGGGCTTGGACGACCACTCCCTGGACGCTGCCCAGCAACCTGGCCCTCGCGGTGCACCCCGACGTCGAGTACGTCAAGGTGCGGGTCGACGACACCGGGGAGGTCGCCTACCTCGAGCCGAGCCGGCTTGCCGACTACCAGGCGCGCGGGCGGGTCGGCAAGACGACGGAGCTCGGGCGGCTACGCGGCGTGGAGCTGGTGGGGCGCCCCTACGAGCCGTTGCTGCCGTACTTTGCCGACAAGAAGACCAAAGAAGACGGCTCGCGTTGGTGCTTCCGCGTCGTGGCCGCCGAGTACGTCACCACCGACTCCGGTACCGGCATCGTTCACCAGGCGCCCGCCTTCGGTGAGGACGACTACCAGGTCGGCTTGAAAGAAGGCCTGCCGGTGATTCGCCCAATGGGCTTGACCGGTATCTTCGACGAGCGGGTGCCGGACTTTGCCGGTCAATTTGCGAAGGATGCCGACCGCGGCATCATCCAAAAGCTCAAGAGCGAGGGCAAGCTGGTCGATCAAGACACGATCGTCCACCCCTACCCTCACTGCTACCGCACCGATCAGCCCCTGCTCTATATGGCGCTGTCGACCTGGTTCATGAAGGTCGAGCAGATCAAAGAGCAGCTGGTCAAAAACAATTTGCCCATCCGCTGGGTGCCGGAGCACGTGGGCTCGGGGCGCTTCGGCAATTGGCTGGAGAACGCGCGCGACTGGAATTTGAGCCGCAATCGCTTCTGGGGCACGCCCATTCCGGTCTGGCGTTGCGACAAGGATCCGAACGAGCTCGAGTGCATGGGCTCGGTGGAGCAGCTCGAAAAGCGTGCGGGCCTGCCGGCAGGCTCCGTGAAGGATCTCCACCGCGAATCGGTCGACGGCATCTCGTTCCCGTCGCTGAAGACTCCCGGCGGCACGATGCAGCGCATCCTCGAGGTGTTCGACTGCTGGTTCGAGTCGGGCTCCATGCCCTACGCGCAGAACCACTACCCCTTCGACGAATCCAAGGTCGCCTACGTCGAACAAAACCTGCCCGCGGATTTCATCGCCGAGGGGCTCGATCAGACGCGCGGCTGGTTCTACACGCTGCACGTCTTGGCCACCGCGCTGTTCCAGCGCCCGGCGTTCAAGAACGTGATCGTCAACGGCATGATCTTGGCGGCCGACGGCAAGAAGATGTCCAAGCGGCTCAAGAACTATCCTGATCCGAACGACGTCATGGAAAACTACGGCGCGGACGCCCTGCGCGCCTATCTGATCGACAGCGCAGTGGTGCGCGCCGAGCCGATGAAGTTCGGCAAGGACGCCAATGACACCACCGGCGAATGCGTCAAAGAGACCGTACGGCTGGTCGTGCTGCCGCTGTGGAACGCTTACGTGTTCTTGGCGACGTACGCCGTGGCCGACGGTTGGTCGCCCAAGCCAGCTGATCTAGAGGTGCGCCCCACCGGCGACCTGGACCGTTACATCTTGAGCCGGGTCGAGCGCTTCGTGGCCGAGCTGACACTCGAGTACGAGCGTTACGAGCTGTCCAACTTGATCCCGGCGTTCACGCGTTTGTGCGACGACTTGAACAACTGGTACATCCGCCGTGGGCGGCGTCGCTACTGGCGCGCCAAGAACGAGAGCGCGGCGGGCGACAGCGACAAGCAGGATGCGTACGCAACGCTTTTGCGCGTGCTTTCGACGTTGACGCGCGCGATGGCGCCGGTAATGCCGTTTTTCACGGAGTATTTGCACCAACGGCTGATGGTCGATACGGGGCTGGCCCCGGCCGGTGACAGCGTGCACGAGCGCCCCTTCCCCAAAGCCGATCCGTCCTTGATCGACCTGCCGCTCGAGCAACGCATCGAGACCGCGCGCTCGGCGATCGCGCTCGGTTTGGTGATCCGTGAGCGCGAGAAGCTGGGCGTCCGGCGCCCGCTGGCCCGCGTCACCATCGCCAGCCCCGATCCGGCCGTGCGCGAGGCGGTGGAGCAGCTTTCGGATGCGTTGCGGGGCGAGCTCAACGTCAAAGAGGTGGTCGCCATCGCGGACGATTCCGCTCTGTGCTCCCTTTCCGCCAAGGCCAACTTCAAGCGCCTGGGTAAGCGCCTGGGCCCGAAGATGAAAGCCGTCGCGGCCGGCGTCGAAAAGCTGGACGCGGCTGCCATCGCGCGGCTGGAGCGCGGTGAAAGCGTGGAGGTCGAAGGCGAAGCGCTGAGCGCCGAAGACATCACGCTGGCGCGCGAAGCGCTGCCCGGCAACGCCTCGGAGAGCGCGGGCGGGGTGACGGTGGTGCTAGACACCAACGTGACGCCGGAACTGGCCGCCGAAGGGCTGGCGCGCGAGCTGGTGAGCCGGATTCAAAACCTGCGCAAGGAAGCGGCGCTCAACGTGAGCCAACGGGTCAAGCTGTTCATCGCGGTGGCTCCCGGTCCGCTCGGGCGCATGCTCACTCGGGACGAGCTCAAGGCCATGATCCAGAGCGAGACCTTGTCGGTCGTCCAGGCGGCGCCGCTCGAGCAGTTTCCCGCCGGCGCGACCATCAGCCAAGACAGCATCGACGGCGAGTCGCTGAGCATCGGCCTGTCGCTGGCCTAAACGCGCGACCGCGACTCCCCAGCGCACGCACGCTGGGGAGTCGGCTCAGTCAGCTCAGTAGCGGTAGATTTCGGGCTTGTAGGGGCCTTCGACCGAAACGTTCAAGTAGTCGGACTGCTTCTTGGTCAAGGTGTCGAGCTTGACGTTCAGCTTGCCGAGGTGGAGGCGCGCCACCTTCTCGTCCAGCTTCTTGGGCAAGATGTGCACGCCCGCCGACAGCTTCTCGCCGAACAGCGTGATTTGAGCCAGCACCTGGTTGGTGAAGCTGGCGCTCATCACGAAGCTCGGGTGACCGGTGGCGCAACCCAGGTTCACCAGGCGGCCTTGGGCCAGAACCGTGATGCGCTTGCCGTTCGGGAAGATGAAGTGATCGACCTGCGGCTTGATGTTCTCTTCCTTGATGTCCTTGCGGCTCTTCAACCAAGCCATGTCGATCTCGCTGTCGAAGTGACCGATGTTGCAGAGAATGGCTTCGTTCTTCATCTGCTCCATGTGCTTGCCGGTCACCACGTCGCAGCAGCCAGTGGCCGTCACGAAGATGTCGCCGACCGCGGCGACGTCGTCCATTTGCCGGACTTCGTAACCTTCCATCGCGGCTTGCAGCGCGCAGATGGGATCGATCTCGGTGATGATGACGCGCGCGCCGAGGCCGCGCATGGCTTGGGCGCAGCCCTTGCCCACGTCGCCGTAGCCGGCGACTACGCACACCTTGCCCGCGAACATCACGTCGGTCGCGCGCTTGATGCCGTCGGTGAGCGACTCACGGCAGCCGTACAGGTTGTCGAACTTGCTCTTGGTGACCGAGTCGTTGACGTTGATGGCGGGGCACTTGAGCTCGCCCTTGCGGAACATCTCGTACAGGCGGTGCACGCCCGTGGTCGTCTCTTCGCTGATGCCGCGGATCGGGTCGTCACCCGAGAACAGCAGCGGGTGCTTGTCGTGGATCCAGATGGTCAGATCGCCACCGTCGTCCAAGATCATGTTCGGGCCTTTGCCGCCCTGGAATGCGAAGATCTGCTGCTCGAGGCACCAGTCGTACTCCGCCTCGGTCTCGCCCTTCCAGGCGTAGACCGGAATGCCGGCCTGCGCGATGGCGGCGGCAGCGTGATCCTGCGTCGAGTAGATGTTGCAGCTGGTCCAAGTGACCTCGGCGCCCAGCTCTTTCAGCGTCTCGATCAAGACGGCGGTCTGAATGGTCATGTGCAAGCAGCCGGCGACGCGCGCGCCCGTCAGCGGCTTCGACGCGCCGTACTCGGCGCGCAGCGCCATCAAGCCCGGCATCTCGGTCTCGGCGATCGAGATTTCTTTCCGGCCCCACTCGGCGAGCGACATGTCGGCCACGCGGTAGTAACTGCCCGCTTGAGTCGGCAGCTTGGTCTGAATTTCCTTGGCCTTTTGAGCGCCGCCCGTAACAACACTTTGCGTCATGACTTGATTACCTTTCACTTCTCTTGCGGCTTGGTAGCTACCAAAAGCTGCCAGCCTACGTGTCCGTCACTCGCCGCTGCCGCATAGCTCTGCGGAATCGGCAAAACCTTTGCGTCGTCGAGACCAGCCTCGCGGCTCAGCTCGAGCAGCTCTGCGGCTTCGAAACCGAGCCAAACGTCCGCCTGGGCGGCGGCCATTTGTTCGTCCGTGTGCCGCGCGTAGTCAATTACCAACAGCTTGCCGCCGGGCACGAGCAGATTGGAAAGCTCGACCAGCGCCACGCGCGGCAACGGCGCGTGGTGCAAGACCCTGGCCGCGACCACCACGTCAGCGCCCTTGCCGACGCGCGCCAACAGCTCGGCCGCGCCCAGCTCGGCTTGCACCAGCTCGACGTTGGCGTAGCCGCGCTGCTTCACGCGGCGCGCGGCGCGCTCGAGCTGCGCGTCGCTGCGATCGACGCCAATGACACGACCGAAAACCGGCGCCAGCAAATCCAGCAGCACGCCGTCGCCGGTGCCGGCGTCGACCGCAAGCTCGCGCCGCGTCAACAGCGCGCCGAACGCCGCCAAGTACGCCGGCAGCTCCGGCGCCAGCCCGAGCTCGGCACCGTCACGCGAGGCCTTGGCGAAGAACTCGCGCGTCTTCTCGTCACGGCCGCGCAAGATAGCGGCCACACGCTCGAGGCTGCCGTCTTCGCTGCACAGCGCGCGCCCAGCCGCGACCGCGTCCCGCACGACCGCGTCCGACAACGCTTCCGGGGGCAACCGCACGAGGGTGCGCGTGCCCTGCTTGCGCTCCGCCAAGAGCCCCGCCTGGCGCAGGGGCGCGGCGTGCCGCGATACGTTCGGCTGCGACTCGCCCAGCAGGTCCGCCAGCTCGCCCAACGCCAGCTCTTCGACGCCGGCCAGCGCCAACAGGCGCAGACGAAATGGGTCGCTCAGCAGCCGATAGAGCTGCCAACGACCATCGAAGCCCGGCGCGGCGGCGTGCACGGGCGTATCCTTACATACTTTCACATATTAGCAAGTAGCAATAAAACCAGGGAAATCAGCGAGTTACGGAAGCGGTTTTGATCTGGTCCGGCGCCCGATGTGGCGGCCCCTACCGTAATGCTCGCGCGGACTCGGAACCGATTCGCCTAGACTAGAAGGTCATGGATCGGTTCCGGCGCTTCGACGAAGCGTACTACCACCGCTTTTACGAGTCGCCCCAGACGCGCGTCGTGTCGGCCGAAGAGCATCACCACCTCGCTCAGTTCGTCTTCTCGTTCGCCGAGTACAACAAGATCGAGATGAAGAGCGTGCTCGACATCGGTGCGGGCATCGGCCTGTGGAAGCACTGGATGGAGAAGCACCAAAAAGGCGTCTCGTACACCGGCACCGAAGTGTCGGCGGCCATGTGCAAGAAGCACGGCTTTCAGCACCGCGACATCGCGCGCTGGCGCGATCGCAAGAAGCATGACCTCATCATCTGTCAGGGCGTGCTTCAGTACTTGCCGGACCCGGACGTAGCGCCCGCGGTGGCCAACATCGCGGCCATGTCGCGAGGCCTGGTCTACGTGGAGGTGGTGACGCGCGCCGATCTGCGCGACCGCGCCGACAAGGCCAAGACCGACACCGACGTGTACGTTCGCAACGGCTCCTACTACCGCGGCATCCTGGCCAAGCACTTCGTCAGCGTGGGCTGCGGGCTGTGGTGGGCCAAAGACCGCCCGCCACCATTTTGGGAGCTCGAAATCGGAGCCTGAAAGCCGATGGAAGGTCGAACCTTGTTACGGGTCGGTATCTTCGTCACTTGCGTGGCGTTCACCGCTCTCGGCTATCGCAACAGCAACGGCGACAACAGCGACGCCATCGCCGTTGCCACCCAGGCTGCCTGCGGCTCCGACGATTGTTCGGCGTCACTCGAGCAGCAAGCGCGAGGCTCGTTCGGTCACGAGTATTCGTTCAAGACCGAGCGCACCGAAGCCGGCAAGAAGGTCCAGAAGCAAGTCATCGTCAGTTGCGAGCGCGAGCTCGTGTTCGTCGGTGACTGGCGCTGCGCTTCGAAGACTCACTAGCGGGCTCGTCGTAAAGGGCCGCCAGTGCGCCGCGGGCGGCCTTGCGCAACGCCGTCAGTTGCCGCGGGCGCCGAGCGCGTGCTTCAACCGCTCGATGGCTTTGCGCGCCAGGGCGCGGTCGCTACCGTCGGGCTCGACCTCGAGGTAGCGCTCGTAGTCGGCCAAGCCGGCGGCGGGCGCGCCCAGCTGTTCGTACAGCTTGGCGCGCTCCAGCAGCTCGGAGCTCAACTCGGGTAAGAGATCGATGAGACGGTCGAGCGTGAGCAGCAGGCGGGCGCCGTCCCCCCGGGCGGTGTAGATGCCGCGCAGGTTCATCAGCATGCGCGCGACGATGTGACGGGTCGGCGCCGGCTCCAGCATCTCGCTCGACAGCGGGGCACGCACGTTCGCTCGCCGGAGCAGCGCGCCGAGCGCGTCGTGGTCGAGCAACCGTCCTTGGTGGAACGGGTCGACGATGGTCGGCTCGTTCCGCTGGGCGCCAGGGTCCCCCGGCTGAGCGCCGAGCCGCACCAGGAAATGTCCCGGGAACCCGACGCCCAGCGCCGAAACCCCGAGCCGGCGCGCCACCTCGATATAAACAACCGCAAGGGTGATAGGGATGCCGGTCTTGCGGTCCAAGACTTCGTTCAAGAACGAGTTGCGCGGCTCGTAGTAGTCGGCTTTCGCGCCGTGAAAGCCGCGGACGACGTACAGATAATCGGACAGCAGGCGCGCTTGCACGGTCGGCGGAAAAGCCGACAAACCGCGGCCTGCGAGCGGTTGGGCGAGCTCGTCCAACCGTGCGCTCTGCTCGGCGAGGTCCAGCCCCGGGTGCGCGTCCCGCGCGATCAAGAGCGCCCCGGTCAGGAGGTCGAGGCCGTCGTCGCTCGAGCGCGCGTAGTCGCGAAACTCCACCGGCTCATTATACCGCGGCTGTAGCGATTCCGCCGCTGAGTTTTGGAGTTTTCGAGTGGGGAGAAGCGCTGGGGTTGCTATATGCTCGGCCGGCCCCGCCCGCACAGGTTTGCCAGAAGGAAGTCGAAGATGAAGGTCGAAGACATCATGACCCGAGACGTTCGCAGCTGTGCGCCCGAAGAGAGCCTCAGCTCCGCGGCTCAGATCATGTGGGAGGTCGACTGCGGCGCCGTTCCGGTCGTCGACGCCGAACGCCGCGTCATCGGCATCATCACCGACCGCGACATTTGCATGGCCAGCCATCTGCAAGGGGTTCCGCTCGGCGACGCGAGCGTGAACAGCGCCATGGCTCGCGACATCAAGTGCTGCGGGCCGCACGACTCGCCCGCCACCGTCCAGGCGTTGATGCAGCAGTACAAGATCCGCCGCGTGCCGGTCGTGGACGCGGATCGAAGGCTGATCGGTATCGTGACCCTGGCCGATCTGGCGTACATCCTGGGCAGCAGCCAAACGCTGGGCGGCGACGGCATGACCTGGAGCGCGGTCGGGCACACGCTGGCGGCCGTTTGCGAGCCACGCGGTGGCCGCTACACGACGCGCTACGGCGGTTCTCGCTAGGTTTTACGGAAATTCCAGGCGCGGCGGTCGAGCCCGAGCGGCTTACCGAGGGAAACTATTACCCTTTCCTGACGCCGCCGTGACTAACCCTTCGCTATGAAAGAGCGTAGGAAATCGCATGGCAACCAAGCCCGAGCATCGTCTCGACGTTCCCCGGTCCATCCCGTTCTTCTTGGTTCACCTCGTGGCGTTGGCCGGGGTGTTCTGGCTCGGGTTCTCATGGTCGGGGTTGCTGCTGGCGCTGGGGTTGTACGCGGTGCGCATGTTCGGAGTGACGGGCGCCTACCACCGCTACTTTTCGCACCGGACTTACAAGACGAGTCGGCCGTTTCAGCTCGTGTTGGCGCTGTTGGCCATGACCAGCGTGCAAAAGGGCGTGCTCTGGTGGGCCGCTCATCATCGCCACCATCACCGAATGTCCGATCAACCAGGTGACACGCACTCGGTGTTGCAAGACGGTTTTTGGTGGAGCCACGTCGGTTGGATCTTGGCGCCGCAAAACCACGACACCGAAATGGACAAGGTCAAGGACCTGGCGCGCTTCCCCGAGCTCCGCTGGCTGAACACCTACTACTACGTGCCGGCCGTGGCGCTGGCGGTGGGCTTGTTCTTGGCTGGCGGCTGGTGGGCTCTGTATTGGGGCTTCTTCGTCTCGACCACGCTGCTCTGGCACGGCACCTTCACCATCAACTCGCTCACGCACGTGTTCGGTAGCCGGCGCTACGTCACCACCGACAACAGCAAGAACAACTTGTGGCTCGCGCTCATCACCCTGGGTGAGGGCTGGCACAACAACCACCACTACTACCAGCGCGCCACGAATCAGGGCTTCTTCTGGTGGGAAATCGACGTCACGTTCTACGTGCTGAAGGTGCTGTCTTGGGTCGGACTAGTGTGGGATCTGCACACCCCGCCCCAGCACGTGCTCGACTCGCACCGAATCGCCAACACGCCCGCGAGCGCTGAACCGGCCCCCACGCCGGTGCTCGCGCCGGCGCCGCTGAGCGTCAGTCTCACTAGCTCGCCACCTTGATCCCAAAGACGGCTCGACCTGGGTGTTGTAGACAGCAGCCATGCTGCGCAGCCTTCCGGGTCTCGGGCTTCTTCTCCTTCTGACCGCGTGCGGCGCGGGCGGCGCCGTCGCGACCCCCGCCCAGTCCCCCGGCGCCTCGCCCGACCAGGCCCCACCGGGCGTGGCGCCCTCCGGCGAAGCCAAACCCGCCGGCTTGAGCGCGGCGCCGGCCGGCGTGCCCGGCCCTCCCGCGGAATGCACGCCGTTCACGGCCCCTGCGCCGTCTAGCTGCGCGCCGGGAGATTTCAAGACTCAGCTGGCAGATGCGCTCGGCGCTGCGCCCGAAGCGCGCGACACGCTACTGCATTGTTTGGAGGCAAGTAGCGACGCCCCCGCAGGCTTGCTGCGAGCCCTGCGCGCCGATCTGGCTCCGCGGGCTTGCGGCGACGTGATCGTCGAAAGCGCGGTCGGCAAGCCGGGGCCCACGCGTGAGCTGGCCGATGCGCTGCTCGGGTTGGCGGTGGGCGCTCGCTTGAACCGCAGCGTGCGCCAGCCTCCTCTGCCTCGCCCGCCCTTCGCCAAAGCCGAATTTTTGAAGCACTTCAAGGAAGTGTTGTCGCCGTGGATCGCCGAGCAGGCGCATGCGGTCGACACGCTGTCGCAAGTCGGGCCGCGTTTGAGCAGCTACGGCAAGGCGGTGGTGGCGCTGGAGGCCGGGCTCGCCGACATGCGCTTCGTGGGCGTGGCGCGCTCGCTCGAGCTGCCCCAAGAAATGAAGGACGATCCGGAGATCCGCGAGACGTATCTGGTAGCGCTGGAGCAAGCGCTCGAGCCGCGCGTCTTGCGCGGTCGCGACGCGGCGCTGGTTGGCTTGGGAGAGCTCTCGCGCCTGGGCATCATCAACGACGCGCGGCTGCGAGAAGCGCGCACGTTGCTATCGCAGCTCTACGCCGGCCGGCGCATCGACGCGCTGGACGGGTTGCTGTTGCCTGCGCTGCCTCCCTTCAGCCAAGCCACTCCGGCCGCGAAAACGGCCGCCAACCTGCCAGCTTTCTACGCGCTGCGCTTCGAGCCGGCCCCCGCCGTCGACGACGCGCAGCTCCTGCGCGCGCGGCTCGAGCAGGGCGTGCCGCCCGCGCTCTGGCTGAGCGGGTTGCCGAACGGCGCTCCGCCCGAGCTGGCAAGCCTCGCCCAGCGAGCCTTGTTCCAGCTGGGTCAGGAATACTTTTGGGCCGAGCCGTTCGCGCGCGTCGCCACGATCGCCACCCCCGCCGAGCCCAACGCCGCGTTGATTGCGGCGCTGGCCAAAGTGCTCGCGCATGGCCCGCGCAACGCCGCGGCTCTCATGTTGGGACCACCGACCTTGCCCGCCGAGCTACGCGACACCAGCGAGCTCGACGCGCTCGCTAAGCAGAAGAGTCCCGTAGCCGGCCTCGCGGAGTTCGACGCCGCTTACCTGCGAGGCCTGTCGCCGCCGGCCAATGACCCGGCTTTTTGGAAAGAGCAGTCCACTCGCTTCGGGCGCGCTCAGAAGGCGCTCGTCGACAAGGCCGCCAAACAGAAAGCGGCCGAGCTCGGGCAAGCCGCCAGCGACACCGAGAAGGCGCTCCGTAAGCAGATGAAGCCATAGGCTTCGCGTCGGCCGGGCCCCCGCCCTGGCAAATCGGCCCGGTCGTCATCGATTGGGGTTGCATTCCCTTCGGAAAAGGCTAGGTTCCGCCTCGCTTTGGTCGGCCTAATCGCTTGCACAAGGCGGTTCGGGGCGTAGCGCAGCCTGGTTAGCGCACTTGACTGGGGGTCAAGGGGTCGCCGGTTCGAATCCGGCCGCCCCGACCATCTTTTGAATACTCAGCTCCCGGTGTTACGAACCGGTGTGACGCTTCGGCGGCACTGAAAGACGGGACGGACAGCTCGGCGTGGGCTCAACCCGGCGGCTTGGGCAATTGCAGCGCCCCGGGCGCGGGAGTGCCGCCCGGTGCTCCACCGCCTTTGACCGCCAGCCGCGCCATGTGCGCCGCCAAACGTCGATACAGCTCCGCGGCGTAGCGCGGCTCGCTGCAGATTTCGGCAAAGTCGTCGGCGCGCACGCGCAAGAGGCGCGAGGTTTGCTCGGCCGCGGGCGCGCCCGCTTGCCCCCAAACGCCGACCAGGGACTCCGGATACAACAGCGCGCCGGGGCCGACGCTGCGACCGTCGGGGTGCTTCACCAAGCCTTCCAGCACGATGTAGGCAACCAAATCGTTGGCGATGGCTCGCGGCACCGTCGCGCCCTCCGCGACTTCGATTTCGACCGCCGCCGAGAGCGCCGTGAGCGCCAACGGCAGCGGTAAATCGACGAGGAGCGGGCTCTGGCGCGCACTTTCCAGGTCGGTCGGGCTGAGCCCGCGGTCGCGGTCGGGCCGCTTGACGAAGCGGTCGGCAATCTCGACGACGATCGCGGTGGCGTTGTCGCGCCCGCCCTCGCCTGCGCGCAGGATGAGCGCGCGCGCGGTGGCGTCGGGCGCGCCGGTACGTATCAATTCCGAAATCTCTTGCTCGCCGTCGAGCTGGCCGTGGACTCCGTCCGTGCACAGCAGCAAGCGGTCGCGCGGGCTCAAGTCGACGAACAGGGTGTCGACCTGCACCGCGTCGGAAAGGCCGAGCGCGTTGGTGACGCCCGAGCTCTGCGTGCCTTCCGACGGCGTGATGCCGAGGCCGTCGGGCACGCGCGATTGCCGAGACGCGAGCGTGTGGTCGTGGGTCAGTTGGAGCACGGCGCGCGAGCGGGCCAGGTAGACGCGGCCGTCGCCAGCGTGGGCGATGAACGCGTGGTCGCGCGCCAACCAAACGACGTCCAGAGTCGTGCCCATCCCGGAGTGGTCGGGGTTTGCGAGCGCCTCGCGGCGAATGCGCAGGTTGGCTTGTTCGACGGCGCGCCGCAAAAATGCCAGCACCTTCCGTCGCGAGTCCAGGCCGGCGTTGCTCACGTAGCGCTCGACGGCGCGAATCGCGCTCTGGCTGCTGAGCATCGTGATGACTTCTTCGATGGCCACGCGAGCCGCGACCTCGCCCGCGCGGTGCCCGCCCATGCCGTCGGCGACGGCGAACACGGCAACCTCGGGCGAAAGCGCGTAGGCGTCTTCGTTCCCTTGGCGCTTCGACCCCGTGTCGGTGGCAACGCCGAACTCGGCGCGGAAGTCGAAACGCGGCAGGATCGACGGCACTAACGTCAGCTTACACCGGCCTTCGTTGCTGCGGAGCGGCTTTCGAGCTACCCCGAGCCGGTGCGGATCCTGGGCATCGAAACCTCCACGACGCAGGCCTCGGTGGCCTTGCTCGAAGGCGGCAGGGTCGTCCTCGAACGCTCGAGCGCGCGGCCGAAGCAGAGCGCCGAGCGCCTGCTGCCGCTGATCGCCGAGTTGCTCGGCGAAGCTGGCTGGGAACGCAGCTCGCTCGATCGGCTCGCGGTTTCGGTCGGTCCCGGCTCATTCACCGGCCTGCGCGTCGGCATTGCCTGCGCTCAAGGCCTGTCGCTCGGTCTGGGAGTGCCGCTGGTCGGGGTCGGCTCACTTCGCGCGATGGCGCGCGCGGTTCCGGACGACCTGCCCGGCGTGCGCTGCGCCATCCTCGACGCACGACGCGGTGAGGTCTTCGTAGCGGCCTACGCAACCGGCCCGCGGGCGGCCGAGGTGTTGCCTCCGGTAGCCCTGCCTACGGCGAGCGCTCTCGAAGCGCTCGGGGTCCAGCTGCAGGGTCCGGTCGCCTGGATCGGCAGCGGGCTGGCCCTGCTGGGTATGACGCCGTCCTGCACGACCCCGGGCACGCTGGAGCCTTCGGCGACCGCGGTTGGGCTCCTGGCCGAACAGCTGGATCCCGCGACGAATCCAGCGCTTCCGGTGTACATCCGCGACGCGGGGGCCACGCTGCCGGATCTCGGCGCCCCCGCCCAGCACTGAATGATATAGATGGCGTCGTGACGGATACCGGTCCCGGCAACGAGGCCCAAGCGCGGCTCATCTCGCGCTACGGGCGTCGCTTCAGCGCGGGCACGGTGTTGTTCCGAGACGGCGAGCCGGCCACGGAAGCCTTCTTGCTGCAAGACGGCCGGGTACGGCTCTTGAAGCAAGCCGGCCGCATGGAGCGCAGCTTGCGGGTGGTGCGCCCCGGTGACTTATTCGGAGAATCGGCGCTGCTGCGCGGGGCTGCGCGCAGCTCCACCGCCGTCGCGCTCGATGATGTCGTCACTTTGGCCTTCGATCACGCGACCTTCGAGCAGGTCCTGGCCACCAGCCCCGAGGTTGCGGGCCGGGTGCTGAACCAGCTGATTCGGCGCATGCGCGACGCCGAAGACCAAATCGAAATCCTGATGCTGCGCGATGGTCAGTCCAAGGTCGTGGTGGCGCTGATGAAGTTCGCCCAGCAGGAGCAGCTGGCCAACCACGCCGAGGGGTTGCGTGATTCGGGCGGTCAGATCTCGCTGACTCTTTCTCCGCTCGAGCTTTCGGCCCAAGTTGGCCTCGACGTCGATACCGTCAAACGCATCGTCGCTCAGCTGCGCGAGAGCGGGCACATCCGAATTCAAGACGAGCGCGTCGAGGTTCCCAACTTGGACAGCCTACGAGATCTTTACAGTCTGCTGGGCATCAAGGATCAGCTGCGCGGCCAAGCCCAAGGCGCCGCCCGAGCCCGCGCGCGATGACACGATTGGGCCCGGTTTGGCCGGTTCTTGCCGCCACCTTGGCGCTTTTTGCCTGCGCTTCGGCCAACAACGGCGAAGGCGCCAAAGACCCGGACCGCATGAGCGAGAGCGAGTACGACGTGGCCCGAGACCTGTGGCTGCGCCGAAACTCCCCCCGCGAAGCCCTCGATCACGCGCTGAAGGCGGTGGAGCTCAACGAGGACAACGCCGACGCGGCTCATCTGGTCGCGCTGATCTACATGGATTTCTGCAGCCGGAACGCTGACGAGTGCCGCCTGAAGGAAGCCGAGAAGCACGCCCGCCTGGCGTTGAAGGCCAAACGCGACTATCGCGAAGCCACCAACACGTTGGGCGTGATCCTCATCCACGAGAAGCGGTACGCCGACGCCATCAACGTGCTGAAGCCGCTCACCGAAGACATTCTTTACCAGACCCCGGAAAATGCCTGGGGAAACCTAGGTTGGGCCCAGCTCGAGTCCGGCGCCACCGACGCCGCGGTGGACTCGCTCCGACGCAGCATCGCCGCCCAGCCGCTGTTCTGCGTTGGGCTGTACCGCTTGGGGCTCGCCTACGAGCGCCGTCACGAGGACACCGCCGCCTCCGAATCGCTTACGCGGGCACTGGAAACGCAAGCGCCGGGCTGTAACAGCCTGCAAGATGCCTTCGCGGCGCGGGCGCGCGTGGAGCTACGCATGGGCAATCAAGAGGGCGCCAGGAGCGACCTCCAGCGCTGTGCGGAGCTGTCGGGAAAGACGAACGCTGGGAAAGAATGCAGCTCCATGCTGCAAAAGTTCAAGTAGTCTCTGCGTCCCCCGATGCCCACCGTTGGCCAATACCTCCGCGACCTGCGCGAACAGCGCAAAATGAGCGTGGAGGAGGTATCGCGGGTCACCCGCATGCCCATGGCCAGCATCGAGCGCATCGAGACCGATCGTTTCGACGAGCTACCGGGCGAGGTGTTCGTACGTGGCTTCTTGAAGTCGTACGCGCGCTCGCTGGGCGTGCCCGCGGACGACGTGCTGGCGCGCTACACCGCCTCGCGGCGCGTGGCCTGGGTGACGCCGCTCCCCATCTCCGCGCCCAGCAAGCCGGCGCGTGGGCGTCGCCTCGGCGTCGCCGTCGCGTTCGTTCTGTTGCTCATCTTGTTCACGCTCGCGCTCAGCATCGTGCTCAAGCCGCGCGGCGACGACATGCCGCAAGAGCTGTCCGGCGTCGCTCCGCCGACGACGAGCGCGCTCGCGCCTCGCCTCGGCTGACCGTGGCCGCGCGCAAAGCCTCCGCGCGCATCGCCACCGAAGCGCTGCTGCTACGGCGCGTCGACTACGGTGAAGCGGATCTGGTGCTCACGCTGTTGACCGAGAAGCTCGGCAAGGTGAGCGCGTTGGCGCGCAGCGCGCGCAAGAGCATGAAGCGCTTCGGCGGCTCGCTCGAGCCCATGCACACGCTGGCGCTGGAGCTCGACGAGCGTCCCGGCGCCGAGCTGTTCACCCTGCTCGAAGCCAAGCTGAAGACACCGCGCGCCAAGATCCTCGGCAGCTTGGCGGCCATGGAAGCGGCCGGCAAAGCGCTGTCTTGGGCGCGCCGCGCGGCCCCGCCCCGCACGCCCGAGGAAGCGCCCTACATGGTCTTGACCACGCTGCTCGATCGGCTGGCGGAATCTCCGAGCCCCGAGCCCGTGGCCATCGCGCTGGCGGAGGCCGGGCTGTGTCTGCTGTCGGCCTTTGGTTGGGGCATCGATTTCGAGCGCTGCGTGCGCTGCGGTCGGCAAGCGCTGCCGGCCCAGTCGGCCAGCGTGGACGCGGCGCGGGGCGGGCTGATTTGCCGGTCGTGCGGCGGGGCACGCCTGCGCATCTCGGCCGCTGCGCGTGAGCGGATGGCGCGCGCGGCCCGCGGAGAAATCGGCGTGCTGACCGGCGAGGAGGCCCCGAGCGCGCTGTCGATCGTCGAAGCGGCGCTGGGCGCGCACGCGGGCATCGAGTAGAACGTCACGCCTTGAGCTCGACGAACCTGGCGAAGACGACGGTCAACGCGAGCCCGCGGGCCGAGCAGCGGCAAATCACGCGGCGCGCCGGCATCGTGGCCGCCGGCACCCTCGCCAGTCGCCTGCTCGGCTTGGTGCGCGACCAAACCATCGCCGCCGTGTTCTCGCGCGCGGTGACCGACGCCTTCTTCGTGGCGTTCACGATCCCCAACGTGCTGCGCCAGCTCCTGGCCGAGGGTGCGGTGCAGAGCGCGGTCTTGCCGGTGCTCAGCAAGACCCACGAAGAGCGCGGCGAAGCCGAAGCCAAGCGCTTTTTCCGCGCCACGCGCGGCCTTTCGCTGACCATTCTGCTCGTGACCAGCCTGCTGGGCGTGCTGCTTGCCCCCCAGCTGGTTCAGCTGTTCGCCGCCGGCTACGCGGAGCTGCCGGGGCAAACCGCGCGCACCGTGCAGCTCACGCGCTGGGTGTTTCCGTACATCTTCTTCATGGGCACGGCGGCGTTGGGCGTGGCCGCGCTCAACACGCACCAGCGCTTCGTCGCGACGTCGTTCGCGCCGGGATTGCTCAACGTATCGTTCATCGTGTGCGCGCTCACCCTGCCCGGCTGGTTGATGTCGACCGGCTACGACGGCGCGATGGCGCTGGCGATCGCGGTGCTGCTGGGAGGCGTGCTGCAAGTGGTGGCGCAGTGGCCCAGCTTGCGCGCCATCGGCTATTTCGAACGGCCCAGCTTCGAGCTGTCGCACCCGGGTGTGCGCGAAGCGCTGGGCCGCATGCTGCCGGTGATGTTCGGCATGGGCGTCTATTACATCGACGTGGTGCTGGCCCGGCGCTTCTTGTCGCAAGAAGGCTTGGGCGCGCAGAGCTACTACGGCTGGGCGCTGCGCTTGTGCGACTTTCCGCAAGGCATCTTCGTGATGGCGCTGCAAACGGCGGCCTTGCCCAGCCTGGCCAAGCTGGCCGCGCGCGGCGACTTGGATGAATTGAGCCGCACCTACGCCTTCGGCATGCGGCTCACGCTGTTCGTGTCCATCGCGGCCACGGCGCTGTTCGTCGGCTTGTCCGAGCCGCTCGTGGTCTTGCTCTTTCAGCGCGGCGAGTTCGACGCCCAATCGGCGCACGAGACGGCGCGCGCGCTGGTCGCCCAAGGCGCCGGCATCTGGCTGGTGGCCAGCGTGCGGCAGCTCACCTCCACGTACTACGCGCTCGGAGATACGCGGACACCGGTGATCGTGGCCGCCATCGACTTGTGCGCGTTCGTGGCGCTGTCGCTCGGTCTCCGCGGTAGCTTCGGCCATGTCGGCATCGGCATGGCCGTTACCGGCTCCAGCTTGGTCCAGGCCGGTCTGCTTTGGGTTCGGCTCGGCAAAAAGCTACCGTCCCTGCGCCTGCGCGAGGTGGGGCTGTCGGCCGCCAAAACCGTGCTCGCCGCCGGGGCCGGGGTGGTGGTCGGGCGGTTGGTGGCGTCAGCGGTCTCGAGCTCGGCCGACGCCGGGGCTTGGGGACGGGCCTTGCCGGGGGCGTTGGGCGCCGCCGCCTTCGTGGCGACGTTTTTCGCCCTGGCCTGGGGCCTGCGCAGCGACGAGCTTTTGATGGTCACGGGGCCCCTGGTCCGGCGCCTCCGCAAGAAACCAGCGGCGTAAACCGGCGAGGCGTGCCATGAGTGGCCCGCCTTGCCCGCCCTCAAGCCCCCCTTCTTTCACGTTGCCAGCGCCGAGTTCGTCGCGGCCGCGCGGCGCCCCGAAGAGCTGCCGCCCCCGACCAAGCTCGAGATCGCGTTCGTTGGCCGCTCGAACGTGGGCAAGAGCAGCCTGCTCAACAAGCTGCTCAACCGCAAGGGCTTGGCGCGTACCAGCGCAACGCCGGGCTGCACTCGGCAGATCAATTTCTTCGACATCAAGAGCGTGGCCGGGCTCGAGCTCATGCTCGTCGATCTACCCGGCTACGGCTTCGCCTCGCGTTCGAAGAGCGAGCGCAAAGAATGGGCCGAGCTGATCGAGCACTACTTGTTGGAGCGCTCGACCTTGCGCGCCGCCGCCGTGCTGTTCGACTCACGCCGCGGCATGGAGGCGGACGACGCCGACGCCCTCGAGCTCATCACCGAGCACGGCCGGGCCAACCGCAAGCCGCCGCAAGTGGTACTGATTGCGACGAAGGTCGACAAACTGCCGGCGCGCGATCGCCCCAAGCTCGAAGGCAATCGCGTGGCCGAACGGCGGGTCATCCCCTTCTCCGTCGAAGAGCCGGAGACGGTCGACTCCGTGTGGCGCGCGCTGTTGAAGGCCGCCGACCTGGTACCGCTCAAAGCGCCTTAGCCGCTCAGGGAACGGTGCCGTGGGCGTCGCTGCCGGTGAGCTCACGCTTGCAGTCGCCGTACAGCGTGAATTTGTGCTGCGGCATGCCGACGATCTCGAAGCGCCAAGCCGGGCCGGCCTTGCTGCGGAAGTATTCGATGTGGGCGGGAAGGTCGCGCGGCATCTTGCGCTTCCGGGCCAGCTTCCACAGCTCCTTGGCCGTGCACTGCGGCTCCGGCAACGGCTCGACCCCGGCGGGAGGACACGGGTAGTCGGCTTGATCCGGCTCGGCCACCAAGCCCTGCTTGGTCAAGATCACGTTTTGTTTTCCGCAGGTAATCCGCTTGGGCAAAGTGCCGGGCTCGCGCGGAGGCTGCGCGCCTTGACCGGGCGGGCTCTGAAACGTGTAGCGAATGCGGGCTCCGACGTCGTTGACGTCGATCGTGCCGTCGCCCGCGACGACGTCGAGCACGATGCCGCGCAGCGCCGGTCTCCGGGTCAGCTTGCGCGCCGCCGCCAGGGTCCCCACCGCCTCCACCGCTTTCGGGTAGCCGGAGATGCCTTCCACGGTGGGCGGCCCGGGCGGCTCGCTGGTTTCGGGGCGCGACTTTTCTTTGGCCCACAGCGAAAGCGCCAAACAGGCCATGAAGGCGACGGCCACGATGATCAATCCGAGCAACCTGTCGCGGCTGCGCTTGGCATCCCGCGGGGGGGGCGCGCTCGGCGCGGGCGCAGCGGGGTTCGGGCTTGCGCCCAGGCTCAGCGGTGAGGGTTCCAAACGCGCGCTTCATACCCGGACGGCCGGTTCGCCGTAAACAATTTCTTCGGTGAAGGAAGGCGGTTGCAGGTCGCCGAGGGACGCGCTATCAGGTGCCCCCTCAGTTTCGGGCGCATAACTCAGCGGTAGAGTGCGTCCTTCACACGGACGAAGTCGTAGGTTCAATCCCTACTGCGCCCACCCCGAAACTCCCCCCTGGCGGCAAGTCGAAGCCCGCCGCCTCCCCGGGTTGAGCTAACTTCCAGAGCCCGGTGCGACTCGCGCTTCTCTGTTGTTGTTTGGGTTTGGTGGCGTGCGCTGCGCAGCGGCCAGCGGCGCGCAGCGTTTGGTTGCCCGCCTACGCGTTCGGCGCCATCGGCGGTGGTGATCTGGACGTGCGCGACTACTGTCCATCCGGTGTCGCGAGCGAGCTTTCGGTCGGGTCCAGCTGGGCCACGCTCGGTGTGTCGCTGGCCACGCTGGGCGTTTACACCCCTCGCGAAGCGAGAGTGCGATGCGCGTCGCCGCCCTGAGCCTGCTCTTGGCGCCGCTGCTCGTCGGCTGCGCAACGACGACGCTGCGCTCCGGCGAGCCGCCGGGCAAGACTGCCGCCGGCTTCGACGAACGTTGGCACCCGGGCTTTCTGTTCGGCACCGTCCGCGGCGTCGCCCGCTACGATTTGTCGCGCGCCTGCCCCCAAGGCTGGGCCGAAATTCGCATCGAGGCCGACCCTTTCACCTTCTTGGCCGGGGCCGTCACGCTGTTCATCTATTCGCCGTCCCGGGTCACGGTGGTGTGCGCCAAGCAGCCGGGCGATGACGACCTGGCTTTCTGATAGCCTGCCGGGCGTGACGGCCCGGTTTTTACTGGCGCTTTGGCTGCTGAGCGCGAGCCTGAGCCGAAGCGCGCACGCGGCCGAGCCGTTGCCGCCCCCACCCGCCGCCGCAACTGCCGTCCCCGAATCGGTCGCGCTGCCCAGCACGCGCGCGCGCGAGCCTGCGCCCGAGCGCGACGCGGTCAAGGTGCGCATCGACGGCGAGTACGAAGCTCGCCAAAGCGTGCTCACGGCGTTGCCGCTAGCGCCGCTCGACGACAGCCCGCCATCGCTCGATCAGACGTCGCGGCTGTTTCATTGGCTGCGGCTGCGCGGTCTCATGCTGCTGGGCAGCCGCGTCGAGCTGCGCGCCGAGGCCGACCTACCGCGAGGCATGATCTACGGCCACGAGCCGGACGCCATTCCGGATAGCGGCAGTGACTTCGACCGCGTGCAACCGGTGCGCGCACAGCCCCGCATGCTGCGCTTGACCGTGCGTGATCGCATCGGTGAGCTGACGGTTGGCCACACCACGACCCAGCTCGGCATGGGCTTGGTGGACGCCAACGGCGATCAACCGCGCTGGTTCGGCACGCCCGATCGGCCCGCGACCTACGAGCGGGTCGAGGTTCTGAGCGGCACGCCCGCCTCCAGTCTGCGCGTCGGCGCCAGCGGGGACCTGCTGTTCGACGACGGCCGGCTCTCGCTCGCCAACGGCGACGATGCCTGGCGGGTCGGCTTGAATGCCCGCTTTGCGCCCGGCCCGCGCGTGCGGACCGAGCTGCTCGCCCGCTATGAAGCCTTGGCCCAGCGCGGTGTCTTGGGCGGTGCGCGGCTCTTTCTCGCCGATCTGTCAGGCGGCTTTCGGAGCCCCATCGCCGGCCGCGCGGGCGAATTTTTCGGCGAATACGAGGCCGCCTACCGCGTGGGCAGCGTCAGCGAGCCGACCGCCTTCGGGGCCGCGGGCGACGATCAGACGCTTTCGAGCATGGCGTTCGCCGCGCGGGCGGGCGTGGCGCTCGAACGGGTCGAAAATTTCCGACGCTTCGCTCACGTGGTCGCCTCCGTGGAATGGGGCATCGCTTCGGGCGACGCCGACCCGACCGATGACGAGTTGCATCGCTTCGTGATGAACCCGAACCACGGCGTCGGGCTCATCCTGTTCAACGAGGTCATGCGCTTCAAGACCTCGCGGGCCCAGGCGCGGCTGGAGCGCGCGGGCGGCAGCCGAGGCCGAGCGCGCCTGCAAGGGCTCGCCAGCCAGGGAGGCGTTGCCGGCGCCAGCTACTTGAATCCCGTGCTGCTGCTGCGCCCCACCCCCGATTTGACCTTCAAGCTGGGGGCGGTCGTGGCGTCCTCCACGACCCCCCTCGTCGACCCGAGCGCCGTGGCCACCGACGGCGCGCGCAAGAATTTCGACGGCGGCCCCGCCGCCGGGCGGGCGCTGGGCACCGAGCTGGACGCGGGCGGCCAGCTGGAGTTGCCGCTGGACGCGCCGATGCTGCTACGCTTTTCACTCGAAGCGGGCGTTGCCTTTCCCGGCTCTGCCTTCACCAACGCCGATGGTCATGGCTTGGGAACGCAGGCCATCGTGACTTTCGGGTTGGGGCTGACGTTTTGACGAGCTGTCCATGAAATATCGCCTCGAAAGCGCAGGCAAGGTCTTCGAGATCGACGTGGACCTCACCGACGCCGGCTGCGTGCTCCGCGCGCCCGACGGGCAGAGCCACCTGATCCAGCTACTCGAGCACGCCGACGGCAGCACGCGCGCCATCACTCCGTGGGGTGATATCGAGCTCGTGAGCGCGCGGCGCGGGGCGGAGCTGTGGGTCGACACGCCGGGTCGACGGCTGACCGCCCGCGTCGAACGCGCGCGTCCGTCGGGGGTCGGCGCCGGCAACGGCGGGGCCGCCGGCGCGCTCTGCGCTCCCATGGCCGGCAAGCTGCTGCGCTTGGACGTACAGCTGGGACAAGCCGTAAAAGCGGGCCAAGCGCTGGCCGTGATCGAAGCCATGAAGATGGAAAACGAGCTCTTGGCCCCGCTCGACGGCGTGGTCGCGGAGCTGGGCCCGACCGCGCCCTGCCCCATCGACAAGGGCACCCTCGTGGTGCGGATCGAGCCGCGATGAAGCGACTCGCGCTTTGCCACACGCCGACCCCGGTCTGGCACAACCGCGCCCTCGACGCGCTGGTCGGCTGCGAGCTGTGGGTGAAGCGCGACGACATGACGTCGGGCGCAGCTGCCGGCAACAAAATCCGCAAGCTCGAGTACTTGCTGGCCGACGCGCTGGCGCAAGGCGCGACGGTCGTCGTCACCTGCGGCGGCGCGCAATCCAATCACGCGCGGGCAACCGCGCTCCTGGCGCGCGAGCTCGGCCTTCAGCCGGTGCTGCTGCTGCGCACGCCCGATCCGTCCGTGCCCCCGCCACCGGTGGGCAACCTGCTGCTCGATCGCTTGGTCGGCGCCGACGTGCGTTTCATCACGCCCGCCCAATACCGAGAACGCGAGCGCCTGATGGCCGAGGTCGCGGCGGAATTCGCGGCGCGCGGCCAGCGCGCGTACGTGATCCCCGAAGGCGGCTCGAACGGGGTCGGCAGCTTCGGCTACGTCACCGCGCTCGAAGAGCTGGCCGAGCAGCAAGCTGCCGGCGATTTGCCGGAAGGCTTGGAGCTGTTGGCCGTCGCCTGCGGCTCCGGCGGGACGGCCGCCGGCATCGCCCTCGGTTTGACGCGCTTTCCCGAGGTCGCGGCACGCGCGGCGGCGTTCGCAGTGTGCGATGACCGCGCCTACTTCGAGCAGACGGTGGCCCGCATTACTGCCGAAGCCCAAGCCTTGGACCCGACGCTCAACGCCCGCGACGCCTGCGCGCTGCTCGACGTTCACGACCAATTCAAGGGACCAGCCTACGGCGTGTCCACGCCGGAGCAGCTCGACTTCATGGTTCAGGTGGCGCGCGTGTCCGGCTTGCTGCTGGACCCCACCTACACCGGCAAGGCACTGTTCGGCCTCGCGCGTCTGCCCCAAAAGCCGCGCCGTGCGTTGTTCGTGCACACCGGCGGTCTGCCGGGCCTGCTCGCCGAAAGCGAGCTCACGGCAGCGGCATCGGCACGGGCCGACGCTGGCTCTTGAGCTCGCCGAGCGCGCGGCGCATGGCGGTCAGGCGCGCTTTGTCGGCGGCCAAGTCCTGTTTTTCGCCGGGATCAGCCGCTAGATCGTAGAGGCCGAGCACGCGGCCTTCGCTGACCGTGAGCTTCAGATCATGGTCGATCAACGCTTGCCGTTCGGCGTTGTACGGGCCGCGCGCCATGTCGATGAACACGGGCCGCTCGGGATCGGCGGCGCCCGGCGCGCGCAAGACGTCGGGCAGCAGGGACTCACCGCTCAAGAAATCGCTGGCAGAGCGAGCCGCGAACGGCACCTTGAATAGGTCGAGCAAGGTCGGCACGACGTCGATCGCGCTACGCCGCGCGCTGACGCGGCGCGCGGGCACGCCCGGCACCTTCACCAACAACGGCACCCGCACCAGCTCCTCCCACAGCTCGAAGCCGTGGCGGATCATGCCGTGCTCGTTGAAGGCTTCACCGTGGTCGCTGGTGACGATGACGGCCGTGCGCGCGCCGAACGGCGTCTTCTCGAGCGCGGCCAGCACTCGCCCCAGCTGCTCGTCGACGAACGCCACCTCGCCGTAGCGGTCGCGTGGCTTGGGGCCAAAATCGTGCTCCGGATGCGGAGCGTATTCGGCGTGGGGGTCCACGAAATGCATCCACATGAAGAACCGCCGGCCCGAAAGCTCGGGCGCTTGCAGCAACTTGATGGCGGCGTCGCTCTGCTCGTCGCTGTTGGACGTCTGGTCGCCCTCGATGGACGCTACTTTGGGCGCGGCGCTGGAGTCGATGAGGTCGAAGCCGCGCTCGAAGCCGGCGTCTTTGAAGAAGTACCAGTAGCCTTGGACGCTCAGCGTGTGCACGCCGGCCGCTTGCAGGCGCTCCTGAACGAAGGCTTCCTTCTTGGAGTACTTGTTGAAGTGCGAAAAACCGCCATCCACCTCGCTCGAGTATTTGCCAATCATCAGCGGCCCCATGCTCTTGCCCGCGTAAGAGGCGAGCGAATAGGCGCGCTCGAAGACGAC
>JBEQSW010000175.1:0-2240 GCA_040348565.1 Myxococcales bacterium | reverse complement strand
GCGCTTGGCTTTTACGTCCAGAAGCGCACGCGCGAGGCGGACGAGCTGGTGCGCCAAAGCATCGCCAATGCGTCGGCGTCGGTCGAGGCTGAAAACGCTCGCAAGCTGAAGGCGGCCGAAGAAGCGTTCTGGGCGTCTCAAAAGGCCTCGGCTGCCGCCAGCGCATCCGCCGCGCCGCCGGCGGTCCGACCGGCCCGAAAACCCAAGCCCATCTCCACCGCACGGAAGTCCGTAGGTCAGTGATACTGGGCGCAAGCGGTGTTATACGAAGCTCCCTGCCCGAGGTTGCCCGATGATTGACGACATCCTGAAAGAGCTGAAAGCGTCGAGCGAAAAAGCCAAGGAAGCGCTGAAGCGCGACCTGTCCAAGCTTCGCACCGGCCGCGCTCACCCGGCCATGCTCGACACGCTGCGCGTCGACTACTACGGCCAGTCGACGCCCATCGCGCAGATGGCTAGTGTCGGCGTGCCCGAGCCGCGCATGCTGACCGTGAAGCCCTGGGACAAGACCGGCGTCCAGGCCATCGAGAAGGCCATCCGCGAAAGCGACCTGGGCCTCAATCCCCAGGTCGATGGTGATCTCATCCGCATCCCTATCCCCGCTCTCAGCGAGCAGCGCCGCAAAGACCTGGTGAAGATTGCCAAGAAGGCCGGCGAAGAGTGCAAGGTGGCCGTCCGCAAGGCCCGGCACGAGGCGCTCGACATGTTGAACGAGCTGAAAGAGGGCGGCGACGCGAGCGAGGACGAGGTGGACCGCGCCAAAAAGAAGGCCGAAGAGGCCGTCTCGGAAGCCGGTCAAAGCATCGACGGCATCATCGCCGCGAAAGAAAAAGAGATCCTTGCGATCTAACGTCCCTTGGCTGATGCCGAGGGCCGGACGGTTCGTGAACCAAAAGGCCGCCCTTGACAGGCCGGGGCGCCCGTGAAAACGTGAATTTTCGAGGGTAAATGCGCGCTGTCGCGGCCGGACTCACTGACGTAGGACTCCAGCGGGATCACAACGAAGACAGCTTCGCGATCCTGCAGGACCACGAGCTTTACATCGTTGCTGACGGCATGGGCGGTCATCGTGCGGGCGACGTCGCCAGCAAGTTGGCTACCGAGGCCATCGTGGACTTCTTTCGCGCCACCGCGGCCGAAGACTTCACCTGGCCCTTCCACTTCGACTCGCGGATGTCGGAGGAGGAGAACCGCCTGCTGACGGGCATCAAGATCGCGAACCGGCAGATCGTCGAGCGCAGCTCTCGGCAGCGCGAGTGCCACGGCATGGGCACCACCGTCGTGGGCGCGCTGTTCAGCGGCAAGAAGGGTAAAATGTACCTCGGCCACGTCGGGGACAGCCGCGCCTACCGCGTACGCGGCAACGAGATCAAGCAGATGACGCGCGACCACTCGTTGGTCAACGACTACCTGCTGGCGATGCCCGAGCTCACGGAAGAGCAAAAGAGCGAGCTGCCCAAGAACGTCATCACCCGCGCCCTCGGCATGCAAGAGCACGTCAGCGTGGACCTGCAAGGCGACGACGCCTCGGTGGGAGACTGCTACGTGCTCTGTTCCGACGGCCTCAGCGGCATGATCGAGGATTCGGAAATCCTCGAAATCGTCGCTGGCTCGTCCAACATCGAAGAGGCGTGCCGCAAGCTGATTGCGCTCGCAAACGAGCACGGCGGCGAGGACAACATCACGGCGGTCCTCGTAAAAATCGAAGACGAGCCGGACGCCCCCAAGGTCAGCCTGTCCGACACCTTGCCCACGCCGCTCACCGCCCGCCATCGGCACGGCCCCACCGGCACGCTTCCGCCCACGACGACCGAGCCAGACGTAAACGCAGACACGCCACCCGCCGGCGACACCAAGCCGAAGGAGTAGGCGAGGGCGCGGCCCGGGCGAGGGCTCGGGTAAAAGGGAAGGGATGGCGTGAGCGAGGTAGCGGGCGAAGGCGCACCCTGTCGCTGCCTCGCGCGGCGCAGCCCCAAATCGCAAGCCTGTCGCTCGCCGCAAGCCTGCAGCCCCCCGCAAGCCTGCTGCTCGCCGCAAGTCTGCTGCTCGCCGCAAATCTGCTGCCTGCCGTAAGCCTGCTGCTCGCCCTTGCTCGTCGTCTCCAATCACCGTACGGCGATCGCGAGCACGCTCGCGTGCGAGCCGGATCGCGCCTACCCACACCTTGGCGAGAGCAGATCACGATCGAAATAGAAGACCGGAGTGAACGAACTCGGCGAGGCCGAGCGCCCGCTGCGGCT
>JBEQSW010000174.1:0-19789 GCA_040348565.1 Myxococcales bacterium | reverse complement strand
GGACTGTCGTCGTCGGGGGAGGGAGAGGGCGTAGGGGAGGGCGAGGGCGAGGGCGTGGGCGTGGGGGAAGGGGAAGGCGTGGGCGCGGGGGAGGGCGAGGGGGCGGGTTGGGCGGAGGCGCGCTCGGCTTCGGCTTCGGCCATGGCTTCGGAGAGCGAAGACGAATCTTTGCCGGCCCCGTAGTAGGCGCGGATGGCGGAGCGAATGTCGGTGGGGGGCGCGATCATGGCTCGCACCGGCAGGCCCGAAAACTGTCCGACGTCCGCCTGCGCCTTCTCGTCGCTCGGGTCGTCCATGGCCACGTACAGGGTTTGGCCGAGGCCCCGCACTTTGCGCACGAAGATGGGCACCAAACAGTAGCGTTCGGCCAGCTCTTGGCTGACCAAGTTGAGCAACTGGCGCGAGAAATCGATGTGATAGAGCGAGACCCACGGCACGCTGAGCTGCTGGCTCAGAATCTGGGTGACCTGGGTTTCGCTCACCAGACCCGCCTCGACCAGCAGCGTTCCGATCCGTCGCCCGTCTTTCTTCTGGAGGGCCAAAATGTCCTCCAGCTGCGCACGGGTAACGATGTGGGCCTCGACGAGGAGCTCTCCCAGCCTGACGCGCGCCGTGACCATATCCTAGAAGCCTAGCCTCCCGCCCGTGATCCGGCCACTTCCGGCCGCTAGCCGCAGCCGAGAACCGGGTCGAGCCCAGGCCGAAACCAGGCCCGGAGCCAGGGCGAAAGGCACCGGGGGCCGAGCGCGAACGAGAAACCTAGCGGTCTGGTTTGGCTTAGATAGAATGGCGAGGCTCCGGTTATCTGGGTGCGGCCAGTGGCTGTCACGCCGGTCGCCGGACCCGCCGACCACCTTGGTGAACGCTCAAGCCCACCCCTCTCTTCGGACCTGCCCGCATTGCGGCGCAGGCTGCGCGAGCGAGCACCAGTATTGCCCCGCGTGCGGTTTTCCGATCGGCACCATGGGCTCTACCACCGACGACAAGTTCGTCGGTAAGACGCTGCCCGGCGGCTATCACATCCTCGATTTGATCAGCGTCGGCGGTATGGGGCGCGTCTACCGGGCCGAGCAGTCCGCGCTCGGACGCACGGTGGCGGTGAAGATCATCCACCCCCACCTGCTCTCGGACGAAAACTCGGCGCTGCGCTTCATCACCGAGGCCCGCGCCGCCAGCCAGCTGAATCATCCGAACTCGATCGCCGTGTTCGACTTCGGTCGCACCGACGACGGCCAGCCCTACCTGGTGATGGAGTTCCTGCGCGGCAAGGATCTGGCGCGCGTCGCCTACGAAGAAGGGCCGCTCGCCTTCACGCGCATCGTCGACGTGCTGCGCCAAACGCTGGCTGCGCTCAGTGAAGCCCACGATCTAGGCATCGTGCACCGCGACCTGAAGCCGGAAAACATCATCTTGGAGCCGCTCCGCCGCGGCGGTGACTTCGTCAAGGTGGTCGACTTCGGGCTGGCCAAGTTGCGCGCCGACGCGCAGGCGCCCAGCGTCACCAGCCCCGGTATCGTGTGCGGCACGCCCGACTACATGGCGCCCGAGCAAGGCCGTGGCGATCCGATCGACGGCCGCAGTGATCTCTACGCCATGGGCGTGATCTTGTTTCAGCTGCTCACGGGGCGCCTGCCGTTCGAGGCCGACAGCCCGACGCAGGTGGTCATGATGCACATGACCATTCCCGTGCCGGATCCGCGCCAGGTTGCGCCGGAGCGCAACATCCCGGAGCCGCTGGTGCAGGTGGTGAACAAGGCGCTCGCGAAGGACGCGAAGAAGCGCTACCAAGACGCGATCGAGTTTCAGGACGCGCTGAAGAGCGCGCTGACCTTGGCGGAGAGCGTACCGCCGGACCAGCGCGTTTCGGCGCCGCCCTCACTCGGCGTATTGCTGGCGTGCCCCAGCTGCGGGCACCAGGTTCCGGCGGCGAAGTTCTGTCTCGAGTGCGGCGTGCGCTTGCCGGCGCGCAGCGCTTTGCCGGAAAACCCGACCCACCCGTCTTTGCCGCTGCCGCTGGTGGCGCGAGACGACGACGTGTCGTGGTTGGAGGACCGCCGGCAGCAAGTGCGCGGCGCGCTCTTGGGGGCGCGACTCGTCGGTGAGCAGGGCGCCGGCAAGACGCGCTTGGTCAACGAGCTGTTGACGCGCGCCCAGGCCGACGGCGATTTGGTCGCCATCACCGGCCCCGATCCGTACCACGCGGAGGTGGCAGGCTACGCCCTGCGCACCGCCATCGAAGGGCTGGCCGGCTTGTCGGAGCTCGAGGTGACCGAGCTCGCGTTCGAGGACGCAAACCCCGACGCCGAATCGGGCTTGGGCGAGCTTTTCGATTCCGCTCCCAAGCGCCACGACATCCGTTCGCCGCAAGAGCGGCGGCTGGGGTTCGCCGAGGCGCTGCGCTGGGCCCTCTCGCGCGCCGCGAAGCGCTCGAAGTCGGGACGCATCGTGCTCGCCATCGACGATTTGCAACGCGTCGACGGCCCGAGTCGCAACGCTTTTGCCGACGTGCTCGGCGAGCCGCCTCGGCTTTCGGCCTTGTTTTTGGCCAGCCACACCCCTGGCTTCGAGGCGGGCTGGGGGGCGGAAGCCGCCGCCCGCATCTTGCCCGGCTTGCCGCCGCCGGCGGTGTCGCGCCTGCTGCGCCCCAGCCACGGCGGCGCGCGCGCCGACGACACCGGTCGTGGCGTGCTGCCGATGTACGTGGAGCAGGTGCTGCGTTACAGCCAAGAAGGCGGCAGCGATCCGCCAGCGCGCCTGGCCGACTTGATCGCCTTGCGGGTCGATACGCTGGACCCGGCCGCCCGCCGCACCCTGCAGGCGCTTGCTTGCATGGGTGATCACGTCAAGCCCGAGATCGTGTCCGAGATTTTGCGCGGCGAGAACGTGGAGGCGACGCTGCCCGAGCTGCGCCGAGCCGGCATGATTTCCATGCAAGACGGCCGCATCTCGACCTCGCACCCGCTGCTGCGCGACATCGTGCTGCTCGGCATTCCGGCGGCGGTGAAGAAGGACTTGCACAGCCGCGCCCTGCGCGCATGCGAACGGCTGAACGCCCCCATCGAGGCGCGCGCCCAGCACGCCTACTACGCCGGTGATTCGTTCCAAGCGCTGCTGTTGCTGGAGCAGGTGGGCGAACGCGCCGCCGCCCGCGGCGACACCGCGACCGAGGTCTTGGCCCTGCGCCGTGGGCTGGAAATTGCGCGTCAAGAAATCGCGCGTGGCGAGCTCGATGATCCGTTGCGCGCGGTGCTGATCTTCGGGCGCAAGCTGGGCGCATCGCTCACACGGGCCGGCAACTTCGCCGACGCCGAAGGCGTGCTGCGCGAAGCCCTGGACGTGGCGGGGCCGAGCGGCACCGATCGCGCGCGCGTGCTTTCGGCGTTGGCTCACGTGGCTCACGGGCGCCGCCGCGCGTCCGAGGCCATGGGCTACATCGACCAAGCCATCGCGGTGGCCCGCGAATCGGGCGCGCACGACCTAGTAAGTGCGTTTGCCGATACTCGTCGCGCCTGGGCGTCTTAGAGCCGCGGCGACGCTCGGATGTTCCGAGCTCGTGCTTTCGTTTGACCGTCCAAAACATGCTGGCGATCGAAGCTGACGCCCGCGACGCACTAGCGAAATGGCGGCCTCAGCGAGCGCAAAGCCGATGGGGCAAATCTGCCCCATCGGACCTGCCTGATGCGCGGTGCCGGCGGTTTCTCTCGCGCCGAGGGCGTGTCCGGGGGTAAAACAGAGCTTGCCCTCGAAACTTGGGGGCCGGACGCCGAGCTAGCTCGCTAGTGAGGTGGACAGGGACAAGAGAGGGAGGCCTGGCCTCTACCTCGCTGGTCGAAGGGAGTCCTGATGAGCGAACCCGAGCAACGCGAACGCAAGACGCGCTCTGGACCCAGTAGCGGGTCCTTCAAAGTGGCGCGCGTCGAGGTTCAGGAGCTCGCGGCGCTGGCCGGTCCCGACGGCTTTGCGGCACCCGGCGGAGAGCTGCTGAGCGACGAGCTGCTCGTAGACCGCGTGCTGCGGGGTGAGCCCGAGCATTTCGACGTCTTGATGCGCCGCACCGCCGCCCGCCTATATCGGATCGCGCGCGGCATCAGCGGCAACCCGTCGCGCGCCGAAGGGCTGGTGCGCGACGCCTTCGTGCGCGCGTACGAAAACCTGTCCAACTACGATCGCAGGCTGCGCTTCGTGGATTGGCTCAGCCGCATCACCATTCACGGGGCGCTGGCGAGCTTGAAGCGCGCGTCCAATCCGCCGCGCGCCGAGCCAGCCCGCCCCCAGCGTGAGCTCGTGCGGCAATTGGAAGACGCGGTCGACGCCTTGCCCGAGGCGTGGCGAGTAGCCTTCACGTTGTGCGTGCTCGACGAAATGGCCCCCGCCGACGTCGCCCAGAGCCTGGGCACCGAAGCCGAAAAGGTTCAATTGTCCGCGTTTCGCGGGCGGCTGCGCATGAGACGTCGCATCGGCATGCGCTTCGACGAAGCCGAAGCGCGCGCCTTCGGCTTGGATCTGGCCTGCGCCAACGACATCATGCGCCAAGTCCGGGCGCGGCTCGGCCTCGCCAACGGCTGAGGCCACTTTCAGCGGAAGCGCGTGACGGGGAGGGGGCGTGCGTCGCGCCAGCGAGATGCGTTGCCGCCGCCTTCGCCCGACTCGCTGAGGCGCTGAAAAGACCTTTGATCGGCCTTGGCCGCGAGCGCGGTCATGAGCAACGCCTCCCGTAGCTGCTGCTCGTCGGTGGCCGTCTCCGTGCACAGCGCCGCCGCGTGCTCTTCCACGAAATGCGTGTCGTAGTCGCCCGCCATCACGCGTGGGTGAGCCAATAGCCGCTCCAAGAAGTCCAAGTTCGTCGCCACGCCCAGCACCGTGTACTCCGACAAAGCTCGGCGCATGCGCGCCAAGGCAATGTCGCGCGTCGGAGCCCAAACGCACAGCTTGGACAGCATGGGATCGAACTCGGGGCTCACCCAAGACCCGGAGCCGACGCCGCTGTCGTTGCGGACGAACGGACCCGCCGGCGCCGCCAAGTGTTCGATGCGACCGGGTGCAGGCAAGAAACCTCGCGCGGGGTCCTCGGCATAGACGCGCGCTTCCAGCGCGACGCCGCGACGTTCGACGGTATCGAACGAGAGCGGTTGCCCGTCGGCGATACGCACCATCTCGTGCACCAGATCCACGCCCGTGACGAGCTCGGTGATGGGGTGCTCCACCTGCAAGCGCGTATTCATCTCCAAGAAGTAAAAGCTCTGATCTTTGGCCAGCAAGAACTCGAACGTGCCCGCGGAAAAATAGCCGATGGCGCGCGCGCCGGTGAGCGCGACCTGGCACATGGCGGCGCGCGTCGCCTCGCTCAGCGTGGGGCACGGCGTTTCTTCGATGATTTTCTGGTGTCGGCGCTGCAGCGAGCAATCGCGCTCGAACAGATGCACCAGGTTGCCGTGGCGATCGCCCAGCACCTGGATTTCCACGTGGCGCGCGGACGTGATGGCCTTTTCGATGTAGACGGTGCCGTCCCCGAAGGATTTTTCGGCCTCACTCTGCGTGCGCTGCAAAGCGCGCTCGAGCTCGGCTTCGCTGTCTACACGGCGCATGCCCTTGCCACCACCGCCGGCGCTGGCTTTGAGCAATACGGGGTAGCCGACGCGCTCCGCAGTGGCCTTGGCTTCGGCCAAGTCGTTGGCAGGGCCGCCGGGCACGACCGGCACGCCGGCGTCCTGCATGCGCTGTCGAGCGCGTGTCTTGTCGCCCATTTCATAGATGGCGCTGGCGGGTGGGCCGATGAACACCAAGCCGGCTCGCTCGCACGCGCTGCACAGCTCCGCGCTCTCCGACAGGAAGCCATAGCCCGGGTGCACCCCCCAGGCGCCGGCGGCGCGCGCGGCAGAAACGATGCGCTCGGCGTCCAAGTAGGCGGCGCGACCCTCGCCGATGCGCACGGCGCTGTCGGCGCGCCGAATGTGCAGGGCGTCTCGGTCGGCGTCGCTGTAGATCGCGACCGAGGGCAGGGACAGCTCGCGCAGTGCGCGCGCGATGCGCACGGCAATCTCGCCGCGGTTTGCGATCAGGACCTTGCCAGCCATGGAAGAGGCCATCGTGCCCGAGCTTGTTCGGAGAGCACGCGCGAAGTGATTAACTCAATGAAATCATCGAGTTATGGCTGTTTTGCCGAGGCGAGCCGGTGGCCAGGCCGATAGCCCGCAAAGCGCGGCGCGGGCGCTGCTATACAGGCGCGCCCCTGGGAACCGAACATGGAGTCCGACGACGTCATCACCGTTGGCGAGCTCGATCGGCGTTTGCGTCGCGCAGTTGAAGTCGCATCCGACGACTTTTGGATTGAAGGCGAGGTAGCGTCGCTCAAGCGCGCGCCGAGCGGCCACGTCTACTTCACGCTCAAAGACGAGCGAGAAGACGCGGTGATCGATTGCGTGATGTACCGCTTCGACGCCCAGCGCGCGCGCCGGGTGCTGACGGAAGGAGCGCGCGTGCAGCTCAAGGGGCGCGCCACCGTGTGGGCGCCGCGCGGCCGGCTGCAGCTGGTCGGCACGCTGGCGCGCTTGGCCGGTCGCGGGGAGCTGCTCTTGGCGCTCGAAAAGCTGAAGGAGCAGCTGGCCAAAGAGGGGCTGTTCGACGCCAAGAAAAAGCGCCCCTTGCCGAGCGCGCCCCGCATCGTCGGCATCGTGACCAGCGGCGTGGGCGCGGCCTTCCACGACATCCGCACCGTCGCGTTCCGGCGCGGCGGGCTGCGGCTCGTGCTCGCGCCGGCGCTCGTTCAAGGCGAAGCGGCGGCGGCCAGTATCGTGGCCGCGCTCGATTTGCTCGAGCGCTACCCGGGCCTCGACGCCCTGATCGTCGGGCGCGGCGGCGGCTCGGGCGAGGATTTGATGGCCTTCAACGACGAGCGCGTGGTGCGCAGGATTGCGCGCTGCAAAGTGCCGGTGGTGAGCGCAGTGGGCCACGAGACCGACGTCACGCTCACCGATTTGGCGGCGGACGTGCGCGCGGCCACCCCTTCGCAAGCAGCGGAGCTCCTGGTGCCCGATCGCGCCGCTCAGCGCGAGGCTCTGGCGCGTTGCGAACGGCACCTGGTGCGCGCGCAGTTGTCGCTGTTGGCCGCCCAGCACTCGCGTCTGACCCGGCTCACCCATCGCGTGACCGATCCGCGCTTCGTGATCGCCGCCCGCCAGCAGGAGCTGGACGAGCTGGGCGAACGCATGACCCACCTGACCCGCCAACGCGTGGCCCGCTTGCGCCGCCTCGAGAACGAGCTGCTGCAGCGCTTGGCCCACCGGCACCCCGAGCGCGTGCTGTCGCGCGCGCGCGAAAAGCTCGCCAGTTTGGCTGGTCGGCTGGCCACCGCCCAGCGCTTCGAGCTGGCTCAGCGTCGTCGCGCGTTCGGCACGCGCGTGGCTCAACTGCATGCGCTTTCTCCGCTGGCCGTGCTCGGCCGCGGCTACGCCATCGCGCTCGTGGACGAGCTGCCGGTGCTTTCGAGCCAAGAGCTGGCGCCCGGAGATCACGTGCGAGTTCGGGTTGCCCATGGGGCTTTCCGCGCGCGCGTCACGCAAGTCGAGCCCGAAGCCGCAGCCCAGATGCCGCCCGAGGTCGTCCCGGTCGGGCACAGCGAGCTTGCCTCGGCCGACGGCATGCCCGAAAGTGAGGTGCGCTCGTGAAATTTGCTCTGATCGGTCACCCCGTCTCCCACTCGCTCTCGCCCGTGATCCATCGCGCGGCTTACCGCGAGCTGGGCTTGGACCACGAGTACGAGCTGATCGATGCGCCCACCGAAGCCGATGTCGGGCGCGTCCTGGCGGCGGTTCGTAGCGGTGAGCTGGGTGGCGTCAACGTGACCATTCCGTGGAAGCGCCAAGCCTACGCATCCGCGGACCGACACGCGGCGCTGGCGGAGCGTCTCGGCGTCGCCAACGTGCTGGCGCGAGCGGGCGGGCAGATCGTTGCCCACAACACCGACGCACTGGCCCTGGAGGTCGAATTCAAGCGGCTGGTGGCGACCCCGCGGGCCATCGTGCTCGGCAGTGGTGGGGCGACGCCGGCGGTGGTGGCGGCGGCGCGCGCCGCCGGTATTGCCGAGGTGTACGTCAGCGCCCGCCGCTTCGATCCGGCTCTGCCTCAGAGCAGCTGGCCCGGCGCCAACGAGCTCTTGCGCCTCGGTGCGGAGCTGTTGGCCTGGCCCGCGGCCAACGCGGCTGCGCGCGCCGAGTTTGCGGCCCGCTGTCGGCCCGCCGGGTTGGTCGTGCAGTGCACCAGCGCCGGCATGCAAGGCAAGGACTCGGGTGAGCCGCTGGCCCAGCTCGTGCCCTGGGCGACCTTGTCGGCCGACGCGCTCGCCTACGATTTGGTGTACGCGCCGCTCGAAACCCCATTTTTGCGCGTGGCGCGCGAAGCGGGCCGGCGTACCGCCCACGGCCTGAACATGCTGGTGGGGCAGGCTGCTTTGTCCGTCGAAATCTGGCTGGGGCAGATGCCGCCGGCGGAGCCGCTGCTGGCGGCAGCGCTCGAAGAGCTGGAAAGGCGGCGTCGCTCGTGAAGAAACATCCGGCGTGGCTCGGCTCGCGTGACGGCGCGTGGCCCTCGGTCGACGTGAGCGGCGCCATCGAGCGCGCCGAGGCAGAGTGGTTGCACACCAACGGCGCCGGCGCCTACAGCATGAGCACGATCGCGCTCATGCACACGCGCCGTCATCACGGAGCGCTGGTGGCCGCACTACCGCCTCCGTTGGGCCGACACGTGATCGTCAGCCACGCCGACCTCACGCTCACACTCGAGAGCGAACGGCGTTCGTATCGGCTGGCTACCCACCAGTTTCCGGACGTGGCACCCACGCCCGGCTACCGCAACCTGCTCAGCTTCGCCCAGGACCCGATTCCGCGCTGGGTGTTCCGCACCGGTAGCGGCACTCTGGAGCGGACGCTGTGCCTGGTGCGCGGCGAAAACGCGGTGATCATGGGCTACACCTGGTCCGGCGTGGGCGCGGCGCGCATCAGCTTGCGCCCGCTCATGCCGCTGCGGCCCGTCGACTCGTTGATGCACGAGCACGGCGGCATGGAGCAGTTGGTGGCGCTGCGACCCGGCGCGGTCGAGCTACGACCAGTCGAGCGGTTGCCCCCCATCTATTTCGCGCACGACGGCATGTTCATGGGTGGCCCCGATTGGTGGCGCCGCTTCGAATACTTGGCCGATCGCGGCGAGCACGCCGAGTTCCAAGAAGACATGTGGACGCCGGGCGTATTCGAGCTCCCGCTCGAGCCGGGCCGCACGTCGTACCTGATCGCTTCCGTGGGCAAGCTGCTCGACCGCCCGCCCGCCGAGCTGGTGATGGAAGCGTGTGAAGCCATCAGTCGCGAGGCGCTGGGAGTGGGCCGGCCGGCGGCGGTGCGTCTGCTGTCGGTAGCGGCCGAGCAATTCTGTTTGGACGCGGCCAAGCCGCCGATGATCATCGCCGGTTACCCTTGGCACGCGCCGTTCACACGAGATTTTCTGCTGGCGTTACCCGGCCTCACCTTGGCGCGCGGGCGGGTCGATTTGGCGGCGCGGGCGCTGCCGACGTTGTTGGCCTCCCAACATGGCGGGTTTTTGCCGGAATTCCTGGCTCCTCCTGGCCAGACGCGGCCCAAGCCGCTGCCCGACGCCACGCTCTGGCTGTACGAGGTGGCGCGGCTGATCTTGCCGGAGCTGGGCCCGGAGCACGCGCCGCTCAAACGCCAACTGTACAACGCGCTCGTGCGCAGCTTCGCGCGCTTGCGCGGCGGCTTCCGGCGTTGGGGTTGGCTCTCGCCCGACGGCTTGCTGGTGAACGGCGCCGAAGGCGTCGCGCTCACTTGGATGGACGCGCACGTGGGCGCGGAGCCGGTCACGCCGCGGCGTGGCATCGCCATCGAGCAACAAGCGTTGTTCACGCAGGCGACCGGCACCCTCGCGACGCTGGCCGATGAAGCCGGCAACACCAAGCTCGCGGAAGCTTGTCGCGAAGCCGGCGTCAAAGCGCGCGCCGCCTTCCGAGCCCGCTTCTGGTGCCACGACACCGATTTCCCCTACGACTGCGTCAGCGAATCGCGCGACGCCCAAGACGCCTGGGTCGACGCCAGCATTCGTCCCAACGCCTTGATCGCCCTGGCCGTCGATCCGAGCCTGTTCGAGGAGTGGCAGGCTCGCGCCATCGTCGCCCGCGTCAAAGCCGAGCTGCTCACCCCGCGCGGCATTCGCAGCCTTTCCCCGCACGATCCGCGCTACGTTTCGCAGTTTGCGGGCAGCTTGGTGGAAAAAGAGCTGGCCTACCACCAGGGTACGGCTTGGACGCACCTGCTCGGCTTTTACGTGCGCGCGGCCATCCGGGTCGCCCCCCAAGACGAGGAGCTACGCGAGGAGCTGCGAGGCGTGATTGAAGGCGCGCTCGACGGCTCGGTCATTCTCGGCCAAATCGCTCAGCTTGCCGACGGCGACATGCCGCACCGGGCGCGGGGCTGTCCGGCGCAGGCCACCAGCGTCGCCGAGCTGATCCGCGCGCTCGTGGTAGACCTGGGCGTGTGATGGCCCTCTTCGATCGGTCATTGATGTTGCCGCGCTCGAGCCTCGCGCTGGGCGGCTTTTGCGCTGGAGGTGGTTGGCATGGCCTCGCGTGACTTGGCGGATCTGGGCTACCGGCGCATCGTCATCTTGTTGGTGTCGCTGGTGGTGGTGCCCACGTTCCTGCTCGTGTCGCTGGGCGTGATTCTGCTGTTCTTGGGTGAGGCCCAGCTCAATCTGCTGATGGGCATTTTGGTGATGGCGCTGTCGGGCGCGGCCGTCACCGGCGTGATTTTGGTGTGGGTGTTCGTGCGCCGCGAGGCCGGGCTTTCGCGTCTGCAAAGCGACTTCGTTTCCAAGGTGTCCCACGAGCTGAAGACGCCGCTCACCTCCATTCGCCTATTCTCCGAGACGCTGGCGCTGCGCCGGGGTGATGCGACGGCGGAGCAGAAGTGCATCGAGGGCCTCGAGCGCGAGACGACCCGCCTCCAAGAGCTGATCGATCGCTTGCTGGACTGGGGTCGAATGGAGAGCGGTCGCCGCGAGTTCGTGATCCGCGAGACCGACTTGCGCTCGATCCTCGACAACGCCCTGGACGCGTTCGAGACCTACCGGCACCAGCGCAGCGTCGACCTGTCGGTGGATATGCCGCGCGACAGCCTGCACGTCCTGGCCGATCGCGGCGCCGTGTCCGACGCGCTGTTGAACCTACTGACCAACGCCTACAAGTACGGTGGTGATCCGGTGAAGGTGAGCGTGGGCGTCGAAGAAACCGACGGCTTCGTGAAGGTGAAGGTGACCGACAACGGCGCCGGCATCCCCGCGGTCGAGCACAAGCGCATCTTTCAGAAATTCTACCGCGTCGACGATCGTCTCTCGCGCGAGCGAGAAGGCTCCGGCCTGGGCCTGGCCATCGTCAAACACGTGATGAAAGCCCACAAAGGCCGGGTGGAGCTGGAAAGCCATCCCGGCAAAGGCAGCACCTTCTCGTTGGTACTGCCGAAGGCGATCTGAGCGAGTCTCAGCCGCAATTGCACGGGTCGAAGCCGGTGCCGTCGGCTTTGCACGCTTGCCCGCCGCTGCAGCCACCGGGGCCGACACAGGCTTGGGTGGCGCCAGGAACGCAGGCGGGAGCGGGCTTGGCCTCGACCGGAGCGGGCGCTGGCGGTGCCACGACCGGAGGTGCCACCGGCTCGAGTGGCGTCTCGCGCTTGAGCTCGATGGGCGCCCGCGTCGGGTGGCTGCCGCAGTAGATGGTGGCGTCGCTCTTTTCGATCATCACCTGCGACTGGCCAGACTCGTGGCCCAACAGATCGCGCACGTCTCGCGCTTCGGTGACGGTATAGCCGTCGTTGCGGCACAACCGTTCGGCGTGGCGGAGGCAGTCGCTGAGCGGACCCTTGCACGACAGCGCGTAGCCGCCGTCTGCCTGCCGGACGGGGCTGCCCGAGCCGTGAGAGCAAGCCAGCGGAACCAGCAGGGCGAGCATCCAAAGCGGTCGAATCATGGCAGGGGCCTTCTTAGTCGCTCGCGTCCGAAAAGGCTACGCCGTTGAATTCATTGAAATTTTTTGACACTTATCTCAACCTGAGACGCGGCCGTATAGTCCAAGGTTCGGTTTCCCATGCGGCTTCGCCCGATCATCCCCTCCTTCGTAGTGCTTTCGGTTTCGGTGTCGGTTGCCAACCTCGCTACCGCTGAGCCTTTGCGGGCGCACGGCTCAGTGGGCATCGGACATGCGGTCACGGGCTATCAGAAAGACGAGTACGCCTGGGGGTCGGGCGCGTCGCTCGGGCTCGAGTACCCATTCGTGAGACAGCTCGGGCTCGAGCTGTCGGTGAGCTGGCTCGGGCTCAGCCAGGGCGACCCGACGCCGAGGCAGTACGAGCCCGTGACGGGCGCCTCCGCCATCTCGCCCGAGCTTGGCCTGCGCGTGATTCCGTTTGCGGCCAACCACAACGGGCACCTGCTGAGCCCGGCCGGGCTTTGGGCGAAGTTGGCCGGCGGGGTCGCGTTCACCAATGGGCTGACCCGTCCGATGTTCGACGCCGGGCTGGGCTGGGACTTGCTCAACGCTTCCGGCCGAGTCGGCGCGGGGCCGATGGTGTCGTTCGTACACGTGTTCCAACCCGACGACGAATTTCGGCCCGACGACGCCAACGTGCTCTTGTTCGGCGTGCATGGCCTGTTCGACTTCGGCTCGACGCCGGTAAAGGGCGACCGCGATCATGACGGCATTTGGGACGACGTCGATCGCTGCCCGGATACACCCGAGGACAAAGACGGATTCCAGGACAGCGACGGTTGCCCGGACCTGGACAACGACGCCGACGGCATCCCCGACGTCACCGATAAATGCCCGAACGTGCCGGAAGATCGCGACGGTTTCGAGGATCAAGACGGCTGCCCCGAGCTGGACAACGACAAGGACGGCCTGCTCGACCGCGTCGACAAATGCCCGAACGAGCCTGAGGACAACGACGGCTGGGACAGCTTGGATGGTTGTCCGGACCCGGACAACGACGCCGACGGCATCCTGGACGTCAAGGATCTGTGCCCGTTCGAGCCGGAGACGGTGAACGGCTACGCTGACAACGACGGCTGTCCCGACGAAGAGCAGGTGCGCGTCGTCGGCGACAAGATCGTGCTCGACGATCGCGTGCACTTCTTCGTCAACAGCGCCGTGATTCGCCAAGTCAGCTACCCGCTCTTGCAACGGCTGGCAAAATTGGTCACCGAGCACCCCGAATACACGCACATCTCCGTCGAAGGCCACGCCGACGAGCGCGGCGCCGAAGACTTCAATCGCAAACTGAGCGACGACCGCGCGCGTTCCGTGCTCGAGTTCATGGTCAAGCAAGGCGTCGCACGCGAGCGCCTCAGCTCGCAGGGCTTTGGCTCGTCCCGGCCCCTGGTTGACAGCAAGAACGAATACGCCTGGCTGCTGAACCGGCGCGTGGAGTTCACGGTGACGCGCCAAATGCGACAGGGCGGCACCGCCACCACCGCGACCGGCGTGAACGTGCCGACCGAGAACAACGTGCCGAACGCCGTGCCCGCACCGGGTCCGGCGGACGTTGCACCGCCCGCCGACGCGAAGCCGCCCCGCAAACCGGGCGACAACGAGCCAGAGTCGGCTACGCCGCCACCCGAAGCGGGCCACCCTGGCTCCAAGGCGCAAGGAGCTGCAAAATGAGCTGGATGCGCCCGCTCAAGTACATCGCGCTGGGGCTGTGCCTGGCGTACGCGTTCCCGGCCGCCTGCGGCAACGGCGGCGTCGTCGGCGGTGAATGCAAGAAGGTTCCCGGCTCCAACGAGTGCGACCCGAACGCCGCGTCCGGCGCCGGTCGGGGTGGAGCGAAGGCCACGGGCGGTGCCACCAACACCGGGGGCGACAGCCCCAACGAGGCCGGCAACGGTTCTGCGGCGGCGCCGGTCGGCGGCGACGGTCAGCTGCCTGACGGCGGCTTTTTCGATTCACCAGTCGACGGTCAAAGCGACGCCGAGGCGCCGCTCGAATGCTTGCCGCCGCACGACTCACCCACGCACTGCGGCGACTGCGACACGCAGTGCAAGGCCCCGGAGCCTCTATGCGCGCCGAACGGCGAGGGCAGCTTCGAATGCGTGCCGAAGTGCGAGCCGCCGCTGGTGGAGTGCCAGGGGCAATGCGTCGATCCGGAGTCTTACAACAGCGACCCCGACAACTGCGGTAAGTGCGGCAACGCCTGCCCATCGGACATTTGCCAGGCCGGTAAGTGCGTGGGCGCCCGGTACGGCAACGTCGCGCTTTTGTGCATGGATTTCAACTCGGTCAACGCCGCATCGTCACCGACGACCTTGCTAGGCAACGCGGTGTTCACGCCGCCCACCAACCCGGTCCGGGTGCTGTCCTACACCCGGGGTGCATCGGCCGCGGCCGTGAATCGCGTCAACCAAGTGATCGGTTGGGCGGGCATGCCGCGCAATCGCAGCGCCGAATTCACCGAGGCCAAGACGGTCGACGACGTCACCGCCAAGCTGAACATTGCCGATTTTCAAGTGCTGCTGATCCACGACCTGGACCAGGCGGGGGCGGGAGAGCCGGCGGCGGCCGCGACGACCTGGGAATCGGGCAGCGTGCTGTCGTCGTTCGCCAAGGCGGGCGGCGTCATCATCGTGCTCGACGGCGGTGATGGCCGCGGCGAGATGCACGAGCTGATCAACGCCGGCAACTTGCTCGACCCTACCGGCAAAATCAGCCTGACGGGCGAGACCGAGGTCACGGGTGAGCAGGTTTGGAACAACGCGCCCTTCGACGTCTTGGGCGCGAACGTGCTCTCGCCGTTCCTCGGGACCTCGCACACGTGCACCTTCGACACCGCGGCCAAAGCCAGCAGTGACACCATCTTCGTGCTGAGCGACGACGAAGCGGGCGGCCTGCCGATCGCGATTCATCGAGTGATCGCGCCCTGAGCGGCCGCCTACTTCAGCTTGGGCGGCACCGGGCGTGGCTCGCGCCCGGGCGGGTGCGGCTTGGCTGGAGGCGGGGTGGGGTCGGCGTCGCTCATCGCCCCCGGCGACAGCCGCCCGGTGACGAAGTCCACGACGCGCAGCCGCAGGTTCACGGCGGCGGCGGAGAGGTCTTCGATGGCCGAGGCGGCGGCGGGAGTGCTGAAGACTGCCTTGGCGTGCTCGAAGCCGGTGTGGCGGCCGAGCGGCACGTACAGGAAGCCCAGGATCGCAAATAGGCCGACCACGCTCTCCACGAGCCTGCGGCCAAGATTGCTGAGCCCGAACACGGGCGCCATCGTAGGAGATGCGCGCAAGAACTGAGAACTCTTCGGCAATTGGCGCGCCGCGCCCGCGCTAAAACCGCGCAAAATGAGCCTAGCTCAGGGTAGGGGCGAGCTCGGGCGGTCGCCGAGCTGGATGACGCGAAACCGCGACGTCGACAGGCTCACCGTGCCCAGCAAGCTCGCCAGCGGCGCACGCTCCCGTGTCGTCACCAGCCAGCGCGCTCCGTCCTTCATTAAGCGAGCTTTCAGCGCCTCGGCGGTGCCGGGACGGGGAGGCTCGAGTTTGCGCGGATCGTGGTCCGACAACGGCCAGCTCTTGCCGTACCCCAGCGCCGCCTGCACGGCGAAGAAGCCGTAGTCGTCGGTGTCGAGCGCGACGCGGTCGGCGTGCAGCCGCCGCAGCACGTTGCCAATCTGCTCTTCTTCGCGCCGGTCGCCGAAGGTTTGGCGTACGTCGGGTCGCAGCAGCAAGCTTGCTCCCAGCGCCAGTGGCAGCGCCAGAGCCGGCAAGCGCCAGGGCCGCTGGCCTTCGGCGGCGATGCGCGTGACGAGCCCCGCCGCCAGCAACGCCAAGAACCAAAACACCGGCAACAGCGAGCGCTCTGGGTGATGGGTGGCGGAGCCGCCGGTCGCGTCGGCCATCACCAAAAAGGCCACCAGCGCGCCGAGCGCTGCCAACGGCCGCCACGCAGTGGGCCCGAAAGGAGAGCCGCCGTCGCGCAAGCTCAAGCCGAGCGCGACCGCGGCGACGGCGAACAGCTCCGGCTCGAAGCGCACGATAGCGAGCGGCGTCTGCCAGAGCGCCGTCGCAAAACCGTGCGCCGGGCCCCCGAGCGCAGCCTGGTACTGGCGAACGCGGGCGACGAAAAACAGCGCGTCGCCGTGGCGCACGACTCCGTGCAGCAACCACAGCACCACGGGCGCCGCCGCAAAGCCGGCAGCGAGCCAAAGCAAGCGGTGCCGCGTGCGCACCGCGTCGGCGACGGTCAAGGCACCGAACAACAGCGCCGGCGGCCAGGCTTCGTAGCGGCAAAAACAGGCGGCACCCAGGGCCAGCCCGCCCCAAGCCCGCAGCTTCGGCTCGGGCCGCACCAGGCACACGCTGCCCAGGAGAATCAGCGCGGACGTCGGCGCTTCCGGCACGGTAGCGGCCGAAAGCCAGGCGCCGTAAGGAAGCAACACCGCGCCCAAGGCTCCCCACAACGCCGCCCGCTCCGAAAAGCCGAGCAGCTTGGCCGCCATCCAAACTACGACCGCGCTGCCGGCGCCGAGCAGCACCGCGACGACGCGCGCCACCAGCAACGAGTCACCGAACAGCGCCATCGGCACGCCATATAGCCAGAACGGCAACGGCAACCAGCTGGTGCCGCTCGGGTCGAGCGACGGATGCTGAGCGAAGCGCGCTGCGATCACCACCCGCGCGTAGTCGTCGTCACTGACGGCGCGAAAGCCGCTCCACAAGCAGGACAGTGAGACCAGCACGCGCGCGAGCGCGATCAGCAGCGCGTGGCGAAGTGCCCTCGGCGAGGGCACCGCGCTACTTCTTGCTCTGGCTCGAGCCGACCGGCACCGGCACGGGGGCCTTCTTCTCGAGCGCCAACTTGCTCTTGCGCTGCAGCGACTCGTCCGCCGAAGAGGACAAGTAAGCGAGCGTCATGCTGGTGGCGAAGAAGATGCCGGCGGTGGCCCAAGTGGTCTTGGTGAGAAAGTTGCCGGCGCCGCGACCGCCGAACACTTGCTGCGCGCCCGCGCCGCTGAGCGCCCCGAGGCCGCCGCTCTTGCCGGGTTGAATCAACACCACCAGCATCAAGAAGGTGCAGGCCAAGATGTGAATCACGGTGAGCGGCGTATGGATGATCTCGGCCATGGGGCGTCTCGAGCGAGGGGTGGCTACTTAGCGCAGTTTCTTCGAGTCACCCAGCGGCCTGGGCGATCTTCCCGAAACCGGCCGCGTCGAGCGCAGCCCCGCCGACCAGGGCGCCGTCGATGTCGGGGCAGCCGAGCAGCTCTTTGGCGTTGTCCGCTTTGACGCTGCCACCGTAAAGAATACGAGTCTTTTCAGCGAGTTCCGCGTTTAGGGCGGCCAGCCGCTGGCGGATGGCGGCATGGACTTCTTGGGCCTGGGCCGGGGTTGCGACCTTGCCGGTACCGATGGCCCAAACCGGCTCGTAGGCGATCACGCCGTAGCCCGGATTTTTGAGCAGGACCTCGGCAAAGGCGTCCAGCTGGCGAAAACAGACCTCGAGGGTCTTGCCCGATTCGCGCTCGGGCAGGGTCTCGCCGATGCAGGCGATGGGCTTGAGGCCGGCAGCCATGGCGGCAGCCACCTTCTCTTTCACCGTGGCGTCGGTCTCGCCGAAGTACTGGCGGCGCTCGCTGTGTCCGATGATGACCCATTTGCAGCCGGCTTCGAGCAGCATGGGGGCGCTGATTTCGCCGGTGAAGGCGCCGCTGTCTTTCGGGTACAGGTTCTGCCCGGCGACCTCGACGTGGCTGCCGCTCAGCTCGGCGGCGACGGCGGCCAGCGCGGTGAAGGGCGGAGACACCACGACCTCGGCCGAGACGCCCTTCGTTGCTTGCGCCACGTCGGCCGCCAGCTTGAGGCCCGAGGCGCCGCCGTTGTTCAACTTCCAATTGCCAGCGATCAGGTATTTGCGATTTGCCATGTTCATCCGCTGAGGGCTGAGGCGCCCGGTAGCTTCTTGCCTTCGATGAAGACGAGCGACGCCACGCCGCCCGTCGAAACGAAACCGATTTTGCTCTCCAGCTCGGGCGGGGTCACGGCCGCCACCGACTCGCCGGTCACGATGCCGAACGCCGGCGCTTCGGACAGCGCGCTCAACAGCCCCTGGGTACCGCTGGAAAATGCGGGATTTTCAGCGACGCCGAGCGCGCCCTGCCAAAGGACGAGCTTGGCGTTGCCCAGCCGCGCCCGGAACGCGTCGAGCGTGCGGGGGCCGATGTCGAAGGCGCCGGTGCCGTCCGGAATCGAGCCCACGCTCACGCTCTGGCTCTCAGTGGCTCGAGCGCTTTCGCCCACCAGCACGTCGACCGGCAGCAGCACTTCGACGTTGTAGTTGCGCGCGCGGGTCAAAAAGGCGCGCCCGAAGGCCAGCTGATCCTTTTCGATCGGCGACTCTTTCATGTCCACGCTGCGGGCCGCGAGCAGCGCGTTGGCGACGCCGCCGCCGACCAGGATGGCGTTGCAGCGGCCCAGCATGGCTTCCAGCATCGGCTGGGCCGCCGACAGCTTGGCGCCGCCCAACACGCCGACGAACGGCTTTTGCGCGCCTTGTGTGACGCGCGCCAGCGCCTCCAACTCGGCCTTGAAGCGGAAACCGACGCCGCGCTCCTTTACCATGCGCGGCAGCGCCACCAACGACGCTTGCGTGAGGTGCATGCAGCCGAACGCTTCGCCCACGTACACGTCGCACAGGCCGAGCAGCTTGCGCGCGAAAGAGTCGTCGTTGCGCGCCTCTCCCTCCTCGAAGCGCAGGTTTTCGAGCAGGCAGAGTTGGCCTTCGCGCAGATCGCTCACGACCTTGCGCGCCGCGTCGCCCACGCATTCGTCGGGCAAGTACACCTCTTGCCCCAGCAGCTCCGCCAAGCGCTCGGCCACCGGCACCAAGCTGACGGGCGCTTCCTCCTCCGCGCCCAAGTGCGTGGCCAGCACGACGCGCGCGCCTTCTTTCAGGGCTTTGTTGATGGTCGGGAGGGCGGCGCGCAGCTTGCGGTCGCTAGCGACTTGACCGGCGGCGTCGAGCGGGACGTCGAAATCTACGCGGATCAACACGCGCTGATGAGCGAGCTCCAGCTCATCGATGCTGCGAAACGCGTCGTTGGGGGCCATGCGCGGCTCCTTATGCCACAAACGCGCCGAGCTTGCGGAAGCGGTCGTAGCGATCGGCGCGGAGCTCGTCGGGCGAGAGCGGGGTCAGGGCCTTGAGCTCGGCGTACAGCGCCGCGTCCAAACGTTTCGCGGCCGCGTCGTGGTCTTGGTGGGCGCCGCCGGGCGGTTCTTCCACGATGGAATCGACGATGCCGAGCTCCAGCAGGTTGGGCGCGGTGATTTTGAGGCGGGCGGCCGCTTCGGGCGCCAAGTCTCCGCTCTTCCACAAGATTGCGGCGCAACCCTCGGGAGTAATCACCGAGTAGTAGCTGAACTCCAGCACCAGCACCCGGTTGGCAACGCCCAGCGCCAGCGCGCCGCCGGAGCCGCCTTCGCCGATCACCGTGCTGATGATGGGGACGGTCATGCGCGACATGACCTCGATCGACGCGCCGATGGCTTCGCTCTGCCCGCGCTCTTCCGCCCCGATGCCGCAATAGGCGCCGGGAGTATCCACGAACGTGAAGATGGGTAGGCCGAAGCGCTCGGCCAGCTCGTACAGGCGGATGGCCTTGCGGTAGCCTTCGGGGTTGGGCATCCCGAAGTTGCAGGCCATGTTCTCTTTGGTGGAGCGGCCTTTGCGGTGGCCCACGATGGCTACGCTGCGGCC
>JBEQSW010000165.1:0-21943 GCA_040348565.1 Myxococcales bacterium | reverse complement strand
GCACCTTGGTGCCGTTCCGGGTGTGGTTGACGTACTTGACCCAGGCGGCGGCAAGCTCGGGCGTGCCGTCACCGACGTTGGCCGTGAACATCGGCGTGCAAGCGACTTTGGCGCACCAGTCGAGGAACTCGTCGGTATCCACGTTGGCGTCTTTGGCCCGCAACGTCTTTTGCCAATCCTCCTCGTCGGACAGCAGACCGCCGGGGTAGCGCACGACGCCCAGGCTCAAGGCCCGCTCCAACGGTAGTGATTGTGGGTCGAGCAGCTCGGGGATCCACTTGCCGACGTTGATGCCGTAGATGTCCGGAACGCGCTGCACGGGCTTGCCGGCGTCTCCGGTGAACTTTGCCGCCAAGAGCGCAGGGCCTTTGACGGGAACGAGCTCGCGCTGATTGGTGAGAGCTACGCGGGCCAGGTACAGCGTCCCGGGCACGTCGCCAGCCGGTTTGATACCGAACTGCGTGATGCCGTCCAAATCGAGCTTGTTGTTCTGCTTGGCCTCCGGTGGTTGGTAGTACGCAAACTTCTTGAAGCTACGAAAAGGCACCAAAATTTGCTGCCAACCGCGGGCCCCGCCGACTCGGGCCAGGAACATCTCCTGGTCGCGGTCACGGATGACGAAGTCGAACGCTTGGTACGCGCGGTCGGTATAAAGCCAGAGCGAAACGCCGTAGTGGTGGCTCCAATCAGCGACCAGGCCCGGCGCCGACGCAGGCTGAATGAAGGCGTCGTACCAGTCGCCGGGCTCGAACACGACCTTCAAGGCCGAGCCCGACACGGCTTTGGGCAGTGCCTTCGGCGGCGCCTCCACTGCCACCGCGATGTCGGCCGAGTTGCCGTGTTGCGCGCGCCACTGATCGCCCCACTTGGTAAAATCGGTCACCAAGCGTTCCGGCGCGTCGGACTTGAAGGCTTCCCAGTAAGCGTCCGGATCGACCATGCCTTTCGAGGTGCGCGTGACTTGGATCTGGTCGAGATAGAAGATGATCGGCGCGCCCGGCTCGACCTTGTTCTCGCCGCGGTTGACCGAGACACGAAAGTCTTGAATCTTCGTCCAATCCAGCTTCGCTCCCACTTCGCGTTGCTGGCTTGCGTCCCAGTAGGTGCCGTCGTCGACGAAGGCCTTGAGTGGGATGCGGCACTGCGACCATTCGCCCTGCTTGACGACGACGTAGGCGTCGGCGCCGACCTTGCTCTGCACCTTTTTGACGCCGCCCTGGTTGTCCATCAGGCCAACCATGAACTTCTGGGCGCCCGGGCCGCCCTTGACCCAAAACGTCAAGCTGCCGGTCTGGCGAATGCTGGTCAAATCCAGGAATTTGCCGTTCCCCACCGAGATATTGACGCCCGAGTAGTCGTCGTCGAAGTACGTGGCGAACACGGCGCGGTTGCCGTCGCTGCGGCTGGGCAACAGCTTGTTGCGCGTCTTGCCGCCGTAAGCGTAGGTGTAGCCGCCGGTGGCTTTGGGCACGTCGTCATCGAAGAACGTCGCGGCGATGGCGTCGTCGAGCCGAAGCTGCGCGGGGCTGGGCGCGTCCGAGCTTTGATCCAACGCAAGCCAGCTGCCTTCCGCGTAGTGAGGCGTAGCGGCGGTGGCCGCAGATGCCGGCGCGCCCGCCGACGGCGGCTCCGATCCCGCACGGTGACAGTCCAGGAGACTCAGCAGCACGAGCGGCCACGCAAGCTTGTCGAATTTCATCGCCCCCTGAAGATGGATTCAGGGCTGGGTTCGGATCGAAGAATCGAGCTCGTGTAGGAACTCGGTTACTTCGTCCAGATTCGGAACGTGATCGGCGATGGGCAGCCGCGTGCACATCATGGCGGCAAGGCCGGCCGCAAAACGAACGCACTGAGCGTCGGTGAAGCCATGCAAAAGCGCGAACACCACGCCGGCGCGAAAGGTATCCCCGGCACCCAACGTGCTCTTCACGTCGACGACGAACGGCGCGCAAGTCTCGACCGCGGCGCCGGCGCGCCCAAAGTGCATGGGCCCCGAGCCCGAGGTGAAGATGCTGAGGCCGGCGCCGCGCGAGGCATACTCGCGAAACAGCGCTTCGTCCGATTGCCCTGGATAGTGGCTGGCGCGATATTCTCGCGAAATCACGCTGGCGGCGGCGGCCTGGTGCAAGGCGCCATCGTACGGGCAGTCGATGGTGACGTAGGGCTTGCCGGCTTGCTGGGCAAGCTCGGCGGCGCGCTCCGAGCTGCGCGGAAAGAACGGATCGATGGCCACGATGCGCGAGGCCGCGATGGCCTCGGCGTCGGGCTCGCCCCAACGACGTTCCGTCGCCGAGAAATAGCGTCCGAACCAGCCGAGCACCGCGCGCTCCTGGCCGCCCACCAGCACCACATCACGAACGCCGGCAAAGCCGGCGTCGAAGCCGACCCCGCTGACGTCGATGCCGTAGCGTTCAGCGTAGCGGCCCAGCCCTTCGCGTGTCTCGACGCCCCAGTGCGGACCGCCGAGCGCCGTGCTCAACCCGAGCCCGGACAGCAGCATGGCCGCGTTCATCGCTTCGCCGCCCGGGCAAACGTAGGTTTCGCCAATTTCGGCGTAGCCGCCGGCCAGCGGCAGCGCCGACGCGCAACGGTGAATCGTGGACAGCACGGTCATGCCGAACAAGTAGACGTCCGCCGCCATCACGAGCCTTTCACCAAGAAGCGCACGTCGTCGAGCCAAACGTCGTACGGCGTGTCTTCGGGTCGAATCAAGAACGCGACGCTGTGCAGGCGGCTTGGATCGAGTGGCGGTGTGGACAGGCCGCGTTGACGCAGGTCGGCCCAGCGAAATTCGTAGCTCCGCCACTCTCGCGACAGCTCGATCTTGGCCACGTGCGGGTTGTGGCAGTCGCGCTCGCACGTGCCGCCTTCGGCCAATGGAATGACGCCGACTTCGCGCAGCGCGACGTAGATGCGCCCGGGCCCGCGCGCTTGCAGCTTGATGCCTCCGTAGGCGCTCGCGTCGTAGCAAGGAGGACTAAAGTTGACTTCGACCGTCGCGCCCCAGTCGAGCAAGGTGCCGCCCTTCACGTGCAGCGCCAGCTTGTTGCGCGCGCTCGGCTCGGCTCGCGGCACGGGTATGAGCGCGGGCGCGGTTCCGGGAGCGTCGCTTTCACGCGCCCAGCGCCAAAACCCGGCGCGCTGCTCGAGCGGCGCAAGACCGTCGTCGCCATCCTCGAAATCGTCGAGTAACGGCGACTTGCCGACGGCTACGGCTCGCTCGCGGCACGGATCTGCGACTTTGGCCGGCGCCGCCACCGCCGCCGACGACGACGCGGCGATCCTGGCCGGCGGGGAGCCGTTGGCGGGCTTGTCGCGAGCCAGCTCGGCGGCGATGCGATCCGGCGGCGGCGAGTGCGTGGACATCCAAACCGCGGCGGCGGCAGCCAAGGCGGCAGCGCCCATCGCCACCAGTCGCAACCGGCGCGCGCGCGCCTGGGCAACGAACGGCGCTTCCAAACGCGCCCGGTAAGCAAGGTTCGCCACCACGCGCTCGGCCAGCTGAGCGGGCGGCTTGTCGGCGTTGGCGGCGGCCTTCAGCTGCTCTCGCAGCGGCGCCTCGTCGTCGCTCACCGGCGACCTCCCCGCAGTAGCCGGCGCAAAGCCGCGTCGAAGCTTTCGCGCGCGCGGCGCAGGCGCGATGCCACCGTCCCCGGCGGAATCGCCAATGCCTCCGCTACCTCGGTGCGGCTCAGCTGCTCCAGCTCGGCCAAAATGTAGATGGCGCGCTCGTCGTCCGATAGCGAGGCCAAGGCGCGGTCCAGCAGCCGAGCCGCGCGGCTCAGCTCGAGCTGCTCGTCGGCAAGCGGCGCCAGGCTTACCCGTTCGTCCACTTCGAGCCCGGTATCGACCGTCGAGTGCCACTTCGAGCGTCGCCGATCAGCCGCGACGCGAAGCGCAGTCGAGACCAGAAACGAGCGCTGGGCCGCTTCGGGCACGTCCTCGTAGCGCTGGGCCAGGATCCAGAACACGTCCTGGCAGGCGTCCTCGGCGTCGGCCGGAAATAGCCCACCTCTGCGCAGGACCCGCCACACCAGATCCAGGTGCCGCTGCACCGTCTCCCGCAAGCGCGGATCAGCCGGAGCCATTGCCCCGGCCACGGCGTGCGCCGCCTCCGCCGTCGCCAGGCCGGGCAACGCGGCCGGAACGAGGCTGAGGCTGGGACCAGGCATGCCTGCTCAATGGGTCGAGCCGGCTGATTGGATCGACAAAAAAATCATCCACCCAAACCGACTGTAGGTCGCCAACGCGAAGCCGCCCATGGAGGATCCAGCTTCATTTCCGCACACTCCAATCAGGGCTGCGGCGCCGCGCGTTTTGGTGACGGAAGCAATGCGAGCTCGTCACTGCATGACGAGCGGTGTTGAGGGATTCCCAGATGCAGAAAAAAAGTCGTTCGGGCTGGAACCGATCTCAGCCCGTGATTGGAGGCCAGCTCGGCTTCGGCGTGGGGGGCTTGTCGCTGGTGGCGCTCGCGGTCGTCGCGGGCTGCAGCGCAACCGCAGGCGGCAACGGCAACGGCGGCGACGGCGCGACGGGCCCTGGCCCCGGCTCCAATGTGGGTGGCAGCTCGACCGCGACCGGCGGTGGGCCGGGCAGCAACAGCAGCGGTAACGGCAATGGCGCGGGCAGCACCAGCACCGACGGCGGCAGCTCGACCGTCGCGATGGGCATCGATCTACCGGGGGCTCCCAAGTACTTCCGTTTCGTCCGTCTCACCAACGAGCAATGGGCGAAAAGCGTGCAAGAGGTGCTGAAGCTGGCCCAGCCGTCGGGGCTCGAAAAAAACTTTCAAGAGCCGGTCTCGGGCACGACGGACTTTTCGAACAACGAGCTGTTGTTGGACGTCAACCAGCGCGGGTGGGGTGACTACCAAATCGCAGCAGAAAAGCTGGCGGAACAGGTCACTTCCTCGGACGCGGCGCTCGCAGCCGTGTACCCGGGCACCGACAGCGCCGGCTTCATCAAGACGGTGGGCCGGCGCGCCTACCGACGGCCGCTCACCGACGCCGAGACCGCCACCTACGCCACCCTGTTTACGGCCGGCACCGCCATGTCCGGCACCAAGAGCACGTTCGCCAAGGGCGCGGCGCTCGTCATCCGCGGGCTGCTGCAGTCGCCGGAGTTTCTGTATCGCAGCGAGATGGCGGCCAAGGGCGCGCCGCTCAGCGGCTACGAAGTCGCGGCCAAGCTATCTCTGTGGCTGCGCGGCAGCACGCCCACCGACACGCTGCTCGACAGCGCCGAAACGCTGACCAGCGCCGAGGCGGTAGCGGCCGAAGCATCCACGATGATGAGCGAGACCGGCGCCACCGCCATCATGCGCGAATTTCACCGCGAGCTTCTGCACTTCGATCGCTACTCGCAGATCAGCAAGCTCAACGTGCCAAGCTACAAAGAGTCGTTGAACGCCGAGTACCAAGAGAGCTCGTTCCTGTTCTTCGACAAGATCTTCTCGCAGGGCCTGGGTCTGCACGACATCTTGACGTCGACGCACGGCTTCGTCGGTCCGGGCATGGCCGCGCTGTACGGCGTCGCCGGCGGCAGCGGCTACGTGGAGGTGGACTTGGGCGCCAAACGCGCCGGCTACTTCTCGCAGTTGCCGTACTTGACGCTGAACGCCTTCAACGAAGAGGCGGATTCCATTCATCGCGGGGTGAGCCTGAACCTGGACGTGCTGTGCGCTCCGCTGGGCCCGCCGGCGATCATCATTCCGCCCGTACCGGCGCTTCAGCCGGGCCAAACCAATCGCCAGCGCATCGACACGCTCACCTCGGGCTGCGGCGCGGCCTGCCACAACAACATGATCAACCCGCTCGGTTTTGCCTTCGAGCACTTCGACGGCATGGGGCAATACCGCGACACCGAAAACGGCGGTTTGGCCATCGACAGCAGCGGCTCCTACACGTTCAACGAAGGGGCCAAGTCGTTTGCCGACAACGTCGAGCTGATGCAAGCCATCGCCGGCAGCGAGCAGGCGCACTTGTGTTACGCAAAGAAGATCGCGAGCTTCGCCTTGCAACGCGACATCGTCTCGTCCGACATGCCCTGGTTGACCACGCTCGCCAGCGTGAGCCGCGGCGACACCGGCTCGATCAAGCAGATCATGATCGAGCTGGCCAAGAGCGACGCTTTCCGGACCCACCTCGGAGGTGCACAGTGAGTCACGACCGTTCCACGCCGCTCGGCAGTTCGTTCTCCCCGCTGCCGTTCACGCGCCGCACGCCCGTCAACCGTCGCGCCTTCTTGCGCGCGGGCGCGGTAGCCATCGGCCTGCCGTTCTTGGAAGGCATGCCGGACCGCTCGGCCTGGGCCGCGGACGCAACGCCGGTGTTCAGCCTGTTCATCGTCGCGGCCTGCGGCGTCGTGCAAAGCAAGTTTTTCCCGAGCGCGACCGGCGCCCTGACCACGGCTGGTCTCGCCGCCATGACCGACAAGGCGACCAGCGTGCTGTCGCCCCATGCCGCGAACCTGCTGTTCATCAAGAACCTGAACTTCCCGATGGGCGGCCCCACCAATTGCGGTCACGCTCAGGGCTTGTGCCAATCGCTCACGGCCGCGCCGGCCGGCGGCGGCGGTAGCACCGCGTACTCGACCGGCATTTCCGCGGACATGGTGATTTCGCAAGCCGTCAACGCCAACGGCGCGGACCCGCTGACGCTGTACGCTGGCAACCGCAAGAACGGCTACATCGCCGAGCGCATTTCCTTCAAGGGTTCAGGCTCCGGGCAGGTCCGCTCGGCCGACGACAACCCGTACACGCTGTACAGCAAGCTCGTGGGCCTCACCACCGCCTCGGGTACCGGCACGACCACGCCCGATCCCATGGCCGCGGAGCTCATCTCCAGCCGCAAGAGCGTGAATGACTTGGTGCGCAACGAGCTGAAGGGCCTGCTCAGCTCCTCGTCGCTCAGCAGTGACGATCGGCAGCGGTTGCAACAGCACTTCGACGCCATCCGCGACACCGAGGTCACGATGGGTCAGATGGGCGCGGCTTGCACCAAGGACGGCTTGGCCACCTCGCAGATCGAAGCGTTGATGGGCGGCTTGGCCTTCAAAACCAACGGCATGATCGAGGACGTAGCGAAGCTGCACCTGGAGCTGGTGGCATTGGCCTTCGCCTGCAACTTCAACCGCGTCGCCACCCTGCAACACGGCGACGGCACCGACGCCACCAAGTACGACGTGCCGTCCAACGCCAGCCTGGGTTGGCCGTTTCATCACATCAGCCACCGCGTGCAGTCCGACTCCCAAACGGGCTCGAACCCGACGGCCGAGATGGCGCACGCCGAAATCGACGTTCTGCGCATGAAGACGCTGCTCCACGGCCTGGACCAATTCAAAGCGCGTGGCCTGTTCGACAAATCGTTCATCATGTGGACGAACCACGTCGCCGACGGTCCGTCGCACTCCTTCAAGAACGTGCCGCACATCATCGCGGGCGACGGCGGCGGGGCCCTCAAACAGGGCGCCTTCGTGGACGCCGCCAACAGCACGAACAACAAATTGTTCAACACGCTGATCGCCGCCGCGGTGAAGGACAAGACGACCTGGACCACGAACTTCGGCCAAGGGTCGGGGTCCGGCGGCCTCGCCGCCATTTCCGCCACATAATCTCCGAGTAGGCGTTTTCGTGACGGATGGCCCGCGTCGCGCGCACTGCGTAGGCGGTCGGGCCATGATTTTTAAGACTGTTTCCCTTGCGCGGGCGGTTTGGGCCTTCGCCGGCGTCTTGGCGCTTGGCGCGGCTGGCGCGTGCTCTTCTACCGGCCAGCACCCCGGCACGGGCGGGGCGGCGGTGGGCGGGTCCTTCATCGCCGGCGCTGGCACCAGCAGCAGCCAAGGCGGCGCCGCCTCGACCGCCGGAAATACCAGCGTGTCCGGTAACGGCAGCACCGTTGGCGGCAGCGGGGGCGAGGCCGTCGGCGGCGCCAGCGGAGGCGCCGTCAGCAACACTGGGGGCGCCGAAACCAGCGCCGGCAAACCCGGCTCGGACGAAACCTACCCATTGCCGGGCACCCTACCCAACGAGACCGGGGCCAAGCTGTGGCTGCGCTATCCGCAAGTCCCCATCCCGGGGCGATTGGCCGAGTATCAGGCGGCGCTCAAGCTCGTGGTCAGTGAAGGAGGCGGAGCCAGCATCGGCATCGCCAAGAGCGAGCTGGTGGACGGGCTGAGCGGCCTGACGGGCGCGAAGGTCACCGCCGGCACGGCCGTCCAGGGCGCGGGCGCGGTGGTCATCGGCACTCCCACGACGTCGCCGCTGATCGCCGGCTTGCCGTTGGCGCAGCGTCTCACGGCGCTCGGCCCCGAGGGCTATCTGGTCGAGAAAGCCGACGTCGCCGGTCAGTCGGTGATCGCGGTCGCCGGCAACACCGAGGTCGGCGTGCTGTACGGCAGCTTCGCTCTGCTCCGGCACCTGCAAACGCACAGCTCGCTCGAGACCCTGGCGTTGAGCGGCTCGCCGCGCATCAAGCTGCGCGTGCTCGATCATTGGGACAACCTCGATCGCACGGTCGAGCGCGGCTACGCCGGCAAGTCGTTGTGGGACTGGAGCGCCCTACCCGGCACGCTGTCGCCACGCTACACGGACTACGCCCGCGCCAACGCGTCCATCGGCATCAACGGCACCGTGCTCACCAACGTGAACGCGAATGCACAGGTCCTCACGGCCTCGTACATCTCCAAAGTGAAGGCTTTGGCCGATGTCTTTCGGCCCTACGGCATCAAGGTCTACCTGACCGCTCGCTTCAGCGCGCCCATCGAGGTCGGTGGCTTGAGCACCGCCGACCCGAACAACGCCAGCGTCAAGCAGTGGTGGGCGGACAAAGCCACCGAAATTTACGGGCAAATCCCGGACTTTGGCGGCTTTCTGGTCAAAGCCAACTCGGAGGGTCAGCCGGGCCCGCAAGACTACAACCGCACCCACGCCGAAGGCGCGAACGTGTTGGCCGACGCGCTGGCCCCGCACGGCGGCGTGGTGATGTGGCGCGCGTTCGTCTATTCGGACACCAGCCCGCCCGATCGCATCAAGCAAGCTTACGAAGAGTTCAAGCCCCTCGACGGTAAGTTCAAGGCCAACGTCCTCTTGCAGGTGAAAAATGGGCCGCTCGACTTTCAGCCGCGCGAGCCGTTCTCGCCCCTGTTCGGGGCCATGCCCAGCACGCCGCTCGCGCTCGAGGTGCAGGTCACCAAAGAGTACTTGGGCCAGGACACGCACTTGGCCTACCTCGGGCCACTGTACGAAGAACTGCTGAAGTCCGACACCTACGCCGCGGGTGCCGGAACCACGGTCGCCAAGATCATCGACGGCTCCGCGCAGAAATACACGATCACGGCCATGGCCGGCGTGGCCAACGTGGGCGACGACGCCAATTGGACCGGCTCTCACTTCAATCAAGCCAACTGGTACGTGTTCGGTCGCATGGCTTGGAACCCGGATATTTCAGCCAAAACCGTGGCCGATGAGTGGGTTCGCCAGACGTTCTCGAACGACCCCCTGGTAGTGACGCCGGTCGTCGAGGTGATGATGAAGTCACGCGCGGCGCTGGTGAACTACATGACGCCGTTGGGGCTGGCCCACATCATGGCGTCGGACCACCACTACGGGCCGGGCGCGTGGGTGAACAATCAGACGCGCCTCGAGTGGAACCCGACCTACTACCACAAGGCCGACGCCCAAGGCATCGGCTTCGACCGCAGCGCCTCCGGCAGCAACGCGGTCGGGCAGTACTTTGCGCCACTCAAAGACACCTTGGGCAAGCGCGACACGGTGCCCGAAGACGTGCTCCTGTTCTTTCAGCATGTGGGCTGGCAAGAGAAGCTGAGCACGGGGCGCACGGTTTGGGCCGAGCTCGTGCATCGCTACAGTCAGGGCGTGGACGACGTGGCGACCATGCGCACGTCGTGGGCGACCGTGAAGGATCGCATCGACGGACAACGCTTCGACGACGTGACCAAGTTCCTCGAGATTCAGCACTACGAAGCGCGCTGGTGGCGCGATGCCAGCCTCGCCTACTTTGCGTCGGTGTCGAAGCTGGCGGTTCCGGCGGGCTACGCGCCGATCGCGCAGTCTCTGAGCTACTACCAGGGCCTCAATTGTCCGCCGGACGTGAAGAAGCCGCGCTGCACCGCGGTCTACACCGGCACGCCATCGCCCGCCGTTTTGCCCTGAGGGCTCGCCAGCGCATGACGCCGAAATTTCTTTTGGTGGTTGCCACTCTCGTCTTCGGCGCCTGTTCCAGCGCCAGTCCGGCCGAGCCAGGGAGCCCGACCGGCACCGCCGGCAACGGCAACGGCGGTAGCGCAACCGGCGGCAACGCAACCGGCGGCAGCAGCGTGGCCGGTGGCGGCAATCAACAGATGACGGCCGGTACGTCCAACGCGGGCGGTGTGGCTCAGGCAGGGGCCGGCGGGAGCACGACCGGCGGCAACGCGACCGGCGGCAGCAGCAACGGCGGCAGCGCCCAGGCGGGCACCGGCGGGGCAGCAACCGCAGGCACGAGCAGTGGCGGCGGCGGCAGCGGCGGCGGCGGCGCGAGCGGTACGAGCCATTGGGTCGGCACCTGGGCCTGTGCGCCACAAACGACCGAGCAGGCCAACCTGCCCCCCTCGCCGGGCCTCGCCGGCAACACCCTGCGCCAGATGATCCACGTGAGCATCGGCGGCACCCAGCTGCGTCTGCGCCTGTCGAACGAGTACGGCACGAGCCCCGTGACCATGAGCTCGGTGCACGTAGCCGTTTCCAAGGGCGGCGGCGCCATCGACGCCGCCACCGACAAAGCCTTGAGCTTCGACGGTATGCCCTCGCTCACCTTGGCCGCAGGCAAAGCGGCTTTTTCGGACTCGCTCGCCTTCAATCTGGCCGCGCTCTCCGATCTTGCGGTGTCGATCCGCTTCACGTCTCAGACCGGCGACGTGACCGGCCACCCCGGCTCTCGCACCACTTCGTTCCTGCAAACCGGCGACGCGGTGTCGACGGCCAGCTTGGCCTCGGGGGTGAAGGCCGAGCATTGGTACTTCATCACCGGCTTGGACGTGATGGCCGATGCGGCCAGCGCTGCCATCGTGGTGCTGGGCGACTCCATCACCGATGGCAGGGGCTCGACCACCGACAAAAACAACCGCTGGCCCGACATCTTGGCCAAACGGCTGCAAGCCAACGCCGCCACATCCAAGCTGGGAGTGCTCAACATGGGCATCGGCGGCAACGCCATCTTGTCGGAGGGGCTCGGCCCGACGGCGCTGCAACGCTTCGATCACGACGTCACTCAGCAGAGTGGAGCGCGCTGGTTGATCGTGCTCGAAGGCGTCAACGATTTGGGCGGAGGCGCGGACGTGACGAGCGGTCTCAAGGACGCATACGGAACCTTCATCAGCAAGGCTCACGCCGCCAACATGCGCGCGTACGGCGTGCCGATCTTGCCCATCGCGGGCTCGTCCTACGCCGTCGGGGAGAGCACGCGCAAGGCCGTGAACGACTGGATTCGCACCAGTAAGGCCTTCGACGCGGTGATCGATCTGGACGCAGCCGTGCGCGATCCCGCCACGCCCGACCAGCTCCTGGCCGCGTACGACAGCGGCGACCACCTGCACCCGTCCGCGGCCGGCTACCAAAAGATGGGCGAGGCCGTCGACCTATCTCTCTTCGCGCCCTAGAAACGCGCGCTCGACTCGGCACCGCGCGCGCCACGTTGGTGCAAGGCCTTGCGCGCCCGATGTAGACGCAGCCACACCGTGCTCAGCGGAACTCCGGCCATTTGGGCAATTTCGGCGCCCCGACGGCCCTCGATCTCGAACTGGACGAACGCGGCGCGCTGCTTCTCGTCGAGGCGGCCCAACGAGCGCACGAGCAACTGTTGCCGACGCTTGGTGACCAGCTCCTCGAACGGACCGCGGGTGGTGGTGAGCACGGACTCTGCGACCGGCACGCGCCGGTGACCGAAGAAATGCTCGACCCAAACCAAGCGCCGATGGTCACGCACTTTGCGGCGGGCGATTTGAAACAACCAACCCGCAGGGTTCTCACCGTCGAACTGGGCCAGCCGGCGATGGGCGACGAGAAAGACCTCCTGCACGACGTCCGCGCAGTCGGCCAACGGCACGCCCAAGGCTTGCACCCAACGCGAGACGCTCTCGAACCAATCGGCGTACAGGGTGTTGAACGGCGACGAGGACGATGATTTTGGCGCAGTGGCTCTAGCAGCAGGGAGATGAGTCACGCCATTGAAGGAGTGACGGAACGCGCGGGTTCCCTATCAACTTTCGACCAGGCTTCGCCGGCAACGTGCGCCGGTCCAACGAGCGCAGCTTGGCGGCTCGCAAGCTCAGCATCTTGCGAGCCCGGTGCAGCCACAGCCACACCGTCTTCACCGGAACCCCGACCATTTGGGCAATCTCGGCGCCGCCCCGTCCCTCGAGCTCGAACAGCAGCAACGCGGCGCGCTGGTTCTCGCTGAGCCCGTCCAAAAGCCATGCCAAGAGCAGACGCTGCCGTTTGCTCTCGAGCTCTTCGAGCGGTCCCTCGCTGGTCGTCAGCGTGTCATCGGCCAGCGCCACCCGGCCATGCCCGAAAAAATGCTCCACCCAGACGAGACGGCGGTGGTCCCGCACTTTTCGGCGCGCAATTTGGTAGAGCCAACCAGCGGCGTTGCGGCCGTCGAAGTCCGAGAGCCGGCGATGGGCGACGAGAAAGATGTCCTGCACCAGGTCGTCGCGGTCGGCATCTGGGACGCCCAAGCTGCGGACCCACCCTCGCACGTCGTCGAGCCAATCGACATACAGCGCCTGGAAAGACACGACCGGCGCGGGCTCGAGCTCCATCGCCGACGCCCCCGAGGACCGGTTGAGTGACGTGCGCATGGGCGTCTCTTTAGTTCAATGCGGGCGTTTCCCAGTCTTTCCAATCTGCCAAGTTGCCGCTGGCCTTACTGGCAATCTTCATCACCCCGGGGGCACTACCAGTCTTGGTCAAAAATTTCTGGACGGCCTTCTTCAGTGGGTCCGACCACTCCGGGCGCATCGAGCAGTGGTTACCGTTCTGCACGTCGGAGTAATAGGTAATGTTGTCACCGGCTCCGAGCGCCTTGTACACCTCGGCGCCAGCCAGCGCGGCCACGCTCGCCGACTTCGGTCCCAGGTTGGCGATGGAGGGATTGTCCATGATGAACAGGCCTCGTGGGGCGACCATTGCCACCATTTCGTGGGTATCGATGGGTAATTTGGTGGCGCCGCTGGTGAACGGATTGAAGCCGTCGCCCAGCCAAGGCTGCTCGGTGTAAGCGCTGCTCAGGCTCTGCGCGCCCTCGCCAGGGATGCCGCGGAAGATCGGCACGCCGGCGCTCCCGGACTCGATCGGCATGGTCAGGGCGACGCGCTGATCGAAGACGCCGGCCACGAACGACCCCTTGCCGAAGCGCGAGCACCCGGTGACGCCAATCGCGTCGGCCTTGAGAATGCTGCCGTCCGATTGCGCGATCACGTCGATGATACGGCTGACGCCCCAAGCCCACGCCACCAACAGACCCGTGCTGCTGTTGGATCCGTAGACGTCGTAGAAGGCGCCCTGCTTGTTGGCGCGACCGGTGCCTTCCTTGCCGACCGTGTATGGGTTGTAGGTGATGGTCGCCACGCCCTCGCTCTTGAGGACGGCCGCGTCGAGCGGCGCACCGAAGCCGCCGCTGTCGTAAATCAAAACCGCGGGCGCGCCCTTGCCGGAGCTGCCCGCCAGCGCGACCGAAGCGGTGAAGGTCGTGCTCTTGCCGCCGTTGGTCACTTTGACGGTGATGGTCTTGTCAGTGACGGTGCCCGAGACCATTTCCGGCTTCGCGGGCTTCGTGCCATACACGTATTTTTCGGCTGTTTGCTTGATCTCCTCACGGCGACACTTCCACTCCGCCTTCGTGGTCATGCGCGTGCCATCGAGCTTCTTGAATGGATCGGGCAGCTTGCTGTTGGCGGTCGATGCGTCGGGCACGCTGACGGCGGGGCAACCAGCGCCATCGTCTTCGCTGGAGGACGTGCCAGTCGGACTGCCGGCGCTGCCGCTGCTGCCGCCGCTGCCCGCAATCGCACCGCCGCCGCCGGCGGTCGCCGTGCCCGCCGTAGCCATGCCGGTTCCTGCTGCGCTGCTGCCACCGCTCGGCCCCCCGCTGGCGCCGGGTGAGCCAGCGCCGCCGAGCGCGGTGCTTCCCGCGCTCGAGCTCGCTCCAGCGACGACGCTCGCCGTGCCGCCACTGCCGCTGCCGCTGCCGCTCGTACTGGTTGCACCAGCGGTATCGCTGCTACCATCTCCACTCGGAGTGTCAGCGCTGCAGCTTGCGAGAGCAACACAAACGGGTAGAGCGGCGATCAGAAGAGCTCGCTGAACATTCATGGGATGTGAACGCGCAGTGCAAAGGTTCGATTCGTTCCGTTAATAAAAGCAGCGAGTCGCTTCAATCAGCGATCAAAAAACACGAACGCACGCGCTCTTGCTGCAATCGTCTAGCGCGCGGACGAGAAAAACCTCGCCCCGCTGATGCACAGTTCTCTCCTCGACGCAAGACCTTCAATGCGCCCCCGGTCCAGACGGATGCGCTCGCCCCCACCACGCTGACTCCGCCCCCCCAAGGACAGGCGGTGTGGCAGAATTCGCAGCTTGGTTGTGCAGTCACCAAGACCGGATTGCGGGGCAGCCCGCTCGTTCACCGCGGAAATCCAGCTGGACGGGCGCTACCAATGGGTCCCGAACGGATTTTTTGACGGAGCGCGGCGCGCAAAGCCACTGCTAAGCGAGAGACGATGGCCGGACAGGATTCGTTGGCCCTAGCGGCTAGTCCCCCGGCTGGGGCCACGGCGGAGGTGTGTCCACCGCGCGCGGATCTGCCTCCGTTCAGCGAGATCTATCAGCGCTACTTCGCTTTCGTTTGGTCCTCGGTAAAGCACCTCGGTATCGGTCCCGGCAGCATCGACGACGTCGTTCAGGAAGCCTTCATCGTGATCCACGCCAAGCTTCACACAGTCCAGCGCCCCGAATCTCTGCGCAGCTGGGTCTATGGCGTCGTGCGGCGCACGGTGAGCGGGCATCGACGCGCTCGCCGAGCAGACGGCGTCCAAAGCGACCGGCTGGAAGAGACGGCCGCAGCGGTGGGGTCCACGCCACTCGACGCGGCCGAGCAAAACGCGCAGCTCGCCGTGCTGTCCAGCCTGCTCGCCGAGATCGACGAGCCCAAGCGCGAAGTGTTTTTTCTCGCCGAGCTCGAAGAGATGACCGTTCCGGAAATCGCCGAGGCACTCGAGATCCCAGTCAACACGGCTTACTCGCGGCTGCGCGCTGCGCGACAAGCGTTCGAAGCGGGCCTGGCCCGCAGGGCAGCACGCCCAACGGAAAAGGGGCTACGATGAGCGATCTGAGCCAAGCAGCTCAGGAACTGGTGCGTGGCGCAGCCAAGGCGGCTCGTCCCTCGGACAGCGACCGTGAACGCATCTTCGAAGCATTGCGGGGTCGCTTGGGCGACGCCGCAATGCTGGGTCATGCCGCCGCCGCGCCCACCGCGTTCAGCGCGCTTTGGGTCAAGGTCTCGGCAGTGACGGTCGGGCTTGGTCTGGCGGCGGGCGGCTTGGCCGTCGGCTTGCGGAGCGAAGAGCCGTCTCTGGTTGCGCCCCGCGTGCCCCCTGCCGTCGTGCACACGCCCGCGCCCGCTCAAGAACCGGCGCCGACGCCGGCCGTGGCGCCTACGGCGGCGGCGGTGTCCCCACAAGCGGTCGAGCCCGCGGCTGCCGCCACCAAGCGCGCCAGCGATCGCTTGAACGAAGAGGTAACGTTGCTCTCGCGCGCGACCAACGCCCTACGCACCGGCCGAGCCGACGACGCGCTCAAAGTTTTGAACGAGCATCAGAGCAAGTTTCCGAAGGGTTTGCTTTCGGAAGAGCGGCGCGCCGCGCGAGCTCAAGCGCTGTGCGCCTTGGGTCGGCGCGCCGAAGCCGAGCGAGAGATCGCGAAGCTGGCGTCGGCGTCGCCGCAAGCGGCGCGCGCCCGACAGCTGTGCGGCATCGGGCCCTGACTCCGGCGCTCAAAAAGACCATTCGAGGCCGAGCCCGGAGCTCAAGCCGATTGGCCTGAGCTGTCGCAGATCACCCAGACCGTCGATGGCGATCACGGGCCGCGACAGTTGCACGCGCGCTCCGACGTCGGCAAAAATGGCGAGTGTCTTCGACAGCGCGAGCGAGCCTTGAAAGGCCGCGCCGGTCGAAAGCCACACCGCCTGGGCCTCGCTGGGCGCGACGCCGTCGCCAGCGCCACGGGCCGCGATGCGCTCCAGCGCGAGCACCAAACAGGGAGCCAACTCGAAGCTACCCCACCGGAAGGCGCGCCCCAGCGTCAGGGTCGCCGTCTGGCGTCGCACGCGAGCGCTGTAGCTCGGCAAGTCAGCCCCACCGTGAACGGTTTGGTTCAGCCAGAGCTGCCCCGCGACCAGGAAGCGCCACTGGTCGAAGCGGCCTCCCGCCGCCAGGGCGACGCCGACGTTCGGGTTCGGCAGTGGTCCGAAGTCGGCGACGGCGGCGGGTAGGCGCACGAGCGCTCTCCAACGAAAGCCCGTCGACGCGGTCGGTTGGCTGGGCGCGGCGGGAGTCTCTGGATTGGAGGGTGGCGGGGCGGCGGGAGCTGCCGGCGGCTTGGTTGTGCCGGAAGCGTCGGGCGAGTCGGCACCGCTGAGGGCGCTCTCGCTGAGCGGCGTCGCGGAGCGCAGCATCAGCCCGAGCGCTACGGCGGTGGCACCGGCCAGATCTTCGCACGAGTCGGAGGTGATGTTGCGCTCACCAGTGAGCGCGCCTTCGCGCACCACCAGCTTCAGATGAAACCGGTTGTCTTCTTTGGTAACGCGCCCTTGAGCTTGGAGCCGAGTCTCACGCTTGACCGACGAGCCCGCGATCGCGTCGATGCGCGCGCGGACGTCGCTCAGCTGCGGACAACCGGCAGGCGCCTCCCAGCTCAAGTCCGGACCGGCCAGCTCTTGAGCCCTCACCATCCGCGTCGTCAGCGCGAAGGCAACGCAAACCAGCGAGACGACGTGCCTCATGGGGCTTCGCGCATGGCGACGTCGTCCACGTACAGGGTGGACTCACCGGGCGTGAGCGCATCGGCAAGGTTTCCCACGTACCATTGGCCGAAGCTGGTGTCGTCGGTGGTGAGGTCCGTCAACTGCAGGGCGAGCTCGCCATCTTGATAGACGGCAAATTCTCCGGTCGCGTCGTTGGCCCGCTTCAAATACACCTCGATCTGGAACCAAGAGCCGACCGGCACCGCCGGTACGCCCACCGTCGGTCGCGTCCTGAATCGGAGAAAATCGAAGACGTACAAGTGCAGGTCGCCTCCCGCGTCCACGTTCACCGAAACGTCCCACAAGCCGTGCAACGCTCCGGTGGTTCGGCCGCCCTGAAAATGCACCAGATTCCAGTTGTTGGTCGCGGTCGGCGCCGACGGTATGAAGAAATAGGCGCTGTAGTAGCCGGCCTCCGGCAACGTCCCTTGTCGCACGCAGCGAGTTTGGGTGCCGTCCATCGCGTCGTCCACGACGATGTTGAAGGCGGCCGCCGACGTGCCCGAGTGCACCGGAGCCGTGACGATCTGGAAAGTGGCGCGAGGGTCGGCGTAGCAGTAGCTATTCACCGGGGCGTAGTCGCAAAAGCCGTTCTCGAAACCAGTGGACCAAGGCAGGCTGATCGGCTCGAGCACGCGCGTCATGCTGCCGACTGCAGTCCCACCGTCAGCATTCTCGCAACCCACCGGTCCGGCTCCGGCTTCACCTCCGGCTTCACCTCCGCCTCCAGCGCCTGCGCCTCCGCCGCCGGCTGCGCCTCCGCCGCCGCTGGTGGTGGTCCCGCCTTCGGCTCCGCTCCATTTGCCAACTACGAGCTTGGGCTCGCAGCCGACCGCGAGCATGTAGCCGACGACGAGCAAGGCGCGACGCGACGGTCTCATCAGGCGCGGAGGCATAGCAACAGCGGAAGCCTCCAGCGCAGGCATGAGCGGCTCTTCATATCACAGCCGGCGCAGGCCTCCGGCCCCGGCGGAGCGACCGCGCGCTCACGCGCTTCGGCAAGCTGTCCGCCTCGCATCAGATGCAGTCCACCCAAATAAATCCGCTGCCGCTGGCGGCGGCGGAGCGCCCATCTCGCGAGAGGCGCCCCGCGGCGGCAAGCGAAGCGCGCCCGTCTAGAGCTTGGAGAATACCCCCCAGCTCATCTTCGCCATGAAACCCGGCCAGCCGTGATAGGTGTTGCTGTAGTTCGGATCGCTGTGCATGCAGTAGTAGACATTGCTGCCTGCCTTGCAGCCGTCGAACATCTTGCAGTTGGACAGCGCGTCAGTATAGCCCTGGACCGCCGTCGATGTGTTCTGGCACATGTTGAGAGTGCGATAGAAGTCTCGGAACGCTGAGCCAGCCGGCTGCTGCAAGACGTTGTCCTTCTCGCTCCAAGAGACGATGGCGGTCGGGTTGCCCTTGCACGTGTGAGCCGTGGGATCGATCTTCCAGCTGGTCATCTTCGGGGCATTGGGAATCACCCCGCGCAAAAGATCGCCATTTTCGCAGCCGACGAAGCCAGCGAACTCGCCCCCCGAGCTCTCGCCGCCGGCGAAGACGCGGTTTTTGTCGATGCAATAGTCGCCCGTGATCTTGTCGTAGAGAGGCTTGAAGAACGACGTTTCATTGGGTTGCCAACCCGAGCTCTCGACGGACATGTGCGTGTACACGCGGATCGCGTCTGGCGCGGCCTGTTCGTAACCTGCGCTCTGCTCGGACCAGGTGATGGGGTTACCGGTGGGTGGGAACACGATCATCACCTTGTAAGGCGTGGCCGCATTGTAGTTAGCCGGCAGCTTCACGTAGTAGTTGTGACCCGACACGTTCAGGGGCTGCCCCGAGCTGCCTGTTTGAGGACTCGCCTTCCCACAACCGGCGCTGGGGTTCGCCGCGACGTTGCTACCACCGCCGGCCCCCGCGGAACCGCCGCCGCTGCCACCACTACTGCCACCGGTGCCAGCGGTGCCACCGGTACCACCGGTGCCCGTGCCGCCCAGGCCACCGCTTCCGCCGGACATGCCGCCCATGCTCTGCCCAGCCGAGGTCTGGCCAGCCGCCGAGCCACCCGTCCCGCTGCCACTGCCACCTACAGGGCTGGTTGTTCCTCCGGTAGAAGTCCCAGCAGTCGGCGAAGGTCCGGCGCCACCGCCCGCAGTCGCGGCTCCGCTCGAACCAGCGGTCGGCGGATTGGGGGTCGTATCAGGACCGCTGTCCGAGCTGCACGCGACGAGCGCGAAGCCGGCAAGAAGTGCCGTGCCACAGGCAGCACGGGAGAGGGACGGGCGGAGGAGTTGTTTGTTGGTCACGAGGGTATCCAGTGGCAAACGCGCGCGCCTTGGCGCATGTACGCTGCAGTGGGGTGCGCCTGCGCCTTCCGTCAGCAAAACGCTAGCCCCAGCGCGCCTTTTTGCGCGTCAAGGGCGGTTCAATGCAAAAGCCGGCCGATTACCATGTACCAGGCGTCTCCCATGAAATCGTAGCCGGATTTATTTGGGTGTACTGAATCACTGCTGAGCGTGCCGGGCGTACAGCCGGTGTTCGACACGACAGCCCGAATTGGAATTTGATGGCCTAACCGCTGAGACGGCTCGGGTCGCCGCGCTCGCCTGCGAGCCCAAGCTCGTCGTGGGTAAATGGAGCGAGGCCGCGCCCGTCGGCTTTGAAGAGGCGGAAGGTGGCGCCTCGGGACCGCCCAGGGGGGCAACAAGTCTCCGCCGAGCTCTCACCCTATTGAGAACGCGCAGCGAGCGCGGCGTCGACGCTCATTGGAGCAGGTCGAGCATAGTAGTGAAGGCTGTGAGTTGTGAGGAAGACCGGGCGGTGCGGAGCAATCACATGGTATGCGAGGTCCGGCTACGAAGCCTCACGCGCTCAGGGCAGGCGTAAGGCGCGCACGCAGCAGCTCCGCTCTTGTGGCAGTCGACGCCAAGGTCCGGGTGGTCAGCGTCAGCACTTCGGCAACCACATCGTTGACAGAGATGTCGACCGCGTCGCTGTGCGGCGCGGTCGAGCCCTTGCTCTGCGCGAAACCAGGTGCGCGATCTCAAGCACGGTAACCACTGCGCGACGATGACGACGCCCTGTCGCCGGATACACCGACACGCTGTCGAGCTGCCTCATGTACCAGGGCTGTGACGCGCCCCCCACCGCCCGACCTGCGCCAGGCCGGGAATCCTGGAACCGGTTCCAGGATTTGGTGAGCCCGAACGGAGCGGTCGGTCGGACTTTTCCACACCCCAGGCGAGAAAATCCTCACCTGGGGTTTCGAAGGCTATTTTTTTCGGTGGCGTGCGCGCTCGGGGCGAGTCCTAATTCTTACTCGCGCGCGTGATCCACGCGGCCGCTACCCCATGAACGCACAAGTCCTGATCGACGCCGTCGTGCGCCAGACCATGGTGCTCATCGCTCAGCTGTCGACTGCCGACGGCGCTCGCTCGCCTCTTTCGCACGTGGCCGACGAGGTCTTCATCGCACTCGTGCGCGAGCTGGAGCACCAAGGTGTCGGCAAGAAAGTGATCGCCGACATGTTCGGCCTGGCCTTGCGCTCGTACCAGCAAAAGGTGCAGCGCTTGAGCGAGTCGGCCACGCGCCGGGGCGTCACCCTGTGGAGCGCCATTCACAGCTTCTTGGGTGAGCAGAAGTCGGCCACCCGCAGCGAGGTGCTGCAACACTTCGAGTACGACGAGGAGCTCAAGGTGCGCAGCATCTTGAGCGACTTAGTCGAAAGCGGACTGGTGTGCCGCAGCGGAAAGGGCCAAGAAACCAGCTACCGCCTCGCGACCGACGACGAGCTGGAGCAGCTCGGCACCTCCGCCAGCCCCGACGCCGAAGCCACCAACGCGGCGCTGGTTTGGGTCCAAGTCTACCGCGAAGGTCCGCTTCAAGAAGCGCGCTTGAGCGAGCTGTTGCCGCTGGCCAAGCCGGCGCTCGACGCCGCGCTCGCGCGACTGCAACGCGAAGAGCGAGTGCGCGTCGAGCCGCGCGCGGACGGCGTGTACTACACCACCGAACAGTGTTTGATTCCGGTGGGCGAAGCCGCGGGCTGGGAGGCGGCGGTGATCGATCACCACCGCGCGGTGCTGAGCGCGCTGGCGGCCAAGGTGGTGAGCGGCAAGCACGTCTCGGCGGCCAAAGACGAAGTGGGCGGCACGACTTGGTCGTTCGACTTGTGGCCGGGCCACCCGAAAGAGCAGGAGGTCAGAAAGCTTCTGTCGACGCTCAGAAGCCAGGTCGTCCCGCTTTGGAACGAGGTCGCGGAGTACAATCGCCAGCACCGCCCCGCCGAAACCTATAAAGTCACCGTTTACTGCGGCCAGTATCTGGTCATGGACGAGGAATCATGACTTCACGCATCCTGACGGGTCTGCTGTCGTTGGCTCTCGGAGCCTCGGCCTTGGCGTGCGACCCGCCCGCGCCGGGCCCGCAGGGCGACAGCCACACCAATTGGCTCCGCACGTGCGAAACCGATCGCGAGTGCGGCGGGGCGCTCAGCTGCGTTTGCGGCGTGTGCACCCTCACCTGCTCCAGCGATGCGGACTGTGCCGGGGTCGACGGCGCCGCGTGCTTGCCGCCCGGGCAAACCACCAACGCTAGCTCGTGCGCCGGACAATCATTGCCCGCGGGCATGTGCTTGCCGGCCGCTCCCAGCTCGGAGGTCCAAGTCGACACGTCGACGCAGTTTCAGCAACTGACCGGTTTCGGGGCGACCGTCGGCTACGCCGAAGACGAGCTCACCGCCTTCGCGGACCGGGCGGCGCTCGACGAAGCTTTGTTCGCGCGCCTCGGGCTCGGCGTGCTGCGTTTCCGCAACCGCTACGGCGAGGTTCCCGAGGCGATCCTGGCTCAAGCAACCGGCATCGTCACCGCCGCCACCCGCA
>JBEQSW010000160.1:0-5124 GCA_040348565.1 Myxococcales bacterium | reverse complement strand
AGCCGCAGCTTGCCGGCAGAAGCGGCCGGGCTTGAGCGAGGCCTACTCGACGGCTTTGAATTCGGCGGGAGCGGCGCTGCCTTCGCCGAAGAAGTATTTTTCGCACTCGGTCATCCACAGCCGCTGACCGCTTTCGCTGGTCAGATCGAGCCGGTACTCGTTGATGAGCATCTTGGAGTGCTCGAGCCAGCCCTTCCAAGCCTGCGCTGACACGGTGTCGAAGACACGCTGCCCGAGGTCGCCTCGGAACGGCGGCTTCTCCAACCCATCGAGGTCTTTGTCGAGCTTCACGCAGTGCACGGTACGAGCCATTTCCGGGGACTCTTACCGCACGCGCGGGGAGCGTCAAGCGCCCCGCTTCCGGTGAGATCTCGTTCTTCCTCAGCTCGGGGAGCGCGCGGGAACGTACGGTTGTTCGACCGTGAGATTGAAGCTTTGGCCCTGCCGCCACAGGGTGCCGCTCAGAAACCGGGCCTGCTTGGCGCGCGCCTCGATGATGGCGCCGATGATCTCACCCGGGCCGTGCGGCGTGATGCCCAGCGCCTCGGTCAAGATATCGCCGTCTTGCACGCCGATGCCGAGAGCGGCCACGCCCGTGAGGCGCAGGCCAGCCGGGTGCTGCGCGGTGGCGCCCACGAAGCTACCCCGAGGACGTGCGTTGCTTTGCGCCAGCTTGAGCACGGTGGCGGCAGAAACGAACAACGCCGCGGGCTTCGCTTTCGGCGCCGGCTTGGGGCCGTGGTGCGCGGTCGACTTCGTGGCGGCGTCGAAGACTAGCTCGCTCGAGGTGCTCGGCGCATCGGACGGCTCCTCTGTTCCGAGCTCGGCCGGGGCCGGAAGCGAAGCCGCCAACGGCGCCGTGCCCATCATGAGCAGCGCGACCGCGCGCTGGGTAAACGGCTCTACCAGCGAGCTTGCCGCGTAAGCGCTGAGGGCAAACGGGGCCCCCAAAACGACGCTCCCGAGCAGCACGCGGGCAAAGCTTTTCGCAGCCACTTGCAGCATTGTACAGATTAGACCCGGACCCGCCAGTTCCCCTGAAAGGTCTTGCCGATGCTGTCGCAGGTCGGGTCGGTCACGATCAGCTCGGGACGCGAATCCTGGCAGTAGATGATGGTGTTTTGACGAAAGGTGTGGCCGAAGTGGATCGACTCTTCCCGGGCGATGCCGTGGACCACCCACGCCGGCTCCCGAAACACCCCTTCCGGCTCCTCGTCGTAGCCCACGCAGTGCTCGACCCGGTAGCAACCCAGGATCAGTAGGTCCCGCAGCACCTGGTGTCGGGTGTCGTTGACGCGCCGGGGCAAGAGCATGGAGCGCGGGTTGTAGGCGGTCAGAATCGCGAAGCGCTGGCGCAAAAGCGGCGGCAAGCTCGTGACATCTTTGACGATTTCCCCATCGAGCGAGACCCGAATCACGCCGCTGTCCGAGGGCAGCTCGTACACGGTCGCGAAATAGGAGCGGAGGAGGTTCTGATCCACGGCGGCTTAGTTACCGCAACTCCACCCCGCCTACCAAGGCCCTCGCCGCCAATACGAAGCCAAAAGGCGAAATCGGCGGGCAAGCCTAGACCTTGAAGCGGTAGCCGACTCCGCGCACCGTGAGCAAATGCTCGGGCTCGGCCGAGTCTTTTTCGAGCTTGGAGCGGAGCTGGAGCAAAAAATTGTCGATGGTGCGCAGCGTGCCGTGGTGCCCGACCCCCCACACCTGAGTGAGGATTTCTTCGCGTGACAGCACGCGACCTTGAGCCTCGACCAAGCACCAGAGCACGTCGAACTCGGTGGCAGTCAGCTCGACGGGAGCCCCGGCGCGGCTGACCTGGCGCGTACCCGAGTCGATGGTGAGCTCACCGGCTTGGACCACGGCTTCGACGCGCTTGCGGCTCAAGCCGTCGCGACGCAGCACGGCCTTCACCCGCGCCAAGAGCTCGGCCAAGCCGAACGGTTTGGTGATGTAGTCCTCGGCGCCGAGCTCGAGGCCCATCACTTTGTCCATCTCGGCGCCGCGCGCGCTCAGCATGATGACCGGCACGGTGGCGTGCTTGGCGCGCAGCTGGCGCACCACCTCGAAGCCGTTCATTTTCGGCAACATGACGTCGAGAATGACCAAATCGACGCCGCCGCCGCCGGCCAGCGTCAAGCCTTCCTCGCCGTCGGCCGCGACTTGCACGTCGTAGCCTTCGGCCTCCAGGTTCATCCGCAAACCGAGGGAGATGCTCTCGTCGTCTTCGACGATGAGGATGCGCTTTCTGCCGTTCGGCGGGGCCAACGCTGCCCTTTTAGTGCTGGCGCGCGAAAGCAACAAGGCTCTCCAAGCGCGAAGATTCAAAAGCGTCCATTCTCCTCTGGAACTCTGGCGGAAGCCGGCGGAAGAATGCGCCCCGCCATGAGCGAACCGTCACCGTCGCTGCCCCGCGTCAGCCTTGCCGTCACGTGCGTGGGACACGCGGCCGTCTTTGCTTGGGCCGCAAGCGCCCTGCCCTGGCGCTCGGGCACGACCTTCGCGCTGGTCTGCACGCTGTTGGCGATTTTGCACGTGAGCACGGCCGTCACGGCGCTTTTGCGGCGGCCCGTGTGGCTGATTTGGGCCTGGCGTGCGCTGTCCGTCGCCTCGACGTTGGCGTTCGTGGGTGTCGGCTGGGCCATGGCGGCGGCCGCCATCTACGTGGGCAAGCTCTATTTGCGGCTCGGCCCCTCGGTCGCGGGCGGCATCGTGATCGCCGCGCTGGTGCTGGCTCTGCTCACGCTGCCGATCGCGGTTTGGGGCGCGCTCCACACTTGGCCCCGCCGCAGCCGTTCGCTACGCCGGTTGGGGCTCGGCGGCTCGGCGCTGGGCGCGTTGTGCGTGCTCACGTTGCCGCTGGCCAGCAGCGCCGCCCACGCCGAGCCGGTGCGCCAGGCCGACGCTCAGCTGTCGAGCGCGCTGAGCGACGTGCTCGAACAGCAAGCGAAGCAAGAGCCGGCGCGTGGCCGGCGCACGGTGGCGGGCGCGGGACCGGCGAAGTGCAAAAGGCCACCGACGCCCGAGCGTTTGACGCTACTGGTGGCCTACGTTCCGCGGCGTGGCGCGGCCACCTCGGCGTGCTTGCAGGGGGCAACCCAGCGCGAGCTGCTGAAGCGCCTCGACCGGCTGCTCTCCGAAGAAGTGCGCTCGGGCACGACGCTGGTGCTCGATTTGGTGAAGGCCATCAAGCCACTTTCCAGCACCTTTCCGCTGCTGGACGCGCTCGAAGTGCGGCCCGGCCTCGACGGCGTGTGCGAAGAAGAACGGTGCTTGCCCGCTTGGCAGCTCACCCTCGGCGACGCTTTTTCCGAGAATCACCCGCTGAAATCCATCCCCGACGTCAGCTACGGCTTCTCGAGCGAAGCGGTGCGCCAGGCGCTGGGCTCACCGGCGGAGCGAGTCGGCCAGGGCATCAACGGCTTCGTGCGCATCGAGACCGAGTCGCTGGCCGCCGACAGCGGCGGCGTGCATCGGCTGACGCGCACTCGCACCACGCCGCCGGCACTGAGCCCATTCGGCGTCGCGGAAGCGGTGATGCTGGCGCAACAGTACATCGTGCGTGCCCAGGAGCCCGACGGAACCTTCCGCTATTCGATCGATCCGAGCAGCGGCGTGGAAGACAAAGCGACGCTCAATCTGCCGCGGCAAGCCGGTACGACCTACGCGCTGTGTGAGCTGGGCCGCGGCCCCTACTTGAAGAACACCGTGCAACGCGCGCTCGGGGCGTTCGCTCCGACCGAGCAGCGCTTCGGCGAGTTGTCCGCGTTGAGCGATGGCAACGAATTCGGGCTGGGCAAAAGCGCCTTGCCTCTTTTGGCCATGCTCCGCTGCCGTGACCTGGCCGGCCCCGACAACGACCGCCTGATCGGCCAGCTGAGCCGGCTGATGCTGCGCTTGCAGCGGGAAAATGGCAGCTTTTTTCCGGCTTTCGACGCCAAAGCCGGGCGCGGCCAGGGCGAGCACGAGATCTTGTACGCGGCCGGCCAAGCCGTGCTGTCGCTAGTGTTGCTCGAGCAACAGCTAGATAGCTTGAAGGGCAGCGCGGCCGAGCCTCTACCCAGTCGCGATCGACTCAAGGGTGCGCTCGATCGCGCCATGGCCTTTTACGGCGGACCCTACTGGCCGAAACCGCTGCGCGATTTCTACTTCTTCGAGGAAGGCTGGCATTGTCTGGCGGCGCGGCACGCCCTCAGCTCCCATCGCAACGACAGCTACGAGCAGCTGTGCATCGACTACGTCGCCTCGCGACAGCGCTCGGTGGCCAACGCGCGCAACACCAGCGAAGCGAATTTCGTGGGCGGCCTCGGCTTCGGTGCGGCCGATCTGTTCCCACCGCGCAACACCGCCACCGCGGGCATGGGGGAAGCGCTCGACGCCGCCATCGCCATCAAGCTGAAGCGCGGCATGAACGTCGACGCTGACAAAGCCATGCTGCGAGACTTGCTCGGCTTTCTGCTGCGCGCACAGTGGTCCGAAGCCAGCTGCTACGCCTGCAAACGCCCGGAAACCATCGTGGGCGGCTTCTCCCAACAACTGGCCTCACCCAGCATCCGCATCGACTACGTGCAACACGCCATGTCCGCCATCGGCCAAGGCGGCAAGCTGCTATTTTAGGGTCGAGGAGTTAGGGGTTAGGGGTTAGCCGTTCATGGGGCTAGCTCCCGAGGGCGCAACCGTGCGGGCCTGCAGTTGGGCGGACGGGGATTGCTGAGCAATCGACACCCTCTCTCTCCCTCGACCCCTTCGCTGCCTAATCCCTAACCCCTCACTCCTCATCCCTAGGGTCGAGGAGTGAGGGGTTAGGGGTTAGCCGTTCATGGGGCTAGATCCCGAGGGCCCGGCCGAGCGGGCCTGCGGTTGGGGCGAGGGGGATTGCTGAGCAATCGACACCCTCGCTCTCTTCCTCGGCCCCTTCGCTGCCTAATCCCTAACCCCTCACTCCTCATCCCTAGGGTCGAGGAGTGAGGGGTTAGGGGTTAGGGGTTAGCCGCTCATGGGGCTAGCTCCCGAGGGCGCAACCGTGCGGGCCTGCAGTTGGGCGGACGGGGATTGCTGAGCAATCGACACCCTCTCTCTCCCTCGACCCCTTCGCTGCCTAATCCCTAACCCCTCACTCCTCAT
>JBEQSW010000136.1:0-4607 GCA_040348565.1 Myxococcales bacterium | reverse complement strand
GCTACTATGCGCCCCACAAGTTTGGTGGATCCCTCGGACCCGCTCTTCTTAGAGGGTCCGTTTTTTTTTGCCCGCGCTACCCGCACCGACCCAGTTCACCTCGCGCGACACCTTCTGCATGGCCATCGCCCACGAAAAACTGCCAGGTCTCGACCGCGAGCGCGTGCTCGCGGCGGTGGAGCCTATTTTGGCAGCGCATCGGGTCGACGCGGTGGAGTTGGTGTTCAAGACCGATCGCAGCGGTTGGGTGCTCGAGGTGACGCTGGAGAAGGTGGGCGAGCGCATGCCGGGCGCCGGCATCACGCTCGAGCTCTGCTCGGACATTTCGCGTGAGCTGTCGGCCGCGCTCGACGTCGCCGATTGCATTCCGCAGCGCTACCGGCTCGAGGTTGGCTCGCCCGGGGTCGAGCGCTCCCTCTACAGCTTGAGTGACTACGAGCGCTTCGCGGGCCAAGCCGCCAAGCTGAAGCTCAAGCAACCTCGCAACAGCGAGTACACGGTCATTGGCGCGTTGCACGGGCTTTCGCCCGAGAAACGCGTCGTCATACAGTCCGAACGGGGGGAGCTCGTCGAGCTCTCGCTCGACGAAATCGACAACGGTCACTTGGTCTTCGATTGGAAGTCCGGTGGCTCCCGATCTGGTGGCGCGGGCGCGCGCCGCCCACACGGCCGCGAACAGCGGTCTGCACGGAGAAGGTAGAGATGGCAGCAGCATCAGCCGGAATGGCAGTGGATCTCGGTTCCATCGTGGAGCAGGTCGCCGCAGAGAAGGGCATCGACAAGAAGGTCCTGATCGAGACGATGGAGGCGGCGATCCTCAAGGCTGCGCAGGCCGTGTTCGGCCCGACGCGTGAGCTGGAAGCGCGCTTCAACGAAGAGAGCGGCAACATCGATCTGTTCCAGTACATGACCGTCGTCGAAGACGTGCAGCTGCTCGAACGCGAGATCGATCTAGAGACCGCCAAGGAGCATGGGCTCGAGGCCGAGCTGGGCGAAGAGCTGGGCTTTCAGGTGTTTTGGCACCCCCGCGACGCAGAGCGCGCGCGCCAACAGGACAAAGAGTTCGGCGATCTCCTCGACATGAAGCAAGCGCGCAGCGCCTTCGGTCGCATCGCTGCTCAGACTGCCAAGCAGGTGCTGCTCTCGCGCGTACGCGACGCCGAGCGCGACATCATCTTCAACGAGTACAAGGACCGCCAGGGTCAGCTGATCCGCGGCATCGTCCGGCGCTTCGAGAAGGGTCACAACCTGATCGTCGATCTGGGCAAGACCGAAGGCGTGCTACCGGCGCGTGAGCAGACTCCGCGCGAGACCTACCGCCCGGGTGACCGCATCGTGGCCTTCGTGAAGAACATCGACCGCGAGTCGCGCGGTCCGATGATCATCCTGAGCCGCCAGTCGCCCACCTTGGTCGACAAGCTGTTCGAGGCCGAAGTGCCGGAGATTTACGAAGGAATCGTCAAGATCGTCGGGGTTGCTCGCGAGCCGGGCTCGCGCAGCAAGATCGCCGTCACCACTCGCGATTCGGACGTCGATCCGGTCGGCGCTTGCGTCGGCATCAAGGGCTCGCGCGTGCAAGCCGTGGTGCAAGAGCTGCGCGGCGAAAAGATCGACATCGTGCCGTTCGATCCGGATCCGGCGCGCTACATCATCAACGCCATTCAACCGGCCGAGGTGAACAAGGTGATCGTCGACGAGTCGGACCACCGCATGGAGCTGGTGGTGCCGGACGAGAAGCTCTCGCTGGCCATCGGCCGCAAGGGCCAGAACGTGCGCTTGGCGGCTCAGCTCACCGGCTGGAAGCTCGACATCATCAGCGACAGCAAGTTCCGGCAGATGGAGGACGAAGCGCTGGTGGTCTTGAAGGAGATCGACGGCGTGGACGAGAACCTCGCCAAGTCGATCTTCCGTCTGGGCTTCCGCGCCCTGGAAGAAATCTCGGAAGCCGCCGTCGAAGAGCTCGCGCAAATCGAAGGCGTGGAGACCGAGGAGCGCGCGGCCGAGCTCAAGCGCGCCGCCGACGCCACCACCGAGCGTCTGCGTCGCGAGCGCATTCAGCGCGCTTCGTCGCAGATCGAGCCGCTCACCGAGCGCGAGAAACTGCGCTTCGTGCCGGGCGTTGGCCTGCGCACCCTTCAGCTACTCGAAGAGGCCGGCTACCGCACGGTGCCGGACCTGGCCCGTGAAGACGCCGACCGCCTGGCCATTCGCACCGGTCTCGGCATCAAGAAAGCTCGACAAATCCAGCAGGGCGCCGAGTACTTCTTGACCTCGGAAGCCCGCGAAATCGAAGAAACCCGCGCTCAGCTCGCGGCCGCTCGCGCGGCTCAAGCTGCCGCCGCGCCTAGCCAGGCATCGGAAGAGGCCTGAACCGCTGACGGAGCTAGCCCCTCAAGTGTCCTCGTCGCTTCGGACGTGCGTCGGTTGCCGAGCCAGCGGGTCGCCGCAGGATCTGGTGCGCCTGGTCGTCAGCGATGACGGCGCGGTCGTGCCGGATCTGGCCGGTGGCGCGTTTGGTCGCGGCGCCTGGGTGCATCCGCGCGCGGCCTGCTTGGCCGATGCCGTCCGTGGCGGTTTGAGCCGCGGCCTGAAGACCAAAGTGACGACGACCTTGCCCGAGCTGCTCGGCCTGCTGCGCGACGCGGCGGGGCGACGGGCCGTTTCGCTGCTGCAGGCAGCGCAGCGGGCGCGCCTGGCCGCGGTTGGCACCACCGCGCTCGAAGAGGCCGAGCGTGACGGTCGCGTGGAGCTGCTGGTGATGGCCGGTGACGCCAAGGCTTCGGCCAGCTTGTCGCCGGTGCTGCGTCTCGGGCAACGCGGTCGCGTTCGCCTGTTTCAAACCAAGGCCGAGCTCGGCAAAGCGTTCAAGCGCGACGAGCTGGCGTTGGTTGGCCTACTTTCCCCGGACCTCTCTCAAGAGGTCTCCCGCATGATTTCGGTGTCCGAGCTCGACGAGCCCGGAAGAGCGCACAGACTGACGGAGGTTGGATGACGATTAAGCTGCGTGTGTACGAGGTGGCTCGTGATTTGGGCATGGACAACAAGAGCCTCGTGTCGCTCCTCCAGTCTGTGGGTGTGCCAGACGTGCGCAATCACATGAGCGCGATTGGGCCCGAGGTGGTCGATCGCGTGAAGCGACATCTGGAAAAGGCCAAGTCGCCGAGCACGGTGGAAGAGCGCATTCGCCCGACCGTCGTGAAGCGGCGCGCGGCTGGTGGCGGCTCCGGTGCTCGCACCGAAGCGTCTTCGCCCGTCGCATCCGCGGCTCCGCTCGAGTCGGTGCGCGAGGAAGCTTCGGCTCCTTCGCATCCGCGCGTTGCGCCGCCGCCCCCGGCGCCGGTCGAAGCGAAGTCGCGACCCGTCGCGGCTCCCGCGCCAGCTCCCCCGGAGCCATCGCCGATTCTCATCTCGCCGCCGGTTGCGGCGCCCCCCGCGCCTCCGCCGCCGGTTGCGGCTCCGGTCGTGGCCGCTCCGCCACCTCCGCCCCCGGCACCCGCGCCGGTGGTCGAGGTTGCTCCTCCTCCGCCTGCACCAGTGGCCAAGTCGGAGCCGCGTCACGCGGTTCCGCCCGCGCCTCCGCCGGCGGCCGTAGCCGCTCCGCCCGTCGTGGTTCCGCCGCCGGCACCCGCGCCGGCTCCGGTCGCGGCGGCCGCGCCGACGCCTCCGCCCGCTTCTACCGGCACCGGCGCCAACCCGGCTCCGGCGGCTCGTCCTTCGACGGCGCCGAAAACGGGCATCGACGTTTGGGGCGGACGCCCCGGCGTGCCGATGCCGCAACGCACCGGCCCGCTGCCGCGTCGCGTGCAATACGACGCCAAGGCCGGCACCGGCTTTGGTCAGCGCCCGGGCGGTCCGGGTGGCCCGAGCCGTCCCGGCGGTCCGCAGGGTAACTTCCGCGGCGGCCCGCAGCGCCCTGGTATGCGCGGCGGTCGCTTCGTCGGCCCGCCTCGCACCAAGACGCCCGGCAACATCCTCACTCAGGAGCGCTCGGCTCACAAAAAGGTCGTGCGCATCGAGGAGTCGGTCGGCCTGCAAGTGCTGGCCGGCAAGATGGGCATCAAGTCGACCGAGATGTTGATGAAGCTCATGCGCCTGGGCATGACCGGCGTGAACATCAACAGCACGCTCGACGCCGACACGGCGAAGATCGTCGCCAACGAGTTCGGCTGGGAAGTCGAAGACGTCGCGGTCAGCGAAGAAGATCAAATCACCGCCGCGCAGGGTGCCGAGGGCGAGGACGCGGCGGAAAAGCTGCTCCGTCCGCCGGTCGTCACCGTCATGGGTCACGTCGATCACGGCAAAACCAGCCTGCTCGACCGCATCCGCAAGGCCAACGTGGTCAGCGGCGAAGCCGGTGGCATCACCCAGCACATGGGCGCCTACTCGGTGCAGACCCCGCAAGGGCTCATCACCTTCCTCGACACGCCTGGCCACGAAGCCTTCACGGCCATGCGCGCTCGCGGCGCCCGTACGACCGACGTGGTCGTGCTGGTGGTCGCGGCAGACGACGGCGTGATGCCGCAGACCCGTGAGGCCATCGCTCACGCCAAGGCGGCGAACGTGCCCATCGTCGTGGCCGTCAACAAGATGGACAAGCCCGACGCCAA
>JBEQSW010000130.1:0-22308 GCA_040348565.1 Myxococcales bacterium | reverse complement strand
CGGGGCGGGTGGAGGTGTTTCGAATACCGCCGGCATGGCGCCCGGGGGCTCAGCGAGCGGCAGCGCCGGCGCCAACGCGGCAACTGGCGGCGCCAGCGGCACTGGCGGGACCACGGTTGGGGGCTCCTCGGCGGAGGGCGGCTCCACCTCGACGGGCGGCACGGCAGTCGGCGGCGGCTCGAGCGGAAGCGGCGGCAGCAACAGCGCTGGCACTAGCTCGTCGGGTGGCGGCAGCGGAGGCAGCGCGGGCAGTACGGGTTCGGTGCCCATCGATCCGGCGCTCCGCCAAAAATGCACGGGCACCAACCCGATCGTTTGCCACCTCGACGCGCCCGACGGCAATTGGGACGTGACGGTCGACTTGGGCTCGGACACCAGCGCCGGCAATTCTCGAGTCGCGGCCGAGACGCGGCACTACTTCGGCGACGCGCGCGCCACCGCCGCCGGCGCGCACGAGCTTTTGAGCTTCACCGCCAACGTCCGGATGGAAAAGCACGACGGCGGCCAGAGCGCGCCGTCCAACATTTTGGACTTGGTGATCGACGGCAGCTCGCCTCAGTTGCGCGGCTTGGGCATTCGCTCCGCGCCCAAGGCCATCACCCTCTTCGTCGCCGGTGACTCCACGCTGTGCGACTGGATCGGCACCAACACCTCGGCCGTGAACGACGACGAAACAGGTTGGGCCCAGGCCCTGGCCCAATACTTCTCGCCGGGCGTGGCGGTGGCCAACTATGCCGACTCCGGCGAGACGGCGGGCGGCTTCTACAGCAAGTTCTTCACTCAAGCCAAAGCCGCGCTGAAGGCGGGCGACTACGTGTTCGTGCAGTTTGGGCACAACGACCAAAAAGACGCCAACGCGGTGGCCAGCTACAAAACCAACCTGATGAAATACGTGCAAGACGCCCGCGACAAGCAAGCGACGCCCGTCTTGTTCACGCCGGTCTCGCGCTCCAGCGGCTCCGACGCCGACCCTGGCTTTGCCGGGCTCGATCAGCAGGTCCGCGACTTGGCCGCCACCGAAAACGTCGCGTACATCGACCTCACGGTGCTGTCGCGCAACTACTACAAGACGGTGCCCAGCAAGGCCGCGCTGTTTGCCGACAGCGGCACGCATCTTTCGAGCGTGGGCGCCAACGCGGTCGCGGGTCTGGTGGCCACCGCCATCAAGGGCGGCAATCTGCCGCTCAAGTCGTTCGTCAAATAGCGGCGCGCCACAGCTCGTCGCGCGAAATGACGTCGCCGGCCACGAAGGCGCGGCGCAGCTTCTCGACGTGGCCGAGGCAAGACGGCAGCTGTGCCTCCGCGTACGCCTCGGCCAACAGCCGCTTTTCCGGGCGCACCAAGCGGCCGTCCAAAATCGCCGCGACCGCCAGCACCCGCAACACCACCCGCCGCTCCGCGGGCTCGAGCTCGGGCAGCTGCTTCAAGAACACGTCCGAGTCGTCCAGCTCGATGCCGGCGGGCGGCTCACCCAGGCGTTGCCGGACCGCGCGCACGATGGCCACGTGATTGGGGTGCAGCTCGCGCGTGCGCACGATGGCGCTGCCCACCGCGCGATGAATCGCGGTAACGAGCTCGAGGCGCGGCTCGGGCTCGTTTTCGAGCACGGCGCTCAACATGTCCAGCGCCGCCGACGGCCCCATCACGCGGATGCGCGCTTCGCGCAGCACCGACCAACACACGAGGCCGTTCCACAAGCCGTTGATGGGAACGGCGGTAAAGGCCAGCAAATAGCGCGTGGCCAAGCGCGGGAGCGCATGTTGGATGACCTGCTTGAAAACGAAGTTGGTGACGGAAATCTTGAGCTTGTACACGGCCGAAGCAACGACGAGCTGCGCTTTGCTGGCTTCACGGTGCGGGTTCACGCCCAGCACCGCTTCCGGCGGATTCGGCAGCTCGAGCGCTGCGCGCGCCAACGCCAGCGCCACTTCCTTGTTGTCGTCTTTGCTCAGCTCGAGCCCGGCCACCGCCGAAAGCCTGGTGACGGAGCGCAAGCCGTCCCAACCCAAGTACAAGATTTCGAGCACCGCGAAGACGATCAAACCCGTGCCGAACACGCCCCAATAGCGGGCTCGTTCCGGCAGTGAGGGATGGTCGGGAAGCGGACCGAACAGGTGCGCGGCGTACAGATCGCTGAGGCCGGTGAGCACGGCGTTGACGACGCCGGCCAGCGCCGCGCGCGTGACGGCGCCGCGCGCCACCCGCCGGAGACCGGCGCGCTCGACCGGATTCAGCACGTGAATCGGATCGTCCGCGACCGCGGCGGCCTCGGCGTTACGCAGAAGAAATTCGCTACCCAGTTTGTCGAGCAAAGGAGCTGGCTCCTCTTACCCGCAACTGGCGGCGGTGGCCACGCCGGAGCGGGCGCGCGCCGGGCTCAGGCGGCGGCGGAGCTGCCTTCGCTGCGGAGATCGGTCAAAATGGCGTCGACGTTCTTTTTGGCGTCACCGAACAGCATGCGCGTGCCGTCTTTGAAGAAGAGCGGATTTTCGACGCCGGCGTAACCGCTAGCCATGCTGCGTTTCATGACGATGGTCGTCTTGGCTTTCCAAACCTCGAGCACGGGCATGCCGTAGATGGGGCTGGACGTATCGTCGAGGGCGCCGGGATTGACGATGTCGTTGGCGCCGATGACCAAGACCACGTCGGTCTCCGGGAAGTCTTCGTTGATTTCGTCCATTTCGAGGACGATGTCGTACGGAACCTTGGCTTCCGCCAAGAGCACGTTCATGTGGCCGGGCAAGCGGCCAGCGACCGGATGAATCGCGAACCTGACGCGCGCGCCGCGTTTGCGCAACAGCTCGGCGATCTCGAACAGCGGATACTGAGCGTGGGCCACCGCCATGCCGTAGCCGGGCACCACCACCACGTTCTTCGCGGAGCGCAGCAAGCTGGCAGTGTCGACCGGCGTGATGCTGGTGACCTCGCCCTCGGGCTGGCCGGCGGCTTTGGCCGGCTTGGCGCCTTCGTCGGCACCGAAACCGCCGAAAATCACGCTCAGGAACGAGCGGTTCATGGCCTTGCACATGATGTAGCTGAGGATGGCGCCGCTGGAGCCCACCAGAGCGCCGGTGATGATGAGCAGATCATTGCTCAGCATGAAGCCGGCCGCCGCCGCGGCCCAGCCGGAATAGCTGTTCAACATCGACACCACGACGGGCATGTCGGCGCCGCCGATGGCCATGACGATGTGCACGCCGATGAAGCCGGCGATGCCGGTCATGATCAACAACGACGGCAGCCCTTGCTCGATCGGCACGCCGATGTAGTGGAGCGCGAGCACCACACAAACCGCGAGCAGCCCCGCGTTCAAGGCGTGGCGACCGGGCAACAACAGGGGCTTGCTGCGAATGGTGCCGCGCAGCTTGAAGAACGCGATGATGGAGCCCGTGAAGGTGAGCGCACCCACGAAAATGCCGACGAAAATCTCGATTTCGTGCAGCAGCACCTCGGTCGGGCTGGGCGGAACGGCGCCGCCCAAGTAGCTGGCGACGCCTACCAACACCGCTGCGAGCCCGACGAAGCTGTGCAGCACCGCGACCAGCTCCGGCATCGCCGTCATCTCGACGCGCGACGCCAAGAGCGCGCCGATGCCCGCCCCCACCGCGATCGCCACCGACAACAACCCGAAGCTCGAAACGTGTCCCAGCGCCGTGATGGCGACCGCCAACAGCATGCCCACGATGCCGAAGCCGTTACCGCGCCGCGCCGTGACCTGCGTGCTCAGGCCGCCCAAGCTCAGAATGAAGAGCACGCCGGCGACCAGGTACGAGACCGTGATCAAGCTCGCGGGAATGGTCATGGCAGCTGATCCTTCGTCAGGTAGGGGGCTGCCAATCCGCAGCCCAAATCGCAGAAGCTTTTGTAGCGGACTCGGGCAGTCCTGTGCGGCTCGAGATTTTCACAGGGAGGACGGGAGGACGGGAGGTCCGCGAGGCGAGAATTGGGGGTTTCGAGACGCGAAACGTCGCGACGCGCTTGCGCAGTTTCCGTTCGGTGGTTGGCGGCTCGAACGACGAAAAAACCCGACCCCCGCTCCTTCCATCCTGGGAAGAGACTCGGAGTCACTGCAAGCGTTCGAAAAGTGAGTTCGGTTCCGAGCTCACTTTTGACTTCGGAACACCCCTCCGGCGCCGGTTTCATCTCATCAGGGCGGCGGGCGCGCCCATCATCAGCGGCTCCCCGCAAATCTCGAGACTCGAGGTAACGTTCTTGGATCGGGCGAGGTGACCTGGAGCCGGCACGGAAGCTTCTGCGATGCGGGCTGCGATTTGGCAGCCCAATGCGATGAAGGGTCAGCATGGAGAGGCCTACCTCTGGAACATCTTCAGCATGCGCTGTGTGACCAGGAAGCCACCGGCGATGTTGATGGTCGCGATCAGCACCGCCACTGCCGAGAGGATGGTGACTGGTGATTGGATGGGGCCAGAAATCTGCAGCATGCCGCCGACCAGGATGATGCCGCTCACGGCGTTGGTGACGCTCATCAGCGGGGTGTGCAACGCGGGCGTGACGTTCCACACCACCTGCCAACCGATGAAGCACGCCAGCACGAACACCGTGAGATGCCCGACGAACACCGGCGGAGCGAACGCACCCGCCAGCAACAGCACCCCGAGCGAAACCGCGATCACGGCCAGCGACGCCCCACGTTCTTCGGCCTTTTTGTGGGGCGGCGGAGGCGGCACGCTGGCGGCGCGCTCTTTGCGCTCGACCGGCTTGGGCGCTTCTTTGCGCGGCGGCGGCCACAGCAGCTCCCCGTCGCGCAGCACGATCGCGCCGCGTACGACCTCGTCCTCCAAGTCGATGTGAAAGCTCTTGGCGCCGCCCATGTCAGCCAACAAATGCGTGAGGTTGGAGCCGTAGAGTTGACTGGCGGTCGGCGCCAGGCGGCTGGGCAAGTCGACGTAACCGATGATGGTGACGCCGTGCTGCTCGATGACTTGACCCGGCTGAGTGAGCGAGCAGTTGCCGCCCGACTCGGCCGCCATGTCCACGATGACCGAGCCTTGGCGCATGGACCGGACCATGTCCTCGGTGATCAACACGGGCGCGGGCTTGCCGGGCACGAGCGCGGTCGTGATGATGATGTCGACGTCGCGCGCTTGTTGCGCGAACAGCGCCATCTCGGCGGCGATGAACTCTTTGCTCATCTCTTTGGCGTAGCCGCCGGCGCCGCTGCCGTCTTCCTGCAGATTGACGGTGAGAAACTCGGCGCCCATGCTCTGCACCTGCTCGCGCACCTCGGCCCGCGTATCGAACGCGCGCACGATGGCGCCCAAGCCGCGCGCCGCGCCGATGGCGGCCAAGCCGGCCACGCCCGCGCCGATCACCATCATCTTCGCCGGCGGCACCTTGCCGGCCGCCGTCATCTGTCCGGTGAAAAAACGGCCATAAAAGCTGGCCGCTTCGATGACCGCCCGGTAGCCGGCGATGTTGGCCATCGAGCTCAAGGCGTCCATCTTTTGGGCGCGCGTGATGCGCGGCACCTGATCGATGGCGAGCACGGTGGCCTTGCGCTTGGCCAAGCGCTCCACCAGCTCCTGGTTCTTGGCGGGAAAGATGAAGCTGATGAGCTTGCCGCCTTCGCGCAGCAAGTCGGCTTCGTGCTGGTTCAGGTCGGGGTTGAGCTCCGGCGGCTGCACCTTGAGCACCAGATCCGTCTCTTGCCAGATCTGCTGCACGGAGCTGGCGATGGCCGCACCTTGCGCCACGTAATCCTCGTCGCGAAACGCGGCACCCAGGCCCGCGTCCTTCTCGACCAGCACCTCGAACCCCAACTTCAGCAAGCGCCCGACGGTCTCGGGAGTCGCCGCCACGCGCCGTTCGCCTCGCCTGACTTCCTTCGGAACGCCTACTTTCATGGCTTTCTCGATCAGCTAGTCACGTGCCACCGCTGCGGTCCCAAAACGCCAGCCAAGAAGGCCAGCGTCTCTCGACGGGGTGTAGAGCGTGCCACAGCGGATCGGGCAAGTACAGTCGGACACACGGCCCGGATCGGCGGGCGTTTGCTGGTGGGCAGGCCTGTCCCGCCCGTCTCTGCCCGTGCGTTCGCGGATGATGCGCGTGTGGGCCCGGGTCAGCGGCTGGCGACGCGCGGACGCCGAGTGTCTTGCAGCGCGCTCAACGTCTCGGGCAAGCGGTGGACGGCGGCTTGGGCGGCGGCGTCGAGCGTTGCGCGTGGCGACGCGCCGACGCTGGAAGCGTTGCCGCGAACGTTGGCGACCAAGCCTTGCTGGGCATTGTTGAGCCCGAGCTCGACGACGCACACCGTGCGAGCCTGCTTCTGGCCCGGCTCGATGAAGCGTCGCAATTGGATCAACGCTGGCGAGATGCTGTAGCCGTGAAGCTTGGGCTCGAGACCGGCCATGACTATCTGCGACCGGACCGACTCGCTCAGCGCTTGCTTGAGGCGAGCGTCGGTGCCGGCGGGCGCGCTGGCCGTCGCTACCTCGACGCGCCCGTCGGCCGCGGCGACACCCGCCACCGACAGCGCGACCAGCGTGGGCAGCAAACAACGGAAGCGAGAGCGTGAAGCGGCCATGAGTAAGTCTCCTCAGCCAACGCCAGAGCAAGCGGCGCGCCAACGTTGGGAGCCAGCCGTTCCCGGGCAATTGGCCGAGTTGGAGACCAGCCCCCGAGGCACAACGCACCCGGCTCGACAAAGTCGCGACGTGGCGCCCAGCAAAACCCCCTGGTCAACGGAGAGCGAGCGCGGCGCTATCGCGGCCGTGAACGAATCGTTGAATCCCCGAAGCTTTTCCACGTGATAGGCGGCGAGCGGCTGCCGCTATTCCGCCGGAATGGAAGCGGGCAACGTCTGGCTGACTTCTTTGATGGGCTCGAACTCGCGCTCGATGGCGAGCAGGGCGCGCGAGCGGCCGGCGTGCTTGGCGCGGTAGAGAGCGGCGTCGGCGGCGCGGATCAGCTCGTCGGCGTGGGAGCTGCCGAATTGGTCCGTCGCGGCGACACCGATGCTGATGCTGTGGGCGATGGGGGTTCCACTGTATTGAGTGGGCACGTCGGCCAAGGAACGGCACAGCCGTTGCGCCACGCTCAGGCCCGTTTTGGCGTCGCACTCGGGCAAGACCGCGATGAATTCTTCGCCGCCTAGGCGTCCCACGGAGTCGTACGCTCGCACGCCAGCTTTCATGCGCCGGGCGGCTTCACGCAGCACGGCGTCGCCGGCGGCGTGCCCGTGCGTGTCGTTGATGGTCTTGAAGTGGTCGAGGTCGCCCATCAACACCGAGACGGGGGCGCCGCGACGCGACGCGCGCACCAGCTCTTTGGTGAGCTGCTCGAGCACGGCCCCGCGATTGAGCAGCCCGGTCAGCGAGTCGTGCATGGCCTCGAAGCGCAGGCTCTCGCGCGCTTTGACCAACTGCTCCTGCAGCTCGATCACGCGCCGGCCGGCGCGCAGCCGCACCTTGAGCTCGAGCGGGTTGCACGGCTTGACCAAATAGTCGTCAGCCCCCGCGTCCAGCCCGGCGATGATGTCGCTCTTGTCGTCTTTGGCGGTGAGCAGCACGATGTACACGTACGGCTCCTGGGGGCCGCTGCGGATCGCCTTACACACCTCGATGCCGTCCTTTTTCGGCATCACCCAGTCGACGACCAGCAGCCGAAGCTCGCTGTCGTCTTTGAGCGCCTGCAAAGCGGACTCACCGTCGCGCGCGAGCGTGACCTCATAGCCCCAGCCTGCGAGCCAATGCTCGAGCATGGTGCGGGCGATGGGCTCGTCGTCGGCTAGCAGGATCTTCATGCTTGGAGCCGCCTTGGACGAGTTTCGCCGAGTCCTACGAAGGCCGCCATCTTCTCGCTCAGCAGGGAACAACGGCTGCCGAGGCAAACAGCTTAAGTCCTGGAAGTTAGACGCCCTTAATCCTCGAAATGACGACGCTTTCCGGGGGCACCGGCGGCCGCGGCTGCTAGGCTCCGGCCACCCTCGTGCTGCGCGCGCTTCGAGCACTCCGGCTGTTTTGGACGATCATCGGCTCGTATGCGCTGGTGTGGGTGTTTTCGCGCTGGAGCTCGGCCAGTGTCCGTAGTCGCCGCTTCGAACGAGCTCATCGCAAGAACGCCGAGCGATTGGCGAACGGCTTCATGGAGCTGCGCGGAGTCTTCATCAAGACCGGGCAGGTGCTGAGCGTCACCGGCACGTTCCTGCCCCCCGCGTACGGCGAAGCGCTCGCGCGACTGCAAGACAAGGTGCCCGCGCGCCCCTTCACCGAGATCGCAAGCCGCCTCGAAGAAGCGTTCGGTCCGGACGCGCTCGGGCGCTTCGGTAGCTTCGAGCAAACGCCGGTGGCGGCCGCGTCGCTGGCGCAGGTGCACCGGGCTACGGCGCGCGACGGCCGCGCGCTCGCGGTCAAGGTGCTGTACCCGGGCATCGAGCGGCTGGTGCGCATCGACTTGGGCGTGCTGCGCTCGCTTTTGCCGGTCGTGCGCTTGCTGTTGCCGGTTTCGCGCGTGGAGCGGGTGCTGGAACAACTGTCGGCGATGCTGGCGCGCGAGACCGACTACGTGCACGAGCGCCAGAACATGGAACGGCTGCGCGTCATCTTCGCGGGCCGCAGCGACGTGGTAGTGCCGCAGATTGACGCCGCCCTCACGCAAGCGGGCGTGCTGTCGATGTCGTTCGAGACCGGCGTAAAGATCAACGACCGCGACGCCCTGGCCGGCATCGGCGTCGAGCCGGAAGCGGTCGCCAAGCTGCTGGTCGGTTGCTACTTCACGATGTTGTTTCAACATCGCGTGTTTCACGCCGATCCCCACCCGGGAAATTTCCTGGTCCGCCCCGGTCCTCAGCTGATCATTTTGGACTACGGCGCCGTGGAAGAGGTCACCGAGCGGCTGCAGCAGGGCATGAAGAGCGTGGTGATGGGCGTGATGGCGCGCAACGACGACGAAATTCTGGCCGGCCTCGAGCGCATGGGTTTCGTCGCCGAGGGGGGCGACCGCGAGCTGCTGAAGCGCGTCGGGCGCGAATACCTGAACGTGCTCGGCTCGGTCAAAATCCAAGACTTTTCCAAGATTGACCGCGAGCAAATCGAGAAGCTGTCGGGCTACGACCAGATGCGCGGACGGCTGCGCCAAATCATGAAGAGCGTGGAGTATCCCGAAGGGTACTTCTACGTCGAGCGCACGCTGGCGCTGCTGTTCGGGCTCGTCGGTCAGTTGGCGCCCAAGCTGGGGCTGCCAGGCTTGGCGATGCCGTATGCTTCGCAAGCTTTCATGATGGGCATGGCGCGGTCGGCACCCACGCCGGAACCGCCACCCCCCAGCGCCAAAGGCGCGGCGTGACGCGAGCGGCAGCGGGCCGACGCGCCCTGCTGACGATGCTCTGCCTGATCGAGGGTTGTCACACACAAGACGCCGCTCGTGCCCGCGCCACCACCATTCGCAGCTGCGAGTTCCAAGTCGAGCTCAGCGCGCAGGGCCTCGCGCAGGTGCAGGCGACTTGCGTCGCTGACGGCCCGATGGCGTTTCGAGTTGCCGAGCGACGCACCGCGCGCAGCGTGCACAGCGATACGCCTGGCAAAGCCGGGCAATTTGGCAGCCGCGACGGGCGATTGAGTTACGACGTCGACTTGGCCAAGCTGGCCGGCAACGGCCACGATTTCGACCGGGCCGAGCGCGTCGGCGCATCGTTCGTCGCGCCCATGTCGAGCGTGCTCTTGGTGCCGGAGCCGCTCACCACCGAGATACCGGTGACGGTGACGGTGAATGCTCCGGCCGCGTTGTCCGTGGCGGTCGGGCTAAAGCGCGGCACCGCGGCGGGCAGCTATCACTTGATGGCGCACGAAATCCCAGTCGCCACCTACTTTGCGTTCGGTCAGCTCACGCAGCGCACGCTCGACATCGACGGCGCGCGCCTGGAAGTGACGGCGCTGGACGGCGCGCTCGATCAATCGTTCGACGACGTGAACGACTGGATCACGACCTCGGCCAAGGCGGTCCACGACTTCTACGGCGTTTTCCCGGTACCGCGCGCTAGTGTCACACTCATTCCAACCCCCGGGCGTGATTCGGTCGTGTTCGGAAAAGTCCTGCCGGAAAGTGAGCCGGGCGTCGCTTTGCTGCTGGGCCAGCACGCCACGCGCAAAGCCCTGTATTCAGACTGGATCTTGGTCCACGAGCTGTTTCATCTGGGCTTCCCCAGCTTCTTCCACGAGGGAAAGTGGTTGGATGAAGGGCTCGCCACGTACTACGAGCCCATCATCCGCGTGCGAGCCGGCCTCTATACCGAAGTGGAGCTCTGGAGCGAGCTGTCGAAGTCGATGCCTCAGGGCTTGCCGGCATTCACCGAGTTCGGCCTGGAGAAGGCCGACGACTTTCGCGGCATCTACTGGGGCGGCGCCATCGCGTGCCTGGTCGCGGACGTGGCCGCCCGCCAGCGCGACCCCAAACGCGGGTTGGAGGTGGGGTTGCGGGCGTTGCGCGAAGCGGGCGGCAACGCGTGCGAGGTGTGGTCGCTGCAAGAGGCCATCGGCGCCGTGGACCATGCGCTCGGCGCTCCGACATTGGAGCCGGTCATGCGCCAGCATGGCCAGCGCGGCAGCAACTTCGATCTGCAGGCGCTTTTCGTCGCACTCGGGGTGAATCGCGACGCCCAAGGTGCCGTCCAATTGTCCGACTCGGCTCCGCTCGCCTCCGTGCGGCGCGCTATCACTGCCCAGCCATGAGCCCCGGAAGCGACAAGCCCAAGACGCGGCAGCGGCTGCACGCCATCGACGCCCTGCGCGGGGCCGCCATCGTCACCATGTTCGCGGCCAACCTGGCGGGGCCGTGCCTGCGTCCGCCGCACCCGATGTGGCTGCGCGTCTACGGCAGCTTCGCCGCGCCCACGTTCGTGCTGTTGGCGGGCATGATGACCAGCCTGTCGAGCAAGCCGGCGCCGCTCAATCGGCTGCTCAAGCGCTCGGCGTTGCTGCTGCTGCTGGCGGCGGGCATCGATCTTTTGTGCTGGGGTATCGATCCGTTCGAAACCTTCGACGTGCTCTATTTGCTCGGGTTGGCTCTGCCCATCGCCGGCTTGTGCTCGCGGCTACCGCTGCGCGCGCACTTGTTGATCGCGACCGGCATCGTCCTGCTCACGCCTTGGCTGCATCGCGCGGTGGGCTACGGCCCGTTGCTGCCGGATCGGCTTGCTTATCCCTGGCCCGCGTGGCGACGCTTGTTGGTCGACGGTTGGTTCCCGGTATTTCCGTGGCTGGGGTTGGCGTTGTTGGGAGGCGTCGTGGGTCGCCTAGAGCCGCTGGCCGATGCGCGGCGGCCCTGGCTGGTGCCGCTGGGCGGCGCGCTGGTGACCGTCGGCGCGCTGGCATGGTGGTGGGCACCGCCCGCGCTCGTCACCCGCGACGGTTACAGCGAGCTGTTCTATCCGCCAAGCCCTCAATACTTGGCGGTCGCGTTTGGCGCCGTCTTGCTCATGCTCGCGCTGTTCGACAAGCTCGAGCGGCGCTTCTCGTTGTCGTGGCTGGTCGTGCTCGGCCGTTCGTCCCTATTGCTCTATGTAGCGCACGTAGCGCTGATCGCTTTCGTGTTGGACGAATGGTTCGAAGGGCAAACGCTGCCGGCGTTCTTGGCGCTTTACGGCGTCATGGCGCTCAGCCTTTGGTCCGTGGCGTGGCTGACTCAGCGCTACCGGCGCCCGGTGAAAGCGTTGCGCGAACGGCTTTGGTCCGCCGTTCGCGCTTGAGCTCAAAAATTCGCGGCTTCGAGGCGGGTCTGGGTTTGGCCCGCGCAGCCCGGCACGGAGGAGCCGCCGCCCGGCGTCGGCATGGGCGGCTGCGGATCGGTCAAGCATGGCGGATTCGAGAGACTGAACAGCTGCACGCTGCCGGACTCGACACCACCGACGAGCTTCGACTCGATCTGCACCCGGAGCCCGTCGGAGTCGGTCGGGACGCTGACGTCGCTGAAGCCGCTCTTGGCAACGTCGTCGACGCTCAGCTGCAGGTACGCCGAGGCCGTCACGGTCCGGCCGCTACCGCTGCCGGTCACGACGACCGTGCCCGCGTAGACCCCGTCGAGCTTTCCGTCCGCGCTCTTGGCGCTGATGGTCACCGGGTAGGTGACGCCAGCCCCGCCACCGATCTCGACCGGTAGCGAGCTGACGCGGAAGCAACCGTCGCCGGTCGATTCGACGTCGACCGTGAGCGTGCTGCTCGAGCCATCCAGCCAAGTGATCGGCGTCGCCTCCGCTCTCCCGACCGACGCCAAGGTTTCGGTTCCCGTGACGCCCAGCGCGGTTTGCTCGACCGGCATGCCCAAACCGCCGCTCTGTCCGCTGCCGTCTTGTGCCGCCGTCTGGCAAGCGGGAGCGTCGGGCCAAACCGCCAGCACGGCGCCGCTGGCCGAGCTTGCACCGGTGGCGCCACTGCCGGATTCGGTCTGTTCGATGCCCTTGATGCTGCCCGCGGTGCCTTCTGCCATCAGAATTGCGTCGAGGCCGACCTGCACCAGCTTGCTGCGCGGCGCCGAAGAGGACACCGAAAGGCTGCCGCTCAGCTTCGTCAGGTCGAGCGGCACGCTCAACGTGGCAACTCCCGGTGCGCTCGTGCGCAGTAGCGTGTCGTACGACTCGGCCAAAGCACCGCCGTCGGTCGTCACGTCCACGTGGACCTCGACGCCGAGCTGCGGCGGCGGACACAACAGGGCGATGTCGAGCCCCGAGTTGCTAGCGGGGGCGCTGTAGGTCAACGCATAGGCATTGGCGCCGCGCGCTACGTCGATGTGCAGCGCGCCCACGCCCGACTCCGGCGAGGTCGACCAGGATTGGCCCGCGGGCGCTTCCTTCCAAGTGATGGGCGCCTCGAACGACTTTTCGGCGTAAGCCATCACGGCTTCGGCCGTACCCGAGTCGGTGACGGTATCGAACCCGGCCAGCTTCTCTTTGTGCTCTTCGCAACCTTGGTAGTTGCCGGTCTCCGTGCCGTCGCCGTGCTCGCCCGACAGGTCACCGGTTTGCCCGCCCTCACAAGCCGGCACGAGCGCGAGGGTGAATGCCGCAAAACCAAAGTACGTGAAGTGTTGAAGTCGCATGTTCGGTAACCCCTTGAGCTGACTTCAGGGTAGGCCTCGGCACGCAGACGCGCAATGTCCAGTTCGCACATTTCATGGCTCCACATCGCGCTCCAATGTGCAAAACTCTACATATGGATTTCGAGCTATTGGCCGCCGAATTGCTGCGGGCTTTGCGGGGAAAACGCAGTCAGCAAGCGCTGTGTCGGCGGTTGGGAGCCAAGAGCAACGTGGTGCACCAATGGGAGCGCGGGCACAGCTTCCCGAGCGCGGCGCGCACCCTGCAGGTGGCGGCGCGAGTCGGGGTCGACGTGCCCCACGCCTTCCGCGAGTTCTATCGAACCGCGCCGCGCTGGCTGGACGAGCAAGATCCGGCATCACCCGCCGGGGTTGCGGCGTTCTTGAACGATTTGCGGGGCAGCACCAGCGTCGTCGAGCTGTCGCGCTACAGCGGCAAGAGCCGCTTCGCGGTGGCCCGCTTTCTGTCGGGCGACGCGGAGCCGCGCTTGCCGGACTTCTTGCGTTTGGTGGAGGCGGCTTCGCTGCGGCTGCTGGACTTTCTCGAGCAGCTCGTCGACCCGCGTCTGCTGCCGAGCGTGCGGGCAGCTTGGGAGCGGCTGACCGTGGCGCGCCGTTTGGCCTACGACGAGCCGTGGTCCCAAGCCGTGCTGCGCGCCCTCGAGCTCTCGAGCTACACCGCGCTGCCGCGCCACGTGGCAGGATGGATCGCGCGACGCATTGGCGTGGCAGCCGAAGAAGAAGCGCGCTGTCTGAAGTTGCTCGCCGACAGCGGACAGATTGTGTGGCGCGGCGAGCATTGGCAGATCGAAAACGTGATGGCGCTGGATACGCGGCGTGACCCGGACGCCGCGCGTCGGTTGCGGGCGTGGTGGTTGCGCCGGGGCGCCGCGCGCATCGAGGCTGGTGAGCGCGGCCTCATGTACAATTTGCTGGGGGTTTCGTCGGCAGATCTCGAGCGTTTGCGGGAGCTGCAGAAGGCCTATCTGACGGAGCTGAGGGCAATCGTTGCTCGCTCCGAACCAGTCGAGCACGTGGTGCTCGCCGCCGACCTTCTGCTCGACCTGCGAGGGAATTGAAGGGGCAAAGGGGCGGTGACCGCTCGGGCTTGGTTCAGATCCAATCCTTCGCTGTTATTCGCCCGTGAATGGCTATTGGCCCGAGCGTCATGCACCGTCATTTGTTCGATTACCAATTTCTGATCACAAATGAGAGGGAATCGCTACTTAGAATGGCTGTGGGTTAGAACGTCCTGCCTAAAGTTAGGGGCCTGGCGACACATACGAAGACGAGGCGATCATCGATTTCGCCGCGCGCGGAGGATCATGCGAAAATTTACTCAGCTATTCGGACTTGGGATTCTTGGTTGCTCTCTGGTTGTCGCGTGCGGCGACGACGATGATGACAACAACAACGGCACCGCCGGCAGCGCCGGCACGACGTCGACGGCGGGCTCGACCACGGCCGGCAACGGCACTGGCGGCAGCAGCACGGCGGGGACGTCCAATGGTGGCAACACCAACGGCGGCAAGACCACCGGTGGCACGGCTGGAACCAGCGGCAGCGGGATGGCGGGCGAGACCGGCATGGCCGGCGAAACCGGCATGGCCGGCATGGACGGCGGCGGGGCTGCGGGCGGGGCGGGCGGCGCCGGCGGTGACATCACCGGCGGCGGAGGGCAAGCAGGCATGGGTGGGGCCGGCGGGGTACCGACGGTACCGGTCACCGGTGGCGCGGGCGGCGCAGGTGGCGCGGGCGGCGCGGGCGGCGCGGGCAACCCGGCCAATTGCCCGGCGAACGCCCCCACGGATCAGTTGGCCTGCACCGTGGCTCTGCCCGACGGGTTGAGCTGTTCCTACGCGGTCAGAGACTGCGTGATTTCCAACACGCCTGCCCCCAACGACTGTCACTGGATCTGCACGAACAACTAGCAGGCACGTTCTGCTAACGGCGGCGCCCACCGCGCACCAACGTCATGCATTGACGCCGGTGCTGGTGGGCGCGCAGCTGCGCGCCCGTAACGGGGCCTACCCCGAAACGAGCAGGAAACTATTCGAGTCCGAAGCGCGCTTTGCGTTCGGCGATGAATTGGATGTAGGCGCCGGATTCGAGGCGCTCTTCGATTTCGCCAGCTTCGACGGCGAGCTCGAGGGCGCGCTTGATGTCGCCGAGCTTTTTGGAGGGCGGGATGCCGAACGCCGACATGAGCTCGGTACCGAGGCCGGTGGGGAGCGGCGGTTGCTTGGCGTCGAGAGCAGCCAGCTCCGTGATGCGCTCGGCCAAGCTGTCGATCATGTTGATGCCGCGGCGCTTTTTTTCCGGGCGCTTGGTGGTGATATCGGCGCGCGACAGACACAGCAAGTTGTCGAGCGAGGGGCCGATTTCACGCGCGAAGCGGCGCACGGCGCTGTCGGTCCATTTGCCGTCGTATTGCGAGGCGCGCAGGTGGTGCAGCACCAAGAAGCGCACCTCGTCGCGTAGCGCTTGCTCGTGAGCGAAGAGCTTGCCGCGACGCTCCATCTTGTCGAACATGCGCGCGCCGACCTCGGCGTGGCCGAAGAAGTGCACCTCACCATCGGGCGAGATGGAGCGGGTTTTGACTTTGCCGATGTCGTGGAAGAGCGCGCCGTAGCGCACCTCGATGCGGGCCACGCTTTGCGTCACCACTTGCTTGGTGTGCTTCCACACGTCCTTGTGGCGCCACTCGCCGTCGCCGAAGCCGACCATCGCCTTCACTTCGGGCAAGATGGCGTCGAGCACGCCGGTGGCGAGCAACGAGTCGAGCCCTTCGTCGGCGTGTTGACCCATCATCACGCGGTCGAGCAAGCCGCGCACCTGTAGCGGCGGCAGCCCACCGATGTCGGCCGCTTCGATAAGCACGACCGGCCGATCGGCGACGCCACGCTCGGCGCACGCGACGGCGCGTTCGAGCGCGTGGACGGCGCGGTCCAAATCGGGCGCGGGGGCTGGGGACGGGGTCGTCATGGGCAGAGTGCTCGGGAGTGACCCCAAACGGGCCGGCCTTTCTACGCGCAAGTTGCAAAGACGCAAGAAAATCGGTCGCCGCCGCGAAGAAGTCGATTTTGACGCAGAAAACGGGCCCTGCCAAGGCTTCGGAAGTACGCTACCCACGTGTTACGGGCCAGCCAGACCCAGCGGCGCGACTTGGTGCGCAGCCTTTCGCGGTTGGCCTGCTTTGCGTTGGCGTTTCTGGGGGCGGTGCCCCTGGGCTTGGCGGCGATTCTGACGTCGGGGCCGGCCGAGCGCTGGGCGGCGCAGCAGACGAGCGCCGCGTTGTCGCGCGAGCTGGGCCTGCAAGCGACGATGGACGTGAAGGTGCGGTTGCTGCCACTGCGGCTGGCGATCGAAAACCTGAGGGTGCCGTCGTCGGACGGTGGCGCGCCATTTTTGACCGCCAAGAGCGCGTCGGTGACGCCCCGCTTCTTCTCGCTGTTGGCGGGCAAGCTCGACTTGGGCGACATCGAGATCGACCAGCCCGATGCGCGCATCGTGCTCCGGCAGGGCAAGCTCGCGAACCTGAAGTATCGCCTGCCCGAAACGAAGTCGAAGACGGAGCGGCCGAAGGACACACCGTTCGGCTCCTTGTCGATCAGCGAGGGGCGCTTTCGCATCGACGTGGACGGCGTGGCCGTTGATACCGAAGCCATCGACTTGGACGTGTTCGCGGAACCGGGCCTGGCGTTCGAGGTCGCGCTGCGCGCGGGCACGACCAAGATCGATCGGCAGCACGCGCCGCTGTTGAAGGTGCCGGACCCCAGCTTGCCGCCGATTGTGGAAGAGGACTCGCTGTGCCGTCTGGATCTGCGGCTGCACTACGAGCCGGGCAACGTGCTGTTGCGGCGACTGTCGTTGCTGGGCAGCGCGGATTTGGATCCGAAGCCCGGCACGCGGCCCAGCTGCGACGTCGACGCCGACGACAAGCCGGGTGCGGTGTTGGCGCGGCTGTCTCAGGTGCGGGTGGTCACGGCCGAAGGCAAACCGCCGTTGATCGACGGCCACGTGGTGGTGCGCGCACCGGTGCCGCTGGTCAACCGCTTCGTGCGCGCCACGCAGCTGGGCGGCTTCGTGGCCTTCGCGGGCGACGTACGCTGGGACGGCAGCCACAAGCTGCCGGCCGTGCAAGGCAAAGTCACCGGCGGCGGCATCAAGATTGGCCCGGTCGCGTTGGCGGAGAAGCTGGACGTCGACTTGAGCCTGCAAGACGACGAAGTGCGCGTGCCGCACTACTACATGCGCTTTGCCGACGGCGACGTGAACCTGTTCAACGCCGCCATCCGCCCGTTCGCCGAAGGGATGCCGCTGAGCGTCGAGAAGGTGGACGGCAAGGGCATGCTGTTTCACAGCATGATGCGCGATCTGAACGTGTCGCCGCAGTCGTGGGCGCGCTGGAACTTGACCAGCACGAAGGTGACGAAGATTGCCGGCACCTTGAGCCCGCTGCACGTGGACGCGGAGCTGCTGGCCGAAACCAACGACTTCGAGCTGTTCGACAAGGGTTACCGCGAGCCCACTCGCAGCCACATGATCGGCATCAAGAGCCCGATTACGGTGCGGGCCAAGTTGGGCGTGCGCCCGAAGGCGTTCGAGATTTACGACGCCAAGACCGAGTTTGGGCGCAGTCAGATGCTGGCGAAGTTGGTCAGCATTGCCTACAACGGCGAGGTCACGCTCGACGTCGATACGCTGACTACGCTCGAGCTTTCGGACATTTCGCCGCTGGTCACGATTCCGATTTCGGGCCACGGCAAGCTGGACGCCAAGATGGTCATGCCGGGCGGTGATCCCACGCTGCTGGGCAACGCCAAGATCGACGACTTCGTGATCGGTGGCTTTCCGGTCGGCAGCATCGAGTCGGCCAAGGCCAAGTTCAAGCTGCTGTACTTGGAGCTGACCGACGTGGTGGCCAAGAAGGGCACGTCCATTTTGCGGGCGCCCAGCGCGCGGCTGGATTTTGCGACCGGCGCTTCGATTCTGGTCAACGTGAACGCCAAGAGTGACGCCTTCGATCTACGCGATTTGTTCGCGATGTGGCACTTCGACGAAGACCCACGCTTCGACGACGTGAAGGGCAAAGTCGGCTTGGACGCGCAGGTGCGCTACGTGTTCGGCGGCCCCGAAGACAGGTGCGGTGGCGGCATCTTGCAGACCAAGGGTCGCGTCAAGGTGCTCGATCTGGACATGTTCGGCGAGCGCTACGACGGCGGCGAGGGCGAGTTCGACATGAACTGGTTCGACCGCGACGCCACCATCCAAGGCGTGGACTTGGATGTGCCGAGCATCACGTTGCGTAAAGGTCCGGGGCTGATTTTGGGCTCGTTTGGCCTGCGCCGGGGGGCGCGCATCAGCGGCACGATGACCGGCACTGAAGTGCCGCTGTCCAAATTCGACAGCCTGCATCCGTCGTTGAAGGTAGCGGACGGGCGCGCGACGGCGAGCGGTGAAATCAGCGGCACGTTGGACGCGCTCGCGCTGACGGCGCGTGCCAAGATTTCGGAGCTGCGCTTGGGGCGCGCTACGTTTCCGCCCTCCGACTTGAGCGTGCGCCTGGATCCGGTGGTGCAGCCGGTAAAGCCGATTGGAACCAGCAAATGCGGGCTCCCGATTTTCCCACCGCTCGACAAGAGTGAGTACAACGCCGACAAGGTGGCCGGCGTTTTCCACATCGACGGCCAGATGCTGGGCGGGCAGATCAAGCTCGACGACTTGACCGTCACCCGTCAGCGCAAAAAGACGGTCACCGGCAAGGCGAGCTTCGACAAATTCGATCTTGGCGCCGCCGCCGAAGGGTTGCCGCAGATTGCGCTGTCCGACGTGCGGCCGTCCGGCACGTTGAGCGCGGCCATGGACATCAAGCGCTGGGACCTGGAAGAGCCGAAGGGCGCCGCCGGCACGCTGCAGCTCGGCAATTTGAACGCCGAGTTCGCGGGTTACCACGTGCAAGTTCCACCCGGCTCGGCGCCGCTGTCGCTAGAAGCGGGCAAGCTTTCGATTCCGGGCCTGGCGCTGGAGCTCAGCACACCGCGCGGTCAAGCCGCGAGCTTCGATGTGGCCGGCAAGCTGGAAAAGCTCGGGCAAGGCGCGGAAATCGACGCCACCTTCGGCATGCGGCCGCTGCCGTTGGCCACGGTGCTGGGCATGGTGTCGCGGGTGGAGCGCGCCGACGGCATGCTGAACGGCAAGCTGCGCGTGCACGGGCCGGTGGCCGCGCCGCACTATCAGGGCGGCTTCGAGCTGAACAACGGCGAGGTGGCGCTGCACGGCTTGGCCACGCCGCTCAGCGACATTTCGGTGGCGCTCAGCGTGGACGGCAGTGAGATCAACATCGTGCGCGGCAACGCGCGGCTGGGGTCGGGCACGTTGGCGATTCGTGGCGGCGCGCCCCTGCGCGGCTTCGCGCTAGGTGCCGCCAGCGTTTCGATCACCGGGCGCAACCTGTCCATTCCGAGTACCAACGGCATTCACGCGGTCGCTGACGCGGATTTGCTGGCCACTTTTCAATCCGCGCAAGGTGACGCGGCTCAGCGCACGCTGCCGCGCGTCACCGGCAACGTGATGCTGAAGAGCTTCGAATACAAGCGACCGGTGACGATGACGGCCGACATTTCTTCGCTGGCCCAGCGCGGCAAGCGCACCGAGTTCGAGGCCTACGATCCGAACGACGACGCCATCGATTTGGACATTCGCATTTCCAGCGAGCGCCCGCTCAAGCTGCAAAACAACCTGATTGAAGCCGAGCTGTTGCTGGACGAGCGGGGCTTGGAGCTTTCGGGCACCAACGCGCGCTTCGGCCTGCGCGGCGACGTCAGCCTGAAGCCGGGCGGGCGCATCAAGCTGCGCCGCAGCGAGTTCGAGATCAAAGAGGGGCGCGTGCGCTTCGACGACATGACGCGCATCGCGCCGCGCGTCGACGTCACGGCCGTCACCGAGTACCGCCGCTACAACACTTCCTCGCAAACCGCCGCCCCCACCGCCAACGGCGCGCCCGGCGCGATTGCCGCCAACGGCGCGGCCAGCAGCGCCGCGGCCGCACGGGGCCGGCGCTTCCGCATCACCATGCGGGCCCATGGTGACGCCGACAAGCTCAAGATCGACTTGACCAGCGATCCCGCGCTCGCTCAAGACGACATCTTCTTGCTCATCACCATCGGTCTCACTCGCGCCGAGCTCGACCAAGCCCAATCCGCCAGTGTCGGCGAATCCGTCGCGCTCGAAGCGCTGGGCACCCTCAGCGGCGCCGACAAAGCCGTCACCGACGCCGTCCCGATCATCGACGAGCTGCGCTTCGGCAGCGCCTACTCGTCGCGCACGGGCCGCACGGAGCCGACCATCACCATCGGCAAGCGCCTGGCGGAAAGAATCCGCGCCAACGTCACCAGCGGCGTCGCCGAATCGCGCGAAATCCGCTCCAACGTCGAGTGGCAACTGTCACCGCGCGTCTCCGTCGAAGGCTCCTACGACAACGTGAACGACATCTCCTCCTCATCGCTAGGCAACCTCGGCGCTGACGTGCGCTGGCGCATGGAGTTCGAGTAGGGCTGCCCCCATCCGTCAGTGCTCGCGGGCCCAGGGCCCGCTGCGCGCCGCCGACTTCCCCCAAATCCGTGCTCGCGCCCGCAGCGGGCGCTGCGCGCGTCAGGGGGAAGTACGACGCGAGAAGGGATCATCCTGAACCAGTCGGGCTCTGGCGGCTCCTTTACGTTAGCCACGGTGATCTCCTACACGCGCAGGCCGCGGCGTCCTTCGGCTCCGGATGTGCCGTAGTAGCAGCGTCGCGACGGCCGTATCGGACCGCACTCCCGTGGCGAGGGGCGCGTCGCCCTGGCAATCGGCCGCCCCGCTGGCAAAAATTCACGCAACCGCGTCGGCTCGCGACCGAACATGCCTTGTGATGGGGCAGCTAGACGAAGTGGGCGGGCTGTACGAACGGCTTCGGGCCGAGCTGCGGGTGCGGCACTACAGCGCGAGAACAGAGCGCGCCTACGTGGGTTGGCTCGAGCGGTACATCGCTTTTCACGATCGCCGACACCCCGCAACACTCGGCGCGGCCGAGCTGAAGGCGTTTCTGGACGCCTTGGTGCAACGAAAGCTTGCGGCGTCCAGTCACCAACAAGCCCTGTGCGCTCTCCACTTTTTCTACGCGAAGGTTCTACAGGTCGACCCGCCTTGGGTACGGTCCCTGGCGCGGCCCGTGCAACGCACACGATTGCCGCTCGTGCTGTCGCGTGACGAAGTGCGCGCCGTGCTTACGCGAATGTCCGGCGTGACAGCGCTTATGGCCGGCTTGCTCTACGGATCAGGACTTCGCCTGCTCGAGTGTGCGCGGTTACGCGTAAAGGACGTCGACTTCAGCGCTGGGCAGCTGACAATCCGGAACGGCAAGGGCGATCGCGACCGCGTCGCGCTCCTGCCGGTGCGCCTGCGAGGTCCATTGCATGCCCACCTACAACAGGTTCGGCGCACCCACCAGGCAGACCTCAAAACCGGCGCCGGCTATGTCGAGCTTCCGAGCGCTATTGCCCACAAGTACCCTTTTGCAGAACGCGAATGGCCTTGGCAGTGGGTCTTTCCGGCAACCCGCCACTACTCCGACGCCAACGGTAAACTCCGGCGCCACCACCTGCACGAAACGGTGCTGCAACGCGATTTTCACGCGGCATGCCAAGCGGCTCAGCTTTCGAAACCGGCCACGTGCCACACCCTTCGGCACAGCTTCGCCACCCACCTGCTCGAGGCGGGCTACGACATCCGCACCATCCAAGAGCTATTGGGTCACCGCGACGTCGCCACGACCATGATCTACACCCACGTCCTTAACCGCGGCCCTCTCGCCGTCCGGAGCCCCCTCGACTAGCGCCCGCAGCCATTATCAGCCGCACGAGCTCCGACCCTCCGCAGCCATTATCACACTACCGCACAGCGATTCTCCCGCCCTTTCCGGACCATTCCCCGCCCCGCCCCCCCAAACGCCTTGCTCCCTCCTCGCAGGCTAAATACAAGTTGGGCGGACGGAAAGCATACCGCGCTCATGTTCGATCGTGACCGATCTGTCGATAACGTTTCGGAGCTCGTGCGACAGCACGGCAGGAGACTGCAAGCGTTGATTGGGACACAGATCACAGGCGTTTGGGCCGCCTGGGAAGACTCCCGCGACGAATGGTTCGCTGATGAGGCCATCGTCATCGAAACGGGCACAACCAACCTCGAGATCGTGTGTTGGAAGCTCAGCGACATCATGATGTCATG
>JBEQSW010000090.1:0-3818 GCA_040348565.1 Myxococcales bacterium | reverse complement strand
GTCCAGCGGCGAGAGCCATCTCAGCGCGGGCACGCGCGCCCTGGAGTGGACCATCCAACACCTGGCGCGCCGCGCCTGAACCGCAGCGCGCTAGGTCTCGCGTTCACGCTTTGCTCGCGCGCTCACCCCAACGCGCCAGCAGCAAATCCCACACCACGCGCACCCGCGGCACGTTGTGGAGCGCCCGGTGCGTCACCAGGTACAGCTCGTCTTTCGGCCATTCTTCCGCCAGTCGACGCAGTGCCGGCGCGATTTTGACCGGCACCAACCGATAGTGTCGCACGCTCGGCTCCGGCACCAACGCTACCCCGACTCCACTCGCCAGCGCGGCGAGCTGCACCGTGAGGCTGTCGGAGCGCACGAGCGGATCCGCGTTCTTCACGTGCTTGGCCAGCCAGCGCGCTGCCCCAATACCAGCCAAGCGCTCGCCCCAACCTACCCACGGTAGCTCCGCAAAATCTCGCACCGTGCCCAGGCGCCGCGCCAAGCGTGGCGACGCGGCCAGCACCCAGCGCGCCGAGGTCAGGCGCGTCATCACCAAGTCGCCACTCGTGGGGCGCACCACGCGCAACGCCAGGTCGGCCTCACGCCGGGTGAGATCTCGCACGGCTTCGCCGGGATCGAGCGCGATGCGCAGCTTGGGGTGCTGCGCCAAGAGCTCGTTGAGCAGCGGCGCCAGCACCACCTCGGCCACGTCGGGCGGACAGGTGATGCGCACCAGGCCCGCCGCTTCGCGCTCCAAGCCCTGCGCCAAGCTGCCAAAGCGCGCCATGCCTTGCTCGACCTCTTCGGCGACGGACATGAGCGCTTCGGCGGCTTCGGTCGGCGCAATGCCGTCTCTTCCGCGATCGAAGAGTGAAGTCGCCAGCGCTTCTTCCAGCGCCACCAGCCGCCGCGACACCGTCGATGCGTCCACCTGCAGGGCTTGCGCGGCGCCGCCCACGGTGCGGCTGCGGCACAGCGCCAAAAACAGCTTCACGTCGTCCCAGGCCAGCTTTTCGGCGCTGATTTGGCGTTGCATTTTTGCGAGTCTATTCTGATTTCTTGGGTCTGGCGATGCATTCATGCACGACCCCATCATGGGTCCATGTTCGCTCGCATCATCTGCCTCATCACGTTTTTCACGGCGCTCGGCTGCGGCCTGATCGGCGGCGTCTTCTTCGCCTTCAGCAGCTTCGTGCTGCCGGCTTTGGCGCGCTTGCCCGGCCTGCAGGGGCTTTCGGCCATGCAATCCATCAACGTGGTCGTGCTGAACCGCTCGTTCTTGGGCGTGTTTCTGGGCACGGCCGTGCTGTGCGCCACGCTGGCCGTCGACGCGGTGGCCCGTTGGTCCGCGCCCCACGCTGGCCTGCGGCTGGCGGGTGCGCTGGCGTATCTGCTCGGTAGTTTGCTCATCACCAAAGAGCTCAACGTGCCGTGGAACGACGCCTTGGCGGCCGTGCAACCGCACAGCAAAGACGCCGTGGCGCGCTGGCTCGAGTTCGTCGCCGGCTGGAGCTTTTGGAACCACGCGCGCACGGCGGCATCGGTGCTGGCGGCCGCGCTGCTCACGTTGGGCGCCAGCGGCTGCACCCGTTATTGGGAGTGCGCGCCGCCCGACGGCGCCCGTCAGAGCCAGCTGCCCGAGCGGCTCTCGCAAACCCGCTTGTACGACAAAGGCGACCCGCAGCAGATCGCCGCTGGCGTGCAGTCGTTCACGCCCCAGTTCGAATTGTGGAGCGACGGCGCGCAAAAGCGGCGCTGGTTGAGCCTTCCGCCGGGTCAAAGCATCGACCAGCGCGACCCCGACAACTGGCAGTTTCCGGTCGGCACGCAGCTGTGGAAAGAGTTCACCGTACAAGGCGTGCGGGTCGAAACGCGGCTGCTGCGCAAAATCGGCGCTGGTGACGAAGACTGGGTGGCCACCGCCTACGTGTGGCTGCGCGACGGCTCGGACGCGGTAGCGACTCCGAACGGCGCCAGCAACGCGCTCGGCACCGCGCACGACGTGCCGGCGGCCGGCCAATGCTTGGCGTGCCACGGAGGCCGCAAGAGCTTCGTGCTCGGCTACTCCGCGGTGCAGCTCGGCTACGCGACCTTGCCCGCCAGCGAAACCGATCGGCGCGCGCTCGGCTACCTGCACGCCAACTGCGGACATTGCCACAACCAAGACCGACCCGGGGCCGCCAGCGCCCGCTGCTACAACCCTGAAAATGAGCTCGACTTCTGGCTCCGTACCGATCGCCTGCGCTCGGTAACCGACACACCTACATACCAATCCGGTCGCGGCGTCGCCTTCGAGCCCGGCGATCCCGATAGCAGCCGCATGATCGAGCTCATGTCCGACCGCGGCTTTCTGCGGCAAATGCCGCCGCTCGGCACCGAAGTCGTCGACGAGCGGGGCTTGGGCTCCGTACGCGCTTGGATCTCGACCCTGCATTGAGCCAGCGGCGTCCAAGGTTTGGACCGCAGGCGTGTCGGAGCGCTCGTGTGCCCGCCGCCGGATGAAGGTATCTACTCCCTCGTCTACCGCATGCACGGCTTCGCCGGTCTCAATGCGGCGCTGGGTCTGGGCGTGGTCGATGTGGTGGCGGTCGGCTTGCTCGCGGTGTGCGTGCATACGGCCGCCACGCCCGCTCAATTGCGCAACGCGCGCCGGGTCGCGGTTGGCGCCACGCTCGTAGCCGCCTCGCCCTTCGTGAGCGCGGTGGCGGTGGTCGCGCACGAAGCGTTGGTCGCCTTGACCCGAGCGGCTTGGGCGCCCACGGCCTTCAGCCCCTACCTGGTGCGCAGCCTGTTGTGCAGTCTGGTGCTGCTGCTGGTCGGCGGAGCTGCCGCCACAGCACCTGCGACGGTGGTGGCGCTCAGCACTTGCCGCATACGCCTGACCGCCGACCAGCAAGACTTGACGCTCCCGCAACGCCGCCAATGGGCCACACGCGGCGGCTCCCCCGTCGCCGCGCAGCTCGCCCTCGCCATCTGCGTCCTCGCCAACGGCCCCGTCGGCCGCGCGCTCCAACCCCTCTGGCTCCGCCGACCCATGGGCCCCCAGCTCCCCGAAGTCGCCTTCGCCACCCTCATCTTCACCACCCTCGCCCTCGCCGCCGTCGCCGCCCTGGCACTCCCCCTGCGCGCCGCCACCCGCCCCCCAACAGCAGCCCCCGCGCGCATCCCCACCCCCGCCCGCTTCGCCCCCCGCGCGCCCAATCACCCAGCAAACCTGCACACTTGACGAACTCACCCCGGAGCGCCACTCTCCGCCCCCTTCGCACCCCTAGCTCAGCTGGATAGAGCATCGGACTTCGAATCCGAGGGTCGTAGGTTCGAATCCTACGGGGTGCGCCAATCTACGACGTCTGCGAGAACTTCTCCCGAAGTGGATTCGGAAGCCGCTGGCCGCGAGGCAGCCATCATGGCCAGCGCGGCGCCGGCTTTCGCGTCGATTACGATCTCGTCCTCGCCGATCACGATGTGGTCGACCAAGTTCTGCAGGTAGACGCGCGCGGTCCCGCGGTCGCCGGATAGGAACGCTTCGCGCAACCGGTTCTGAAAGCGCTGGATCGTCTCGGTCTTGTACAAGTACGGCGGCACTGTATGGAGCGGCCGTAGCTTGGCCAGCGCCCGTACGACCTCATCGCGCTTGGTCTTGAGCTCGCGAAGCCGTTCGGCGCCGACGTCTCCCAGCGCGGCGTCCGTCTCGATGCGCTCGAACCAGCGTTCAAGGCGCTTTCCAAGCTCGTCCCGCTCTCGCTCGAGGAGCCGGCGCTGCTCGGTCGTCTTCTGCCGCAACATTCCCTGGTCCTCCACGAAATCGCGAAGGATTTCGCGACAGCGCTCTT
>JBEQSW010000081.1:0-11847 GCA_040348565.1 Myxococcales bacterium | reverse complement strand
AGCAGTTCTCGTCCAGCAGCACCAAGTGCGTTTCGGCGCCTAGCGCTACCACGCCCAGCGAAGGCGTGTTGGACCGCGCCAGCTCGAACACCAAGGGTTGGCGGCACCTCGTCGATCTGGTGGTGACGGCGAACCCCATCGAGCGGCTTCGCTTGGTGTTGAACGCCGACTACGGCCTCGACAACTACCGCAGCGACACCGGCACCAACGCCTTCGACAGCTCGCCGTACTTCGGCGTGCTCTTGGGCGCGCGTGTGGCCATCGTCGACGAGTTCGGCATCGCGGCCCGCGGCGAGTACTTCCGGGATACCCACGGCTTCATCAACCCGTATACGGTCACTCAAAATCTGGTCGGCGGCACGCTGACCCTGGACTACTTGCCGTCCGAATTCTTGACGATTCGCCTCGACAATCGCCTCGATTGGTCGGACCGGCAGATCTTCAACAAGTCGATCCGTGACCACGTCGGAAACCAGTTCACGACCACGCTGGGCGTCGTCGCGCACACGGATTAGCCGGGTTAAGCCAGTCTTTGCCAGGTCCTGCTGCACCGCGTAGACTCGTGGGCCGAATCGGCGCCATGCATCACACCTCGCGAACCCAAGATCTCGAGCTGGCCATCGATGCGGTGGTGAAGAGCTACGACGGGCCGCAAGAGATCAACAACTTGGAGAGCGCCGCGCTGCCCAACAAGCGCGCGGTGGTCGAAGCCTACAATCACATCAAGCCCGTGATTTACCTGGGCTTCTACAGCATGCGCTCGCTGCAGCGCGACAACCTGCATTTCGCGGTCAGCGAGCACCTGTACCCGGCGTTCGAGACCCTGGTGGAGCAGATCGATCGCGCCCTGACCTACGAAACCGGCGTGGGTCGCGCGCGCGGCGGATTTCCCGCGGGCTGGGCCGAAGAGGTGGTGCTGCGCCTGTTCAAAGCCTTGCCCGAGGTGCGGCGCGTGCTCAACACCGACGTGGTGGCCGCCTTCGATGGCGACCCCGCCGCGCGCAGCGTGGAAGAAATCGTCTTCAGCTATCCTGCCATCGAGGCCATCACCGCTCATCGCGTCGCGCACGTGCTGTACCAGGAGCAGGTGCCGATGATTCCGCGCATCATCGCCGAGTACGCGCACAGCCGCACCGGCATCGACTTGCACCCGGGGGCCAGCATCGGCGAGGCCTTCTTTTTGGATCACGGCACCGGCACCGTCGTGGGTGAAACCAGCCGCATCGGCAACAACGTCAAGCTGTACCAGGGCGTCACGCTGGGCGCGCTCAGCACGCGCCGCCGAGAGTGCGAGCAAGACGGCTTCCACAAACAACGCCACCCCACGCTGGAAGACAACGTCACCATCTACGCCGGCGCCACCATCTTGGGCGGCGACACGGTGGTGGGCGCCAACTCCGTGATCGGCGGCAACGTCTGGCTCGTCAGCTCGGTGCCGCCCGGTTCGAAGATCTTCGGCCGCGCGCGCGAGTAGAGGCCGGCCTTGTTACCCGCCGACGCCGCTAGCCGCTACGCCGCGTGGCTCGTCGATCTCGACGGCACCTTGTATCGCAGTCGTCCCGTGCAGCTGGCGATGGCGCTCGAATTGTTGCTGTCCGGCTGGGGCGCGATCAAGACGCTGCGCGCGTTCCGCCACGCGCACGAGCAACTGCGTGGCCGCGACCTGGCGCCGGGCTCGCTGGTGTTGAGCCCGTTTCAACGCCAGCTCGAGCACGCCGCGCGGCAGCTCGGCCGTTCACCGGCCGACGTGGAGCCGCTGGTGCGCGAGTGGATGTTTCGACGGCCCCTGAAGTGGGTGGCGCGCAGCAAGCGAGCGGGGCTCCTGCAAACGCTGGCGCAGTACCGCGCCGGCGGCGGCAAGACGGCCCTGGTCAGCGATTACCCGGCCAGCGCAAAGCTCGAGGCGCTGGGCGCCGCCGGGCTGTTCGACTTGGTCGTCTCCAACGGCGAACCGGGCGGACCGAGCAAGCTCAAGCCCGATCCAGAAGGCTACCTGAGCGCGGCGGAGAGGCTCGGGATTGCGCCGGAAGCGTGCTTGGTGATCGGCGACCGCGACGACGCCGACGGCGCCGCCGCGCGCGCGGCAGGCATGGCCGTGCACATCATTCGCTAGCGGGGGGTCTCACGCTGACTTCGACTTTGTCGTAGCCCAGCGAGTGCACCAGCGCCTCGACGGTGCGGCGCGCGTTGTCCGATGCCCTCTGCAACAAGCCGGCTTGGCGCGCCGACTCGATCAGCGTGTGCTCGGCTTCTTTGCGCGCCCGCGACTCCAGGTTCTCTCGCCGATCCGCCAGGGTGCCGGTCTTGCGCGAGTGCACGTAGGTCTTGTCGTTGTCGAGCGCGGCGTGCAGCACCTCGGGCGCTGGTAATTCGATGCGGGCGGTGCGGCGCGCCGGATCCACGGTGACGTCGGCGGCGGTCAGCTTTTGCAGATCGATGCCGGCCGTGACCTCGGCGACCGCCACCAACAAGATCGCGTCCTCGGTGCTGATCAAGCCCCACAGCTTGGACTGCTTGTCGCTGAGATCGATCACGCGCTCCATGTGAAACGAAGCCGATTCGAGCCGCGCCAGGTCCCGTACTGCCACCAGCACGTCGGGCGTCGGCCGCACCACCGTGACCGACGAGGTCATGGGCGGGAGCAGCGGCGGCGGCGTCACGCTGCAGCTCTTGATCAGAAACAGGCCGCCCCCGATGCCCAGGCAAAGCGCGGCTCCGCCCACCAAGAAGGGCAGCAGGCTGCGTCGCTCTACTTCGCTGGGCATGGTTTAGCCATACTATACCCTCGCGCCGACGCTCACTTCATCCACCGCCCGCTCGACGGTGAGCAGATCCACCGGCTTGTACAAGACCGGCTGCCCTTGCCCGTCCAAAAAGCGGCGTGAAGCTTCGTCGGTGACGCCGCCGGTGACGAAGATCACGCGCTCGGCGGAGCTGGGGCGGTCGCGCCGCAGCCAGGAGAAGAAGGCTTCGCCGCCGCCTTCGTCCATCATCACGTCGCACAAAATGGCGTCGAAGTGCGCGCCGCTCACGCGTAGACGCGCGTCGCTGACGCCGGTGGCGGTTTCGACGTCGAACACCTTGGACAGCATGCGCGACAAGCTTTCGCGCACGATCGGGTCGTCGTCCACCACCAGCAGCCGCTGGGTGGGGCGCGAGCCGGGCCGCGACGCCGGCGGTGGCACCGTGGACAAGCGCAAGCTGGAGCGGATGAGCAGCTCCATGGTGGTGCCGTTGGCCGACGACTGGGCGACCCGCAAGTCTCCGCCGACGGCCTTGGCCAGCCCGAGCGAGACCGACAGACCGAGACCGGTGCCTTTGCCGAACGGCTTCGTGCTGAAGAACGGCTCGAAGGCGCGACGCACGACCTCGTCGGACATGCCGGCGCCGTTGTCGGTGACGGCGATCTTCACCCCCGTCGTCAGCGCTTCGGCGCGGATCGAGATGCGCGCCTCCCGCGACTCGGGCACGGCCTGCGCGCCATTGACGATCAGGTTGACCAGCACCTGCTCGACCATCAATTGATCCCCCACGCCGTACAGGGCGGGCACGTCCAACGTGAGCCCGAGGGGGCGGTCCAAGGCGGCGCGCGCCGTCTGCACCGCGTGGTCCACCGCCAGCGCAATGTCGAAGGTGCTGCGCATCGACGTGTCGGAAGCGGCGACACGCCCCGTGTCCAGCAGCTGGCGCACGATGCGGGCGATCTTCCCCATCGACGTAAGCGAGTCCTCCAACGCATCGCTGGCGTCATCCGGAACCTCGCCGGACGAAAGCGCGCTCTTCAAGTACGACAGGTTCGAGACCACGGCCGCCGATGGGTTGTTGATCTCGTGCGCGACGCCCGCCGACAATCGTCCGATGGCCGCCAGCCGTTCCGCCTGCGCCAGCGCTTCGTGCGCCTTTGCCAGCTCCCGCGTGCGCTCGGTGACGATGCCTTCCAGCTGAGAGGACAGCATGTCCAAGCGATGGGTGGCGCGGGTGAAGCGCGTCATCAACACGCTCCACACCAGAGCAATCATCGTCAGAAAACCGATGTCGAGCAGGTACGGCAGCTGGTGTCGGCCGGTTGCGGCCATCAGGTCGTTGATACTGGCGGCCACCAAAATCAACAGGCCCGCGGCGTAGCGCCGCGCTTCCTCGCTGCGCCGAGCTTCGCGTAAGAAGCGGGAGAGCGGCACCAACAGCGCGCCGTACAGCGGCACCGCCGACAGTGAGCCGAGCAAGGTAGTGGGCGGCTCGTGGAAAGGCACGCCCAGAAACCAATGCGTCACCACGTGCTCTTGCATGAGCACCCCTGGCAGCAAAGCCAGAAAGCCCACTAGGCTCGCCAGCGCCACGAACACACGCTCCAGCCTGGTGGGCGTGCGATGGAAGTGCGCGGCGCTGTGGAAGTTCCAAGCGATCACGTGCAGAGACAGCGCGGCCCAGTTGGCGTGCGCGCCGAGCAGCACCGCCCACGCCGGCACGTCGAAGGTGACGATGACGTTGAAGCCCGTATCCAGGCTGGCGCTGGCGGCCAAGAGCCAGAACCATCTCTGGTCTCTCCAGCCCGGCAGCCTCGCGAACCGATAGCCGAGCACCGCCAGACACGCCGCTACGGTCATGGCGATGACGGAGATGGTCGGGAAGAGCAGCCTCAAAGAGCTCCCCAATTATAGGGCCTGGACCGGAAAGACCGGTGAGCCAGGCACGGGGCCGCTCTCGAGCCAGGCCGAGCGGCCCCAAACCCCATTGCCAGCGGCCACATTTGTATTATTATCAGTCGAATGATAAATAACTGTCGGTTCCTGACGCCGTTCGCGTTGCTCGGGCTGGCGGTCGGATTTCAGGGTTGTCGGGTCGCCGACGCCGCTCCCGATGCGGCCCTGCAGGGAGTGGTGGAGCTCGAAGAGACGACAGTTGGCTTCGAGCTGCCGGGGCGTCTCACCGAGCTGCTCGTGAAGGAGGGCGACCTGATCGAAGCGGGCGCGCTGTTGGCGCGCATCGACGATGGGCTCGAAAAGAGCTCGCGCGACGCGCAGGCCAGCCAGGTGGCGGTCGCTCGGCAGCAGGCTAGCGCCGTGAAGGCTGGAGCGCGCGGCGAAGAGCTGCGTTCGCTATCGGCGCGGGTGGACGCTGCCAAGGCCACCGAGACGTTGCTGCAAAAACAAGTCGCGCGTGAACGCACCTTGGTCGAAAAGGGCGCGATCGCGCCGGCCGCGCTGGATGACTTGGAAGGGCAGCTGGCGCGTTCCAGCGCGGAGAGGGAGGCGCTCGAGCACAACCTGAAGCTGGTGCGCCAGGGCGCGCGGCAGGAAGACGTATCGGTGGCGGAAGCGCGCGCCGACGCCGCTACCGCCGCGCTGGAGATGAACGACGCGCGCTTGGAGCGGCACGAGCTACGCGCGCCCATTCGCGGCACGGTGCTGGACGTCAACTTCGAACGAGGCGAGGTGGTAGGCGCGGCGGCGCCGGTCGTCACCCTGGCCGACGTGCAGCATCCCTACGTCGACGTCTTCGTGCCGGAGGCGGAAATTGCGCGGGTTTCCGTGGGACAAGCGGCCAAGGTGAAGGTCGACGCGCTCAGCTCGGAGCTGGGCGGCAGGGTCGAGCACATCGCGCGCCGCACCGAGTTCACGCCTCGCTACCTGTTCAGCCAAAAAGAGCGAGCGACGCTGGTGGTGCGGGTGCGAGTCCGAGTCGACGATCCGCAGGAACGCCTGCGCGCGGGCGTGCCCGCGTTCGTGCGGCTCTCGGGAGGCAGGTGACGTGACCGAAAACATCATCGAGACGCGCTCGTTGTCACGGCGCTTCGGCTCGCTGGTGGCGGTGCGAGACGTGTCGCTGCAAGTCACGCGCGGCGAGATTTTCGGTGTGCTCGGTCCCAACGGCGCCGGCAAGTCGACCACCATCCGCATGCTGTGCGGCATCTTGGATCCGAGCGGCGGCTCCGGCACGGTCGTGGGCTACGACATTGCGACCCAGGCCGAGCGCATCAAAGAACGCATCGGCTACATGACCCAGCGCTTCAGTCTGTACGAAGACCTGAGCGTGATCGAAAACCTCACCTTCTACGCCGGCATCTACGGCGTGCCACGCGCCCGGCGGCGTGCGCGCGTGGAAGCGGTGCTGGAACGGAGCGGCCTCGGCGCGCGCCGCCGTCAACTCGCGGGCACGCTTTCGGGTGGCTGGAAGCAACGCGTGGCCTTGGCCAGCGCCACCATTCACGAGCCCCCGCTGCTATTTTTGGACGAGCCGACGGCGGGGGTCGACCCGGTGAGCCGCCGCGAATTTTGGGAGCAAATTCACGCCCTCTCCGCCGAGGGCACCACCGTTTTGCTCACCACCCACTACATGGACGAAGCCGAGCGCTGCCATCGCTTGGCTTTCATCTTCGGCGGCCAGCTGCTGGACGTCGGCACCCCCGAGCAAATCATCGAGCGCCGCGGGCTCCGCGCGTTGGAGCTGGTCACCGAACGCCCGCGTGAAGCGGCGGAGCTGCTACGCCAGCAGCCGGAGGTCGACGAGGTCGCGCACTACGGTCACTTGCTGCGCCTGACCACGCGCGGCGGGGTCGACCCGGCGCCGTTCGCGCGCGCGTTGCTGGAACGGCACGGCATCGCCGTGCAGGCGTCGTCGGACAGCCGCGTCAGCGTCGAGGACGCGTTCGTTTCGATGGTGCGTGAGGACGAGGCCAGCCGCGCGCGAGCTGCTTAGGAGCGATGCATGTTTACCCGGCCGCTGGTGATCGCTTGGAAGGAGCTGCTGCAGCTGCGTCGCGACCGCATGACGTTGGCGATGATGATCGTTCTGCCCATCTTGCAGTTGCTGTTGTTCGGCTACGCCATCAACACCGACGTGCGCCACATTCCGACGGTCATCTACGATCAGGACCGCAGCGCGGCGTCGCGCGAGCTCTCGCAGAGCCTGCGCGTGACGGGCTTCTACGACATCTTGGGCGAAGTGCGCAGCTACGTCGAAATCGAGGACGCGTTGCGCTCCGGGCGGGCGCGCGCAGCGCTGGTCATACCCACTAAGTATGCCGCCAATCTGCGAGCGGGCCGCACGTCGCAGCTACAGCTGGTCGTCGACGGCTCCGATCCGCAGACGGTGGGCAGCGCCATCAACACCGCGTCTGGCTTGGTGGCGGCGCGCTCCAGCGAGTTGTTGCTGGCCAAGCTGGCTCGCAGCGGCGGCGCTGCGCCCGGGGCCGCCTTGGAGCCGATCCGTCTGGAGCCGAGCACTTGGTACAACCCAGAGCTGCGCACCGCCGTCTTCGTCGTGCCGGGGCTGATCGGCGTGATCTTGACCATGACGATGGTGATGTTGACGGCCATGGCCATCGCTCGCGAGCGCGAGCGCGGCACTCTCGAGCAGCTGATCGTTTCGCCGGTGCGGCGCGTGGAGCTGGTGTTGGGCAAAATCTTGCCCTACACCATCATGGGCTACGTTCAGATGAGCTTGATTCTGCTGGCCGGTCGCTTGGTGTTCCAGGTTCCGCTGGTCGGCTCGCTGCGGCTCTTGTACGTGCTGTCGTTCCTGTTCATCTCCGCCAATCTGGCGCTCGGCTTGTTCTTTTCGACGCTGGCCAAGACGCAACAGCAGGCCATGCAAATGTCGTTTTTCTTCTTGCTGCCGAACATCTTGCTGTCCGGCTTCATGTTCCCGTTCGAGTCGATGCCGCGCCCCGCCCAACTGATCGCTCAGGCGCTGCCCTTGACGCACTTTTTACGCATCGTGCGCGGAATCACGCTGAAGGGCGCGGGCTTTGCCGACGTGAAGCAGGAGCTGGTCTGGCTCGGTGCGCTGTTCGGCGCGCTGGTGTTGCTCACGTCCGTCCGTTTCAACAAGAAGCTGGTTTGATTTTTCATGGCCCGACCCAAAAGTGACATCGAGCCGCGCATCTTGGCCGCTGCGCGCGCGCGCTTCCTCCGCGACGGCGTGGATGGTGCCTCGCTTCGCGGCATCGCGAGCGACGCCGGGACCAGCATCGGCATGGTCTACTACTACTTTGCCACCAAGGACGAGCTGTTCTTCGGCGTCGTCGACGAGCTGTACGAGAAGCTGCTCAAGGACATCGAAGCGGCGATTGCCCCCGACGTGCCGGTGCGCGAGCGCGTCGAGCGGTTATACGCGCGAGTGGCGCGGTTGAGCGAAGAAGAGCTGTTGGTCATGCGCCTCGTGCTGCGCGAGGCGCTCACGTCGAACACACGCTTCGCTCGTTTGCGTGAGCGCTTTCAAGCCGGACACGTGCCGCTGATCGCGAGGCTGATCGCGGACGGCTACGCCAGCGGTGCCTTCGACCGCGCGCTGCACCCGATGGTGGCGATGCTGTCGCTCGCGGGCCTGGTCGCCGTCCCGCAGCTGATTCGCCGGGTGCTCGACGGCCGTTTGCCGTTCCCCAATGCCCCCGCCGGCGAAGACTTGTCCAAGCTGCTCGTCGGAGTTCTGTTCAGTGGTACGGGAAGCCACCCGCCGCCTTAAGCCTCGAAAATCGATTCAAGCCGGCTTTGGCCGTACCGTTCAACGAAACGTGGCCATTCGACCTCCCATGCAATCGGCGTTGTCGGCCCTGACACGATTGTCAGAGGCGTTCGATCGCTCTGCCGAGGACGTGGTGCGCATGTCGGGCGCGCCCTCCGCCGCCGAAACTGCCGAGACCGTTCGGATTTCTCCCGAAGCGCGTCAAGCCGGCAGCGCGACGGACCAGAGCCTCACGTCTGGCATCGAAGGTGCAATGGTGGACATGCGCGTGGCCAAGTACGCTTTCATCGCCAACCTGAAGGTGCTGCAGACCAGCGCGGAGGTCGAAGAGACCGCCGCGAAGATGCTGAAGCCCTAGCCTCCGTCGCTCCCGACTCCTGCCAACTACATTGGCGACGCCGCGTATCTGATCACGTGAATCTCACGGGGTAAGATTGGTTTTCCAACTGGGCGCGTGTTAACTTTTTCAGACGCTCTCGCGTGTATCGCGCGTCGGAGCTTGGGAACGGGTGGAACCGATGGCGAAATACACTGGCACGGGCTCGATGTTGGGTGGGCTCGTAGCGCTCGGCGCTCTCAGCGCTTGCAGCAGCCCCGATTGGACGACTAGCCCCGACGTCCAATACGACCCCGGGCCGACGACGAGCACCGGCTTCACTTTCCCGACTCTGTTCGCCGGCAAGACGCAGCGCGCCGCCGGCAAGGTCGCGCCGGTTTCGGGCGGCACGTTGCTGGTCACCAAAGACGGTCACGCCGTTGCGTCCGATCCCGACCGCGATTTGGTGCACGTGGTCGACGTGGCAGCGCAGAAGGTCGTCTCGGTTCCGGTCGAAGCCGATGACGAGCCGGGTCGTGTCGTGGAAGGGCCGCCCGGAACTGCGTACGTGTTGGCACGTCGCGGCGGCGTGGTGTTGGCGGTCGACACGGCGGCGGGTACGGCGCGCCGCATTCCGGTTTGCTCGGCGCCGCGCGGTCTCGCCTACGACAGCGTATCGTCGCGGCTGTACGTTGCGTGCCGCTCGGGCGTGCTGGCCACGATCGACACTACGACCGACGCGGTCGTGGCGCGGCGCCGCCTCGATTCCGATCTGCGCGACGTGCTGCTTTCCGGCGACAACTTGGTGGTAACGCGCTTCAAGAGCGCCGAGGTGCTGGTCGTGAGCCGCGACGGCGACGTGCTGCGCCGCTCGCAGCCGACCGCGCCGGCGTTCACGGGCGCCCCCGTCACGCCCAGCGTCGCCTATCGCGCGCTTTCGCTACCGAACGGGGGCTTGCTCGTCGGTCACGTCGAGTCGAGCAACACCACGTTACCGTCGGGTGCAGGTGCCTACTACGGATCGTTCTGTGGCGGCTCGGTCGCGGACGCCACGGTGTCCGCCATGGATCCGTACACTGGCACCGATCACGCCACGTTGACCACGCTCGGCGCCAGCACGCTGGTTGGTGCGACGGGGCCTTTGGACATGGCGGTCGCGCCCGACGGCGCGCGCGTAGCCATGCTGGCCACCGGCAATTCCTGGTTGCCCACCAACGACGATGAAAAGCTCACCAATTTGTGGGTCACCAGCACCAACCAGGTGAAGAACGGTGTCTCCACCTCGGCGTGCGGCGGCGTCGGCTCGGACTCGACCTCGAGCACCGCCATCGTGGGTGGAGAACCGGTTGCGGTCGCGTTCGAAACCAGCGGGCAATGGGTCGTGCAGTCGCGTGAGCCGGCCCAACTTCAGTTCCAGGACAATCGCATCATCTCGCTCGCGGCGGACTCGCGTTTCGACACCGGCTTTGCCATGTTCCACATGAACACCGGCGGCGGCGTGGCCTGCACTTCGTGCCACCCCGAAGCGGGCGAAGACGGTCACACTTGGAACTTCTCGGTCGGCCCGCGCCGCTCGCAGACGCTCGAGGGCGGCGCCAGCAATCGCGCCCCCTTCCACTGGACCGGCGATCTGGCCACCTTCGACGACTTGGTGGACGAGGTCATGCTCAAGCGGATGTCGTTGGCCGCGACGGTCGACGTCAAGCAGCGCGCGGCGTTGCGCGACTGGCTCGACAGCGTGCCCAAGTCCGCCACCGCCGACGATCTCGACAGCGACTCCGTCGCGCGTGGCCGCACGCTGTTTCACGATGCCGAGCTGGCGTGCGCCAGCTGCCACACCGGCCCCGACTACACCGACAACCAGCTGCATGACGTGGGCACGGGCGCCAAGTTCATCACCCCGTCGCTGGTGGACGTGAACGTACGCGCTCCCCTGTTCCACGACGGCTGCGCGGTCACGCTCCAAGCTCGCTTCGGGCCCTGCGGCGGCGGCGACGCCCACGGCAAAACCTCCCAGCTGACCGCCGCTGACGAGGCAGACCTGGTCGCTTTCATGCAATCTCTCTAAAAGAGCGCGCGCAGACCAAAAGGGTTCGCTAGGGGGGACTCGTGTCCGGCGCGTCGGGCTTCCGTTCTGCGCGCCGATGATTTAATCATGAGCGCGATGAAGTCGTTCGCGCTCTTCTCCGGGTCATTGGTGTGCGTGTCTTTGCTGCTCGGCGCCTGCGGTGGCGGGGCGAAGCCGGCCGAAGCTCCCGAGGCCAAGGCCGAGGACAAGCCGGCCAGCGCCGAAAAGGCGGACGACAAGTCCGAAGCGTCTGCCGACAAGGCTGACGCCAAGCCGGACGCGGCCAAGCCGGACGCAGCCAAGCCGGCCGCACCCGCCGACGACGGGCCCAAGCCCACCCGCACCACGCTCGACATTTTGACCGCGCCCGACGTCGTCTTCTTGTTCGACTTCAACGACTCGGAGCCGAAGCAGGCCGCCGAAGAAAAGTGCGACAAGAAGGCCGCCAACAATCCGAAGAAGAAAAACGAGTGCATGGCGGCCGAGCGCAAGAACTTTCCCGCCGACGGATACCGCTTCAAGAAGGACGAGAAGGGTCAGTGGTGGTGGATCACGGTGCGCCAAAACGGCAATCGCCTGAACGCCCTGCACAAGATCCCGGTCGAGTTCAGCGACGAGACCGCGACCAGCATCACGCTCAAGCCGGTCGGTAAGGACAAGGGCAGCGCGCCCATGACCCCGCCCGCCAAGATCGTGTTCGAGGTCCCGAACGACTACCAAATCGCGTTCAAGGATCCGAAAGCCGGACGCTTGGTATTCCAAGCCAAGGTCGGCGTCGTCACCGAGTAGGGCGTGTCTCTAGGTGGGGAGTGCTCGCCCGTGCCCGTGCCCGTGCCCGACGGTCCGTAAGGCGTCGTTCGCCCCGTTTGTTTGGAGGCCGACGTTTCTGGCGCGGGCCAGGCCCGCGTGCGCCGCGCCCAGCTGGGCGCGCCTAGAACGCCGATCAGTTTGCAGCCACCGCGTTCTAGGCCCTTCCTGTTGGGGGCGGCACGCGCCGCCC
>JBEQSW010000072.1:0-4144 GCA_040348565.1 Myxococcales bacterium | reverse complement strand
ACAGCAGCTGCGGCTTCCACCTGACCGACCAGGCCCTCGCGCCAGGCCCGGTATGACCTTCGACGACGTCTATGACCAGCACTTCGAGTTCGTGTGGCGGACTTTGCGTCGTCTGGGCGTTCCCGAGGCCGATCTGCCCGACGTGGCTCAAGAGGTGTTCCTGGTCGTCCATCGCCGCCTCGCCGATTTCGTGGAGCGCGCCAAGGTGACGACCTGGTTGTTTTGCATCGCCGCCCGCGCCGCTCGCGACCGTCGCCGGAGGGCCCACGTTCGGCGCGAGATCGCGCTCGAAGAGCCGCTGCTGGCCGCCGTCGATACTTCCGCCGACCCGAGCCGCGAGCTCGAGCGGGCCGACGACCGCGCGTTGCTGGAGCAGGCGCTCGCTGCGCTCGACGAGGACCAGCGCGAGGTTTTCACCGCCTTCGAGCTCGAGGGCATGACCGGCGACGCCATCGCGGCTGCGCTCGAGCTGCCGCTCGGCACCGTCTATTCACGCTTGAGGCTGGGTCGGGCGCGCTTTCGGCAAAGCCTGGCGCGGCTATTGGCCAGCCGTGCTCACCCGCGGACCCAGCTCGAAGGCGTGCCATGAGCGCACCCAAGCGATGGTTGGACGGCGGCGATGACCTGACGCCCGAAGAGCGACGCACGCTCGGGGCCGATCTCGCTCACGACGCTCCGCCGCACGCCAAACGCGCGGTGCGAGCGGCGCTGGCGCTCAAGCTGACGGCCGCCAGCGCCGCCGCTGCCGCGGCTCCGAGCGCCGCGCGCGGCTCGGTGCAAAAGGGCGCCGCAGCCAAGCTAATGAGCCTCACCGTCGTGAAGTCGGCGGCGGTCGGGTTCGCTCTTTCCGCCGTCGTGGGCGCCGGTTTCTCTCTTCGCGACCGGCAAGATGTGGCCCACGCTGGGACGGACGGCACCGTTCGAAACGCGCCCTCCGCCCCGAGCTCGCCCGCGCTCCGAGCGCCCGCCGGCAGCGCGGCCACCCTTCCGCCCGCGCCGAGCTCGGCACCGAACGACGCGCCACAAGGCCGTGCCCAACGCCACTCGGTCGTGCGCGAAGCCGCGGGTGCATCTCCGTCGCTGCCCGTCGACGCAAGCCCCAGCGAAAGCCAGCGTGTGGCCGAAGCGCGCGCGCTCCTGCGCGCTGGTCGAGCTTCCGACGCGCTCGCGGCGCTGCAAGCTCTCGAACGCGACGAGCCGAACGGCTTGCTCGCGCAAGAACGCGAAGCGCTCTCGATCCAGGCGCTTGCGGCGTTGGGACAGCGCGACAGAGCGCGCCAACGCGCCGCCGCCTTCACGCAGCGCTACCCGGACAGCCCACATCTGGCGGTCGTGCGTCGCGCCGCGGAGTGAACCCCACCGGGTGGGCTGGCCTCGCGGCCGTAGGCAACGCGGTAGGTGAGCGAACCCCACCGATACGCAGTCTGATTGTGTACCCGGTCGCTTCGGAATTGGCTCAGCCTGCGCTCGATTGTCGTCTGCTTGGAGCTTTTCGGGGTAGCCGTAGATCAAACTCCCAAAAACTGCTTCTTTTTCGGGAAAATGTGCGGGCATTCGACCCTGTTAGCAATCACGATGGGCACGATGCGCGATTTTGGGCGAGTGGCTTTCACGATTGGCTTTTTGACTTTGCTTGCAGGTTGCGGCGACGACGGGATGCCCGGGCAAGACGGCGCGGCCGGACAGGCGTCTTCGGCGGGCCAGACGTCGGTTGCCGGCAGCGCGTCCAATCCGGGGCCGACTGCGGGCTCGAACGCAGTGGGCATGGGCGGCACCAACGCCAGCAGCGCCGGGGCTTCCGGCAGCAGCCACGCGGGTAGCAGCAGCGCCGGCTCCGCCACGACCGGTGGCTCGAGCAGCGGTGGCTCGGGCAGCGGCATGGCCGGTAGTGGCAGCGGCGGTGGCGCCGGCGGCGGCGGCATGATGCCCATGAACAAGGTCTTCAGCCAGTGCCGGCTGCACTTCGGCACCATCGACAGCAAGGCCAAAGAAAATGCGGCGCTGATTCCGGAGCTCGACTTCTTCACGCCGGCCTGGATGGGCCAGCAAGACACGTTCGATCAGAAATTCGTGTGCGACGAAGCCAAAGAAGGCGCGGTGCTGGGCAAGCAAGTGCCCGTAGTCGTCGCGTACGTTTCGGCGTTTTACGTCAAACGCCACCACGGCGGCTTGTGCGACTGCAACGTGAGCACCTGCGGCCAAGTCGACGGCAAGCCCAACGACCTCTGCCACTTCGGCTCGCAGTACATCCAGCAAGACCTCGCCGCCATCACCAACGTGTACAAGAGCTACGCCCAAGGCTATGCGGGCTGCTTCGGCACCACGCGCCCGATCATCTTCGAGATGGAGCCTGATTTTTATCAGTACACGGGCAACACCCAGACCGACCCGATGACGAAGGACGAGGCGGCGAAGATGATCGACCAGTACGTCACCGCCATCAAACAGTACCTGCCGAACGCCTACTTCTCGCTGGACCTGTCGCCGTGGGTCGACGACAACGGGGCGAGCAACGGCAAGGATTGGTTTTCGCACTTCGATCTGTCGCTGTTCACCTTCGTCAACACGTCCGGTGGCAGCACCCAGGCCGCGACGAGCAAGATCCGCAACGACAACATGATGACGTGGGCGGGCGCGAGCCAAGTCACCGGCAAGGCCTTGTTGGCCGACACCGGCTACGGTGCCAACGGCGTCTCGGCGGGCCACGACGCGAATTGGGACGACGTGAACAACCTGAACGCACGCCTGGCCGACGGCGTCGTTTCGATCAGCCAGTACAACCCCAAATCCGACTGGGCCAACACGATCAAGAGCATCCGCAGCCAGCTCAAAACGCCCAAATTTTGCCCGTAGCGTGGCGAGCGCGCCGCCTCTCGAGTTGACAGCGCCCTCTGCCGTGACACCATGCCCGCCGCCATGGCACCGGCTGAATATCCGAACGTCACCGCCGTCGCCAAAGCCAACGTCTACTTCGACGGCAAAGTCGTGAGCCACACGATCAAGCTCGAAGGCGGCGTCAAAAAGACGCTCGGCTTGATCTACGCGGGCGAGTTCCACTTCGGCACCGACGCGCCCGAGCGCATGGACATCACCGCCGGTCGCTGCGAAGTGCGACTCGACGGCGAGACCAGCTGGCAGACCTACGAAGGTGGCACCTTCTTCAAGGTTCCGGGTAAGTCGGGCTTCGACATCAAGGTCGCGTCCGGCATCGCCGAATACGTCTGTTCGTTCGAATAACCGGCTCGGGTGCGCGGCGGTCGGTGTTTTCGGTCGTTCTAGCGAAGCTCCGCCTTGCGATCGTCGCGCCGGCCCTGCCAAAAAGCCGTTCGCGACCCGTCGCCCGTTTGCGGGCGGCTGGTAGCGCCGTATGCTGGCATTTCCGATGAAGTTCGACGCGCCCTATTGCCTGACCCACCAGGACGGCAAAACCCACTACGCAAGCGGTGAGATCCGAAGGCAGCGGCTGCTGGCCGAGATCCCGAGGCGTGGACGCTGGCCGGTGTTCAGCATGGTGCCGTTCTCGCAGCTGCGTGAGCGCGGCTTCGACGTGCACGACGAGGGCGAACAGATCCTGTCGTTGGTCACCAGCGACTATCGCGAGATCACGCTGGACGACGTGCTCTTGGGCGGCGCCGAGCCCGAGGTGCACACGGCGGGCGCGCCCAGCTTCGAGATGGACGACGCCGAGTTCGAGACCAACGTCGCGCGCTTGATCAAAGAAGAGATCTGCCGCGGCGAAGGCTCGAATTTCTTGTTGTCGCGCAAGGCGCGCGTCAAAATCGCGGCCTTCGACTGGAAGGTGGCCAACACCATCTTCAAGCGCTTGGCCAAGAGCGAGTTCGGCGCCTACATGACCTTCTGCTTCCACGACGGCGAGCGCTTCTTCGTCGGCTCGTCTCCGGAGCGGCACGTCACCATTCGCCAGGGCGTCGTGAAAATGAACCCGATTTCGGGGACGCTGCCCAAGAGCTTGCTCAAGCAGCGTTCGGACTTGATCGAGTTTTTGTCCGACCCCAAAGAAGTCAACGAGCTGTTCCAGGTCGTGGACGAAGAGCTGAAGATGATGTCCCGCATCTGCAGCTCCGGCGGCGACGTGCACGGCCCGTATTTGAAGGAGATGAGCACCCTCATCCACACCGAATAC
>JBEQSW010000069.1:0-3928 GCA_040348565.1 Myxococcales bacterium | reverse complement strand
GGCGTTTTCACGCCGCGGCGCCGTTCGTTCGCCCATGCCGCCCCGTCAGTCCCACGCCGCGCGTCCTCGCGCAAGGCTTTGCGAAGAGCGGCTTGGCAAGCGGCGCGCTTGGCGCCAGAGTCGGCGCGTGGTCCTCGGCGTCGCAACCACGACCGACAGCTTGCTCGGCGGCTCGCTCCGGTTGCTGCAACCCAAGACGGGCTATCGCGTCAACGTCGACTCGCTGTTGTTGGTCGCGTTTGCAGGCGACCGGCGCGTCGACCGCGTGGTCGATCTCGGCGCGGGCGTGGGCGCGCTCGGCCTACTGGCGCTGCATCGCGGAATCGCCAAGCGCGCGCTGCTGATCGAGGCCGACCCGAAGCTGGTCCTGCTGGCGCGCGAAAATCTGCGCCGCGCGGGCTTCGAAGGCGAAGCGCGCGAGCTGGACCTGAGCAAGGCGCGCCTGCGCGACTCGGCGGCTCCGCTAGTGCTGTGCAACCCGCCCTACTACCCGGCGCACAGCCACCGGCCGGCCGCGCCCGCCCGCGCTGGAGCGCGCAGCGGCGAGCTGGCGCCATTTTTGGTGGCCGCCGCCGCGCTGGTGGCGCGCAAGACGGGCCGCGCCCTGTTCAGCTACCCGGCGCCGCAGTTGGCCGAGCTGCTGCGCCGCGCCGAAGACGCGGGGCTCGTGGCCAAGCGGCTGCGCTTGGTGCACGCCCGAGAAGACAAACCGGCGCGGCTCGCCTTGGTGGAGCTGCGCGCGGCCCGACCCGGTGGGTTGGTGGTGGAGCCACCGCTCGTCGAGTGGCTGGGGCGACGCCGGTCGCCCGAGCTGTTGCGCCTCAGCGGTGACCGAGCAACCGATCGAAAATGATAGCCGCGGCCGCCCGCACGCTCAGGTGATTGAAGCCGTCGGCGCGCGGCGACTGAATCGGCTCCAGCAGCCGGTCGGCGCGCTGCATGATTTCGTCGGCGAGCCCCCAGCCGGTGCCGAACGTGAGCAAAATGGGCGGGCCCTCGGCTTGGATGCTGGCGCGCGCGTCGGCAAAGCTCACGCGCTTGTCGCCGCCCTTGGCGCTGGTGACCCACAGCTCGGTGCCCGGGCCCGAGGCCGCCAGCGCTTCGTCCAAATTGGCCACGATGCGCAGCCCTTTCATCGGCGGCACGCGATCGGGAATGCGTCGTGAGCCCGAGCCGGTCAGCCAATGCTCGCGGATCCGCTCCGCCAGCTCACGCTGGGCCGCGATGGGGTGCGCGATGTAGTAGGCAGCCAGGCCAAAGGTGTGCGCGCTGCGGCTGATGTCGTGCAGATCCAGATTGGTGATGGCGCCCGTCACCACCGCGCGCTCCTTGTCCAGGATCGGATGGTGAATCAGCACGGCCGAAACCTGTCTCATCGTTCGCCCTTCTTGGCGCTCAGCTCGGCCACCAGCTCCGGCCGGCGCTCCGCGCTGCGCAGCCGCGCTTGCTCCTCACGGTAGCGCTTGATCTTGGCGTGATCGCCGCCGCGCAGCACCTCCGGCACCTCCAGGCCGCGAAACGAGACGGGGCGCGTGTAGTGCGGATACTCGAGCAACCCCTGGCATTCTTCGCTGAACGACTCTTCGCGCGCCGAGTCGTCGTTGCCCAGCACCGAAGGCAGCAGGCGAATCACCGCTTCCAGCATGCACATGGCCGGAATCTCACCGCCCGTGACCACGAAGTCGCCCAGCGACAGCTCCTCGTCGACGAACGAGCGCACGCGCTCGTCGAAGCCCTCGTAGCGGCCGCAAGTCAGGCAAAGCCGCGGTTTTTCTGCCAGGCGCCGGGCGTCCGCTTGCGTGAAGCGCTTGCCTTGAGGCGTGAGCAGAATGCGGTGGACCGGCTCGCCGGGGCCGAGCGCCGCGCACGCCGCGTCCATGGCCGCCACCGTGCAATCCGCCCGCATCACCATGCCGGAGCCGCCGCCGTACGGGGTGTCGTCCACGCTCAAGTGCTTGCCGAGGCCGTGCAGGCGCAAGTCTTCGTAGTGCACGCTGACCACGCCGCTCTCGCTGGCGCGGCCCATCAAGCTGGTCGCGAAGAACGGCGCGAACAGCTCCGGAAACAGCGTGACGATGGCAATCTGCATGCGAACGGAGCCGCTAGCCTATCAGGCCTTCGAGCGTGCTGAGCTCGATCAGCTTCTCCGCCACGGAAACGCGCGCCACCCAGTCCGGCACCAGCGGCTGCTCCAACGTTTTCCCGTCCGCAGTCTTGATCACGAGCGCGTCGATGCTCGGATGCGTCGCAATCTCGACCACGGTTCCGATCTCGCCCTCGGGCCCGACCACTTTGGCGCCGATCAGATCGACCAGGTAGTATTCGGAGTCGTCGCTCGCCGGCAGCGCCGCCCGCGCGACCCACACCGTGCTGCCCTTGAGCGCCTCGGCGCCGTTGCGCTCGACCAGGCCCGCGAGCTTGACCAGGTACGCTCGCGGCACCGGGCGCGCTTCTTCGATCTGGTGGCAGGTGGCGCCGGCAGGGGTTTCGGCCTGCCGCGAGAGCCACAGCTCGTCCACCTGATCGAGCGCGTCGCTGCCGTCGAAGAAAAGCTCGACGCGCAGCTCACCCCGCAGGCCGTGCGCGCGCGACACACGGCCAATCGCCAGAAGGGCGCCCGGCGTGGGCTCTGCCGTCAATCGATGATGTCGAGGTGAGCGCGACGACCGATCTTGATCGACGCCGCGGACACGATGGTGCGGAGCGACTGCGCGGTGCGGCCGTCTTTGCCGATCACCTTGCCGATGTCGTTCTTGGCGACGCGCAGCTCGAGGATGATGTTGTTGTCACCCTCGATCTCCGCGACGTCCACGCTCGCGGGATCGTCCACGAGCGCTTCCGCCAAAGTCTGTACGAGTTGCTTGAGTGCCATGATCTGCTCGGGCTACGCCCAGAAGCTCAGGCAGCCGGCTGAGCCGGATTCTTCTTCAGCAGCTTGGTCAGCGTGTGCGACGGCTGCGCGCCGAGCTTGGTCCAGTACTCGAGCCGAGCGCGATCCACGGCGAAGGGGCCCTTGGGATCGAACGTGCCGATGTTTTCGATGTGGCGCCCGTCACGCGGAGCGCGGTGGTCGGTCACGACGATGCGGTAGAAGGGCGCCTTGTTGGTGCCGTAGCGCGAGAGGCGAACGTGAACAGCCATGAATCCTCTGAGAGACGATGAGTAACGGAAGGGCGGGCAACCTAGCACCTCGAGGTGCTTTTGCCAGGGTGAGAAGGAGGGGCTCGGGGCCCAACCACACGAAGACCGAGGGGAAACCCGACCTGGCGTGGAGGCTATTAAAGGAAGCTTTCCGCAGGGTCAAGGCGTGATAGCTTCGGAATTCCCAATGGCGGCTCCCAAGGACGAGATCGTCCGCGTGGTGCGTGAGGTTCTGGCTCCCCTGGTTCAGGCTGACGGCGGCGAGCTTTACCTCGTTTCCGTCGATGATTCCGGGGTTTCGCTGCACCTCGCGGGGCGTTTTTCCGGATGTCCGGGCAATACCCTGGCACGGCGCCGCGTGCTCGAGCCGTTGATCGCCTCCGCGGTGCCGGGCGCCTACCTCACCGTCACCACGGGTCCGCTCGTGCCCAAAGGGGCCGAGCGGATCGTGGCGCAAGCCTAGGGGCTACTTTCCGGTCTTCTGCGCGGCCGTCTTCTTGCCGGCGTCCTTCTTTTCGTCCTTGGGCGGACCAGCCTGGGTCGGCGGATTGGCGGTAGCGGCCTTCACGTCCTTGTCCAACGCGTGCTGGTCGACCACCTGGTGCGTGCGCAGCTTGGGCAGGCTTTCCTGGATGCTCTTGTCCACGAAGACCATGCCCAGGGTGTCGCCGCGATCGAGCGCCCGGATGATCTTCTCACCGTCGCGCCACACGGCCTCGTCGAAGCTCTGGCCCTTCTGGAAGTCGGCGGCCACCTTTTGGGGCTCGCCCCCGAACACTTTCGCCAG
>JBEQSW010000062.1:0-9930 GCA_040348565.1 Myxococcales bacterium | reverse complement strand
GGCCGCCAAGCATCTTCTCACCCGGTTGGGTTATCAACCGCACGTCTTCCAAGACTCCGAGGCGGCCTGGCAGGCGTTCCAGGCGGAACCGGGCACCTTCGACGTGATGCTGACCGACCTCACGATGCCGCAGCGCACGGGCCTGGAGCTGGCGGCCGACGTGCTGCGGCTGCGCCCCGGCTTGCCGGTGATCTTGGCTTCCGGCTACTCGGTGACGCTGACGCCGAGCATGCTGGAGGAGCGCGGCATTCGCGAGCTGTTGTACAAGCCGCTCGAGTATCGCGCGCTGGCCAGCTCGCTTGCGCGCGTGTTGCCGCGGCGCTTGGGTCAAACCGCCTGAAGGTCAGCGAAGCAAGAGCGCGCGCCGCTGCATGCCGAGCAGCACCTTCGCGAGCTCGGCTTCGACTTGCGGGCGTCCGGGCGGCGTCGGGCTTGCCTGCTGCGCGAAGAAATCGACCATGAGCTCGAGCAGCTCCGCTCGGGTGCGGCTGCCGTCCAGCAGGGTGAGCAAGAAACGGCCGGCTTCGTCATCGAGCTTGAGGCGCCGATGCCACAGATCGGTGACGGTGAGACCTTGGCGAGCCTCCAGCCGCGCCAACGGACTCCCGAGCGGGCTTTCGCTCAGGTTTTCCGCAACGGCCGGCGGCGCAACGTCGAGCTCCACGAGCTTGACCGCCGCCGCACGCAACAGCGTGCGCAACAGCAACTGCCGCTCGGACCCGCTCGTGGGCTCGGCGCTGCCGTGCGCGGCCAGCGCCCGGCCCAGAAGCTCGGCGACGGGCAGCGAGCGCGGCCAAATTTGGCCTAGCTCGCGCAAGGCGTGGCGCACGACGCGGCTCTCGGCCGTGAGCTGAACGCCCGCGGGCGAGACGAACGTCTCCGGCGCGACGACGCGCGGGGCAAGCTCCGGCGTCGTGGACAACAGCGGAGAAGCGGCGCTCAAGCTCGTGAGCGCTTCCAGCTGCCAGGGCGCGGTGGGGCGCGCGCCCACGTGACAGAACAGGCTTTGCCGAAAGGCGCGCCCGCGCAAAAAGTCCAAGTACTGCTCGCGGGTGATCAAGTCACCTTCGCCGAGCTTTTCGACCATGGCGAGCACGTCCGCCGACAAGCGCGCGTCGTCGAAGAACGAGAACAAGCTTTCGGCAAAGAACTCGAGCCCCTGCTCGCGCACGCGCTCGGCCATTTCCCCGAAGTACACGGGCGAGTTGTGCTCGGCAAAATCGTCGTGGAAGGCGTAGCCCACGCCGTGCTGCTGCATGCGGGTGAGCTCTTGTTGGATGGCGCTGCCGTAGGCTTCGCCCGCGGTTTGGTGGTCTCGCACCAGCTGGGCAAAGGCGTGACCTTCGCTCACCACGTTGCTGCCGCCGGCCAGGCGCGCGGTGTGAAACAGCATCATGTTTCGCACCATTTCGCGCTGGTGACAGCCGGGATAGGTGGCGTAGCTGATGTACGCAAGTCCCTGCGGCGCCAACAAGCTCCGGCAGCCGGACAACAGCAGAGTTTGCACCTCCGGCGGCACCCACGAATACACCCCGTGCGCGATCACGTAGTCGAAGGGCTCGGCCGCATCGAAGGTCGAGAGATCTCCCTGTTCGAGGCGGATGTTTTTCAGCCCCAGCTCCTGCACCAGCGCTTGCCCGCGCGCGATGGCGCTGCCGGCCAGATCGATGCCGACGAACGACGCCCCGGGTTGCTCGAGCGCCAGCGGAATCAGATGGGCGCCGTCCCCTGCCCCCAGCTCGAGCACCCGGCACGTGCGCGGCGAGGCCGCGGGAAACCCGAGCAGCGCGGCGATCGCCGCCATTCGCGAAGGCCGCGCGTCGGGGTGAGGGTTGCCTGGGTAGACAACCTCGTCGTAGCTGGTGCGGGTTTCCGCGGCCGTTCTACAGGCCCTTGTTGCTAGCGAAATCCCAGCCGAAGACGACCGATACGTCGCCGCTGCCGTCGGCCTTCTGCGGCGTGTACGTGACTTCCACCTTGCCGAACACGAAGTTGAGCGAGTCGCCGCCGTTGGTGATCAAGACGTCGCTGAACTTGTAGGTGGCGAACGTGAAGGCGCCTTCCGCGCCAGACTTGACCAGGCTGAGGGTAACGTCCTCGATGTGCTCGCCGGACGCGGCGGCCTTGAGGATGGACGGCGTCGCCTTGTCGGTGGACAGCTTGACCACGTTGACGGGGCACGCCGTCGACCGTCCAACGTTGGCGCCGCCGCCGGTAGCAGAGCCGCTATTGACGACGCCGCCCCAGGAAAACGAGGAGACCTCGATCTGACCCTTGTGAGCCTTGTCGGTGGCCTCGCCCTGAATGCCGGTGATCTCCATGAACATGTCGGTCGTGCGCTCTTGGCCGGCGGCGTAGGCGACGCCGTTGGCGCCGTTGCAAACCGAGCCGGTGCTGACCGTGCCGCCGCCGGAGCCCGCGGGGCCCGCCGGACCTTGGGGACCCTGGACCCCTTGCGGGCCCTGCACGCCTTGGGCACCAGTTGCACCAACCGGGCCTTGCGCGCCAGGCAGGCCGTCACGCCCGTCTTTGCCGTTCGCGCCAGTGGGACCAGCCACGCCCGCAGGACCGACGGGGCCGATGGGACCTTGCTGGTTCCACGACACCGCGCTCTCACCCTTGTGGCAGCTGTCGTTGCTGTTGGCGAGCAGGCGCATCGCGCCGGTGCGATTGTCGTAGCAAGCGTTGAGGATGCCGTTGGCAGGCGTCAACGAAGCCGCGACGGCCGCCGCCGCTGCGCCCAACGTGACCAATCCGCCCGCGCCAGCCGCGGCAACGCGAAACTTCTTATTCCCTGAAAGCTTTTTCCAGTCCACTCGGCACCTCCTGGGCGAAAACGACTAACACGTCACTTGCCGACCGCGTCAGGAAAACGCTGTTGTCACAGCCACTTCAAAACTTTTTCCCAGCGCCCGCTGGCCGCGCTGCGCTCGCAAGCATCGAGATAAGCTTGGATTTGTGCGCCACGCAGTAGATCGGGTTGGTCGGGCTCTGCGGTTTTGATCGCCCGCACGAAGCGCTCGTAGATGCTGGGCGCCGGCTTCAATTGCTCGGTCTTCCATTTCGCGGCAGCCGCATCTTTGCCCAAGCAAGTGTCGAGCGCGTCGTACGAGCGATCGAGATCGAACATGAGCGCGCCCTCGGTGCCGTGCACTTCGAGCCGCAAGTGATTGGCGTGACCGGTTGCCCAACGCGAGGTGTGCAGCACGCCCAAGCCGCCTCGAGCGAAGCGCAGCTCGATGATGGCGGTGTCGTTGGCGTCGAGCGGCTGGCCCTTCCACTTCGTGTACGCCTTCCTGTCTTGGCCGATCTTGGGGAAATTGCCGAGCGCGCAGCGCACTTCGGCGACTTCGCCGGTGACGCTCGTCATCAAGTCGAGCAAGTGGCAGCCCACGTCGCCGAGCACCCCGGCGGAGCCCGCTTTGGTGCTCATGCGCCAGAGCCAGCCTTCGTTCGTCCAATGGCCCCAGATGGGCGTCGCGATCCAACTCTGCAAGTAGAAGCCGTGGGCGTGACGCAGATCGCCGAGCGCGCCCGAGCCCGCGAGCTGAATGGCCTTTTGCAGCGCGGCGGAGCGGCGATAGCTGAAGTTCACCATACCGATTTGCCCAGCTTGGCTGGCGCGCTTGGCCAGCTTGGCGACGGACTTGGCTTCGGCCAGGGTGACGGTGAGCGGCTTTTCGCACAGCAGGTGCTTGCCGGCGCGTAACACCTCCAGCGACCCCTCGTGGTGAAAGCGATCCGGCGTGACGATGGTGACGGCGTCCACCTGGTCGAGCAGGTCGGCGAGGTTTGCGGCCACCCGCGCCACGCCGTGCCGCTGGGCGAACTCGGCCGCCCTGCCCGGCACGGTGTCGAAGCACGACGCCAAGGTCACGCCCTTCTGCTTGCCGAACTGTTCGGCGTGTTGGTTGGCCATGCCCCCGGTGCCGACGATTCCGATCCGCAACTTCGACTTTGCCAAGATCCGATCGGACTACCACCAACCCGGTCACGACCGCAAAGGCGACCGCGGCTTCGTCCGGAGGACCCTTGGGCTGCCCGCCAATAGCGGTGTTTCCCCCCACTTCAGTCAGGGCGCCCGGGAGCGTCTTCGCCAACCAGCTCGTCCAACTGAGCGTGATCGATGATCAACGTGCCGGGCTGTGAGTTGTCGATCATGTCGACGAAGCGCGCGCCGAAGCGCAGGTCTTCGACGCTGTACATCTTTCGAGCGTGCACGGTCTGCACCATCGTGTCGTCCACCCCCGAAAAGCTGACAATCAGCCCGACCACGCGCTCAGCGGTGTTTTCGACGGTGAGGCCGTAAAGGGGACTTTTGTCGTCCAGATGGTGAATCAGCGTCCAGGCCAAGATGAACATGGGCATGCTGGTGCGCTCCAGGTCGAGCGCGTGCACGCGACGCATGCGGTGTCCTTCGCTGGAGATCTCGTCCATCAAGACGTGCACCTGCACGCTGGCGTCGAGCAAAGCGTTGCCGCGCTGGTTGGCGATGCGGCAGGTCAGGCACGGCTGGCCGTTGCGCACGCCAATCAGGGCGTTGCGGCTGAAGGCAATGCGCGCCATCGGCCGCGAAAACTTGGCGAACAGAATGCCCGTGCCGAGCGCCACCGCCAGCATGCCGCCGAAGGACTCGACGGTGACGAGCAGGTTGGCGTACGTGGTGCCGGGGGAGAGGTTGCCGTAGCCGATGGTGGCAAACGTCTGCACGCTGAACCAAAAGTCGTCGGCGAACGAGCCAGGCCTGGCGTTGAGCACCGTGCCCGGCCCGCCCAGCAGGTACGCGAGCGCGAACAGCGCGTTGACGCCGACATAGATCAGCCCAAAGGCGCCCAGCAGCTTCCACCACGCCGACTTCATCAAGAAGTGGTAGAGGTCCGACAGCGGCGTCACGCGCAGGCCGCGCACCTCGTAGCGCAGCTGGCCCGACTGGTAGACCGACGGAGCCTTCACGACCGGTTTTTGAGGCTGCAGGGTCATGGTTTGCGGTTTGGGTTCCTTCGCGGAGTGCGCAGCGCCATTGCACGGCTGATCAAAATGCCGCGATTGGTGGCCCGTGGCACAGTCGCGGTAAAGAAGGCCTTTATATGTACCTGAAAAGATTGAATGTTCAGGCGTAGCGAGAGGGCATGTAGCTTGCAACGGGGCGAGGGATGGACCAGCCGCGACAAAACACTCCGAAATTGAGCTTGTGGCTTGCCGCCTCCGCGGTGGGTATCGGTTGCGGCCTCGTCGTCGCTTGTGGGCCGAACGTCATTCATGGGCCGGACCAAACCGGCGGCAGCACCGGCGATGCAGGAGCCGCTACCGCCGGCAGCAGCACGGGGGGCCACGCGGGAACGGAGACTGGGGGCAGCGACGCCGGCGGGCAAGCGGGGTCGGGCGGCTCGGCGCCGATGCGGTTCTCGCCCACGTCCTGCAAAGCCGCAGGCGGCGTGCCTGTCCCGAGTCCCGGCGGGGCTCTCACCCCCGAGCAAGATTGCGAGAGCGGGGTCGCCCTCGGAATCATCGATTTTGCCTCGTCCGGTTGGGACGAAGGGGGTCTGTGCTGCGCGGTCGGCAAAGACCCGCAACCGACCGGGGTCGCGTGCGGCGCGCGCGCGGGCGAAACCTGCTCCGCAACCGAGTACTGCGCGTACGAAGCAGGCCAATACTGTGGTGGCGCCGACGCGGAGTCGATCTGCAAGCCTCGGCCCCAAGGCTGCATCGAGCTCTACGCCCCCGTTTGCGGCTGCGATCGAAAGACCTACGACAACTCTTGCTTCGCTAACGCCGCGGGTACGGGGATTCTGAGCGCCGGCGCGTGCGAATGAACCATCGTCGACGACGGCGCATGCTGGGAGTGCGGAGCCGAAAGAGCGCCTAGAGCCACCGCGCTCAGCTCAAGGCGCGGGCTCCGGAGCGGGTGCAGGCTCCGACGCCGGCGCTTCGGCTTGCTTCGACTCTTCGATGACCTTGGCCAGCTCGGCCCTGGGATCGCCGGACTCACCCATGTAGATGAACCAGGCAAGCTGCCCGCCTTTTCCGTCCTCACGCGGGATGACTCCAATCAACGATTGGCTCCCGTGCTGCCCGGCGAACGTCTTTCCGTCGAAGCTCACCTGCATCGGCGCGTTCTTGAACATCACGAAATAAAAGTGCTGCTTCGCGCGGAACCCCGCCGACTTGCTGCCGCCCTCCACCACCCCCAAAAAGCCGAGCTGAATCGGGATCAAATCGCCGGCCTCGAACTCGTACCAGACGTTGTCCTCGTTCTCGACCGCCTGAAGCTGCGCCGCCGTCGCGGTCGCCACTCTCACCTTCGGCCCCATCGACGGCCCGCACGCCGCCACCAACGACAACCCCGCCAGCACACCCAACCTCGCCACGAATTTCATGCGCCAGCCTAGCCGGAACCCGAACCGCCACGCCAACCAGAAATCTAGCGCTAAGAGTAGTCACCGTGGGCCCGACTCTAGGCGCCGGCGCGCGACTTAGCGACACGCGCCGGCGGCTGAAACGCTTAGCCCCGGGGAGCGGCCAGCTTCACCAAAGTGCCGATGACGCGATTGAACAGCGCCCGCAAATCCGCGTCGGGAGAGGCCACGATACCGAGCGCCTCTGCCGTTTCCAGGCACGCCAGCACCTCGCGCGCAGAACCGGCAGCCGTATGGTAGCGCGCCTGTTGATTCCTCCCGCGTGAATGCGAGCCCTCCGCCACGTTCAGCGGAACGCTAATCAGCGCTCTTTCGCATTGATTGGCCAGCTCGGCACTCCTCAAGCGCAGTTCCGGAATGATTTTGCCAACCTGACGAACGAGCTCCAGCACGACCGGATAGATACGAAGCATGACCACGACTCCTGGTACGCCACCGCCAAGGGCAGCGGTGGCATCAGCCCACCCGCTCGCGCGCGCAGGGCGAGTCGAGGGCGCGACCACCGGGAGCGCCGTGCGCAGCACGGGCGAAGCCCCTCGACGCGCCCGAGCACGCGAGCACAATCAGAAGGCCAGCAGCAGCCATCATCGACGTACGAGCGCAACAACTGCACCGAGTACCGCCACGGAACTGGTGCACACGAGCCGCAGCTCTGCAGCCCATTCCAAACCCCAATCCCGATCCCGATCTCACCCCCCAACCTTAACTTTAACCTTAACCCGCACCCGGGCTCACCCTCACCCCCACAGACGCAACGAAGCCGGGTCGGCTCCTCTCGGATCCGCCCGGCTTGGTTACACAGCCGTAGCGACTAGCGCTTGCCGGCGGGTGCCGCTGCGGGCTTGGGAGCCTGCGAGGCGCCACCGGGCTTCGCGCCCGCTCCGCCCTTCTTGTCCCCGGCGTGGCCGTGGAAAGTGCGGGTGGGAGCGAACTCGCCCAGCTTGTGACCGACCATGTTCTCGGTGACGAACACGGGCACGAACTTACGGCCGTTGTGGACCGCAAACGTGAGCCCGACCGCTTCCGGGATGATGGTGGAGCGACGCGACCAGGTCTTGATCACGTTCTTCTTGGCTTGCGCCACGGTGACTTCGATCTTCTTTGCCAGGTGGCCGTCGATGAACGGACCCTTTTTAATGCTGCGTGCCATATCAGCCGCCCTTCGCCTTGCGATGCTTGACGATCATGCCGTCGGTGCGCTTGTTGTTGCGCGTCTTGAGGCCCTTTGCGAGCTGGCCCCACGGTGAGCACGGGTGACGGCCACCGCTGGTGCGGCCTTCACCACCACCCATCGGGTGATCGACGGGGTTCATGGTGACGCCGCGGTTGTGCGGGCGACGACCGAGCCAACGGCTGCGACCGGCCTTACCGAGGCTGATGTTTTGGTGCTCCAGGTTCGAAACCTGGCCGATGGTGGCACGGCACTCCACGTGGATCTTGCGAACCTCGCCGGAGGGCAGCTTGACCGTGGCGTAGTCGCCGTCGCGAGCCATCAGCTGGGCCGCAACGCCGGCCGAACGCACGAGCTGACCGCCCTTGCCCTTTCGGAGCTCGACGTTGTGCACCATCGTGCCGGCCGGGATGACCCCGAGCGGCAGGCTGTTGCCCGGCTTGATGTCGGCGCCGCGGCTGGAGACCACGGTGTCGCCCTGCTTCAGGCCGTCGGGCGCCAGAATGTAGGTCTTCACGCCGTCGGCGTAGTGCAGCAGTGCGATGCGCGCGGTGCGGTTGGGATCGTACTCGATCTCCGCGACCTTCGCGGGCACGCCGATGCGGTCGCGCTTGAAGTCGATGATACGGTACTTCTGCTTGTGACCACCGCCGCGGAAGCGCGACGTGATGCGCCCGTAGTGGTTACGGCCACCGGTCGACGACTTGCTCTCCAGCAGCTTTCGCTCCGGAACGTCGGTCGTGATCTCTTTGAAATCGCTGACCGTGTAGAAGCGGCGCGCGGGTGAAGTCGGTTTGTAGGCTCGGATACCCATGACTTATTCCTTCGACTCGTCGAAGAACTGAATGTCGTTGCCCTCGCGGAGGGTGACGACGGCCTTCTTGTAGTTGGGACGCTTGGCCAGGCCGCGACCCATGCGCTTGATCTTGCCGCGCATGACGATGGTGTTCACGTCGGCAACCTTGACGTTGAACAGCGTCTCGACGGCCGATTTGATTTCGAGCTTGTTGGCGCTGAGCGCGACCTCGAAGATCACCTTGTTCGCCTCTTTGAGGCGGGTGGCCTTCTCGGTCAGCGCGACGGGGCGCTTGATGATGTCGGTGGGCTTCATGTTACTGCTTCGCCTCCGTGCTCTCGGCCTTGTCGAGGCAGCGGGCTTCGAGCGCCTTGATGGCACCCTTGGAGAGCACGAGATGGTCGTGCCGCAACAGGTCGTACACGTTCACGCCCTCGGGGGGCAGGAACAGCTTGTTCTCCAGGTTGCGGATGGACAGGCGGAGGTTTTGGTTGCCACCGTCGTCCACGACCAGCGTCTTCTTGCCGGCTTGGAGCGTGACGAGCACGCCGGCCAGCTTCTTCGTCTTCACTTCACCGAGGTCGATGCTGTCGACGATGGTGAGGCGGCCTTCCTTCAAGATCAGGCTGAGCGCGCTCTTCAGCGCGGCCACGCGCACGCGACGGGGCGGGCGGTAGCTCCAGTCTTGGGGCTTGGGCGGGTGGGCACGGCCACCGCCGACGAAGATGGGCGCGCGGATCGAGCCGTGACGAGCGCGGCCGGTGCCCTTCTGCTTGTAGATCTTCTTGCTCGAACCGGCGACCGCCGACCGCTCTTTGGCGGCGTGCGTACCGGCGCGACGCGAAGCCAGCTGGGCCACGACGACCTCGTGAAACAGCTGCTCTTTGACGTCGGCTGCGAAGACCTCGTCAGCGAGATCAACGCTGCCGACTTTTTCGCGCTTCAGGTTGTAAACGTCCACTTTTGCCATGGTCGCCTCAGCTCTTGATCTCGACGTCGACGCCGGCCGATAGGTCCAGCTTCATCAGGGCGTCGAGGGTTTGGGGGGTGGGCTCGAGAATGTCGATCAGGCGCTTGTGCGTGCGCACCTCGAACTGCTCGCGCGACTTCTTGTCGACGTGCGGTCCGCGAAGCACCGTGTACTTGCGAATCGACGTCGGGAGCGGGATGGGACCCGCGACGCGCGCGCCGGTGCGGCGAGCGGTTTCCACGATGTCGGTCGTCGACTTGTCGAGCAACTGATGATCGAAAGCCTTGAGACGAATACGGATTTTGGTTGCGTCAGCCATTAGGTACTCACTCGATGATCTTCGTGACGACACCGGCGCCGACGGTCTTGCCGCCTTCGCGAATGGCGAAACGCATCTGTTCTTCCAGGGCGACGGTGGTGATGAGCTCCACCTCGACCGTGATGTTGTCGCCCGGCATCACCATCTTGATGCCTTCGGGCAGCATGACCGAGCCGGTCACGTCCGTCGTGCGCACGTAGAACTGCGGGCGGTAGTTGGTGAAGAACGGCGTGTGACGGCCGCCCTCTTCCTTCTTCA
>JBEQSW010000052.1:0-6497 GCA_040348565.1 Myxococcales bacterium | reverse complement strand
AGTACTGGTACTCGAGCTTGTTGGAGCACGGCATCAACGTGCACGAGTACCAAAACCACTTCAACCACCTGAAGATTGCCGTGTTCGACGAGCGCTGGTCGATCCACGGCTCGACCAACGGCAACTACCGCAGCCTGGAAAACGACAAAGACTTCGAGCTCGTGGTGCTGGTGGATGACGAGCCGTTGGCCCGCGATATCTTGGAGCGCGTGATGGCCGTCGACCTGCCGCGAAGCCAGCGCATCACCGCCGAAGCCGTGCACGACGCGCTGGGCGGCTTTCGGATTCGCAATCGGGATCCGAGGACGTTGCTGCTGATTTCGCTAGCGTCGTTGTAGAGCGAGGCGGCGTCTCTCTCCCCCGGCCGTTCCAGGGGTATGGATCGGAACAAAATCGCTATAAGCTCGGCGAGCGAAGGTTTCTCCGATGCCAACCAAGGCTTACGGCCGCATCGTTTCGTGGGAGGGAGCCAGCTTGTGGGTGTTCGGTACGCGGCCCGGTGAAGGTCGCTATCCGAAGACGACTCCGCATTCGCACCACGCGGTACAGGTGACGTTGGCACTGCGAGGTAGCTTCACGCTCGAGTCGCGCGGTGCACAGGTGAGCGGGGCGGTGGCGGCGGTGGCGCCGGACACCGAGCATACTTTCGAGGCGGGCGAGGGCGTGGTTGCCCATCTGTTCGTGGACCCTGATGGCCGGGACGGTCGCGCCCTGCGGAGCGCGTTGTTCACGAGCGCGAGCCTGGTGCCCATTTCCGTGGATCTGGCCGAGCTGCGCGCGCGCATGCTCGCCGATTTCAACGCTTCTCTGGCGGCGGGGCCGGCGTTGCTGGCGCTCGGGCGCGATTTGTTGGCTCGGCTGATCCCGGAACGCGACCAAGGCGAGCTTCCTGAAGCGCGAGCGCGGAAGATGTCGGCTTGGGCCGCGGCGCGGCTGGACAAGCCAGTAAGCTTGGCCGACGCGGCCGCACACGTGGGGCTGTCGAACGGGCGCGCGCGGCACCTGTTCGTCGAAAGCACCGGGCTGCCGTTTCGCACCTACTTGTTGTGGCTGCGGCTGACGAAGGCGGTCGAGCTGTTTTCAGCCGGAGTGTCGCTCACCGATGCCGCCCATAGGGCCGGATTTTCTGATTCCGCGCACTTGAGCCGCACCTTCCGGCGTATGTTCGGCATCGCCGCGGATTCTCTGCGCCTGAGTTAGCCCTTTCGTTCAAGTGTCCAGCCGGCGGCGTCGCTAGGTGGAAGCCATGACCCCCACCGAGGAGCGCCCCATGACCGTTGGTTCGACCGACTCAATGATGACCGCCATCGTCCAAGACCGCTACGGCTCGGCCGACGTGCTGGAGCTACGTGAGATCGAGCGACCGCAGCCGCGCGCCGGCGAGGTCATCGTGCGGGTGCACGCGGCGGGCTTGGACTTCGGGGTCTGGCATCTGATGGAAGGGATGCCCTACGCCGTGCGCCTGGTTTCCGGGCTGCGCCGTCCACGCAATCCAGTGCGCGGTCTGGAGCTGGCCGGCACCGTCACGGAGGTGGGTGCGGACGTGACTGCGTTCGCGCCGGGCGACGAGGTGTTCGGCATCGGTGACGGCTCTTTCGCCGAGTACGCACGGGCGTCCGCGTCCAAGCTCGTGCACAAGCCGTCGAGCCTGGGCTTCGCCGAAGCGGCGGTCGTCCCCGTGTCCGCGACGACCGCCCTCGTCGGCGTGCGCGCGGCGAAGGTGGAGGCGGGGCAAAAGGTGCTGATCATCGGTGCCGGCGGTGGCGTCGGGTCTTACGCGGTGCAGCTGGCGCGCGCGATGGGCGCCGAGGTGACCGGCGTGTGCAGCACCTCGAAGCTGGATTTCGTGCGCTCTTTGGGGGCAGCGCACGTCATCGACTACACGCGAGAAGACATCACCCAAGGCGGCCGCACGTACGACGCCATCATCGATCTGGCCGGTAGTCGTAGCGTGTCCAGCTTGAGGCGTGCGCTCGCTCCGAGCGGGACGCTCGTGATTCTGGGCGGAGAGGGCGGCGGCCGTTGGCTAGGTATGGGTCGCCAGGTCTGGTCTCAGATCGTCGGGATGGCGACTCGACAGAAGTTCCGCTCGCCGCTCGCGCTCGTGAATCAGGCGGACCTGAGCGCCCTCAAGGAGATGTTGGAAGCGGGCAAGCTTTCGCCGGTCATCGACCGCCGCTACCCGCTGAGTGAAGTACCGACCGCGGTCCGCGCGCTGGCCGCCGGGCACTCGCGCGGCAAGTCGGTGATCACGATTTGTTGAGCCGAGACGCCAACCCCCGCCGGAGGGCGCGCGGCACGAGGGATGCATCGCGTCTTCGAGTGGAAATCATCGAGAGCCCGAAGCCACCGCGCCGTTGGTCGAAGCGGCGCCTGTTGGTCGTGGTTTCGAGCCTGATTGCGGGCGTCGCCTTGCTCACCGTCAGCGTCGTGGGCGTCGCTCACAGCTTTGGTTTTGCGATCCACGCGGCCGACGCGATGGGAGACGTGGGCGAGATCGCCCCGGAGCGGGCTGCCCCGACCGGCAGCGCCGTCACAGGGGCAGGCCCGGTTTCGACCGCTACCGAGACGACTTCTCCAGCGAGTGGCTCCGGCGGCTCCAGCGTTGTCGCGCGCGCGTCGTCAGCGGCGCCCTTGGCGGCGGTGCCAGTCGGGGGAATGGCCGGCGCGAGTGGCGGAGGAGGAGTGCCAGCCGTAGCGGACGCGACCGGCTCGATCGGCGGAGCTGCCGGCAGTGGAGGAGCGATGGGTGGAATGGCGGGGGCGGCGCCAACAGCCTGGGAAAATGCCGTCAAGGACGCGGTCGGGCTGATTGCGCACAACACCATCTCGATGTGCGGGCGCAACACCTGCAACACCGGGCAAGTCTGCTGCAATGCCAGCTGCGGCGTCTGTGTGGCTCCCGGCGAGACCTGTGACCAGCAGCAATGCGCCGGCGCGCCGCGCACGCCTACCGCGGTCTTGTGCGGCCGTGGTCAGTGCAATGACGGCCAAGTGTGCTGCAACGCGAGTTGCGGAGTTTGCGCGGCACCGGGAGAGACTTGCTCGGACAAGCAGTGCCAGTGAGAGCGGGTGGTCGTGCTCTAGACGCGATAGCCGGCTCTTGCTCAAATCGTGCAAGAAATGCGGATCATCGTCGTCCAGTGCCATTCGCCGCTGGCCGCGTCCTCTTCGCAGTTGGCTTGGAAGGCGCCGCAACCGGCCCCACCTTGCATTTGGCAGTCATTGCCGGCGCAGTCGTAGAGACAGACCAGAGCCGAGTAGGCGGGCGTGGGCGGCTTTGGACAGGTGGCGCCCTGTTCGGGAAGGGTACCGGGGCAAACGTAGGTCGGGTTGGCCGCGCCGCTTTGATGAACCCAGACGCCGCCTTCGCACGTAGCCGTTATCCCGACGCTGGAGCCCGCGTAGTCGCAAACCAAGCCCTCCGAGCTGCACGCGCTGTCAGCGGCTGGCGGCCCTGCCGGACAAGCGTCGACACCGCTGCTTCCGGCCACGTTGACCGGTGCTCCGGCGGCGGTCGCTCCGGCGGCGTTCTCGCTGCTCGCCCCGCCCGCCGGCTCGTCGCCCGCCGCAGCGCCGCCTTGGCCTCCACCTGCGGAAGTGCTCGAGCCCACGGCGGAAGCTGGAATGGGGCTCCCGGTGGCGTCCACACAGATGGCGTCGCTACGGCAGACCGCGCCCGTGACGGCCGCGCAATCGGCGTCGCTCTGGCAGCGCAGCCAATTCGTGCTCGAGCTGGATTGCGGCTCGCTGCAGCCGGCGACCAGCAGGGCCGCCGCAAGCCAGCCGGCAACGAGGAATTTGAAGTTACCGAGCGGAGTCGAGTGGTTCATCTTCGCGAACGTCCTGTCCCATGTAAAAGATGATGCGGAGATTGGTTTCCCGCGCAGCTTTGGCATTCTCTTGGTCGACCTCGGCGCGCAAGAGCTCGAGCTGCGAGCGCACTTGGGCCAGCGTTCCCAGGGCGCGCGCTTCCAGCGGGTGGCCGCGCCACAAGTCCAGCGAGTAGGTGGCGCCTCCGGTCACGTCGCCGCGCTCGGAGCGCGGACCGCGGCGCAGTTTGTTGGCGATGGCGGAGACCACGGCCTGAAAATGGTCGAAGACGGCCGCCTCCCAACCGTGCTCGTGCCCCACCGGAACGTCGAGGCGGTCACTCGAATAGACGACGTGCGAATCACCCCGTTCCTCTTGCACACGCCCTTCGCTGGCCAGGCGAGCCAGGCTCTGCTGACAATCGTCGCCGCCGAGGCCAGTAGCTTGCGCCACCTCGGCGGCGGAGATTGGCCCACCACGGTAGACGGCTTGCCAAACCAAGTAGTCTTTAGCCGTGTTGCGCTCGCTCTGGTCGTCGCGGCCGAAGTCCGCGTGGTCGGCAATGCGGTAGACGGCGCTCTTGCCGCGACCGGAGACATAGGCCAAACCGGAGCTCACCAGATCAGCCAGTACGCCGCCGACGACGTCCGGTTCGTCGAGCGCAAAGCGCTGATGGACCCGCGCCGCGCTCACCGGCTCGTGCTCGCGCAGAAAGCCGAGCACCGCCTCCCAAACCGTCGAGCCCTCGACGGTTTGGCTTTGATCGAGCTCGCGGACCCGCCGATGGTAGCTGCGCAGCGTGATCCCGAACATGTCCGCGATTACGCTGTGCGTCAGACCCTGATTCCGCAGCTCGTTGGTGAGGTCCAGGAAGACACGGTTGGCGAGCGAGGCGAGAGGAGCGCGCACCCCACCCGCAGTGGCAAGCTGCGCCGTGAAAACCATGGTCTGCTGCAGAATCGAGCGAAGGAGAAGGTCGGTGTTCACGGGCGCGTTTGGCCACTCTACGTATTGAGCCGTGGCCTTGTAGTGACAAAAACGTCAGTACGGGCCGCGCGGTGGGGCAGAGGCCATCGCACCGGCTTTGCGAGTCGCGCCTCGCTGCAACTGTTCACCCACGTCTGCGCTAGCCGATGCCCGCCCCGTTGCTCAAGCGCCCAAACCGCGCGCTCGCGCCCAGGCACTGAGTTGAATCGGCGCCCACGCTTCTGGGACCTTGAGCTCATTTTGGTAGCGCTGCACACACCGGGCATCGGCTACGAGCCGCATCAAAGCGCCCTCGGCGATGGCGGCGGCGGTGCGCGGATCTTGCGCCACGTACGGCAACAGCACTCCCTCGTTCCACGAGTGAGCGCGCAAGGGCGACAAAGTCTCGCGCATGCCGAAATACGCGCAGGTGGCACTGGAATAGCCGAGCCGCTTCAAGCCCGCGCTCAATAGCGCCCCCGTGGGGCCCGCGTTGAGCTCGACCAAGGCGAGGGCGCCCAGCACCTGGAAGCCGTAGCGACGGTTCGTCGCCAAGCCCAACATCAGGTTGGAGCGTGCCAGCGTCTCCCACACTGGCGGGTCGGTGGAATCCATGTGAAGCTCGTGCTTCAGCTCCTCCAACAGCCGCGCCGAAGTGGCGCTGGCGCTGCCCTGCCCCATTTCGTCCCAATAGTTGCGCGCCATCTCGATCTTGGCGCGCCAAGGTCGATTGACCTGCGCCAAGGCCAACAGGTCCTCCAGATTGTCGTCTCCCGGGAGCTCTTGAGCCAGCAGCCAGCTCATGTCGCTGCTGGTGGCGTGCTGCGCCAGCCAGTGAAAAAGCGGCTCACTTTGCGCAGCTGAGGCCGCGCGCAGCGAATCGAGCCAGCCCGCAAATTCTCGCGGCTGCGTGGGCACCTTTTTGGCCGCCTCTTCGATTTGGGCGCGCTCGGCCTCGATGAAATGGCCTTCGAGCACGCGCAGCTCGGTGTCTTGGCGCAGCTGCTGTTGCCAATCGACCACGTCGAAGCTGGGCTTCAGACGCAGCCGATTGAACTCCGCCAAACGGCGATGCAACGGCTCCAGCTTGCGATCGGGAGAGCGTAAGAATTGTCCGGATGCCACGTGTGGCTATCAGCAAGTCTCGGGCCCAGCCGTTCGCCGGGCCGGAGGGGCTCGAAGGAGCCGAAAAAGTCCTTGCTGGGCTGCAAAACGGGATTTTGGACGCGACCGGCCCCGTGGCGGAAGCGCGCGCCGGACGCCGAGACGCCACGGACGCAAATGAGAACGGCGATGATGGCGAATCGCCTTCGCCAGCGCGGCTAGGTGCTGCGGCGAATCATTTCGCGGCGGCAATTTCCAGCCTTTTAGTACGGTTTACGGTCGCGTACAGGTCTTCTAAGGTTGGTGATTCGGCGGCCGCTGCAGGAGGCGGCCGCAGGGCGGCGATGATGCAACCAGACATCCTCGATTTTCGGGTGCTATTCGAGGGATCGCCGGACATCCTGCTCGTGCTGCTGCCGGACTCGCCACGCTTCACCATGGTTGCGGCCACGGATGCGCGCTTGGCCGTCACGCACACCACGCGCGAAGAAACCCTCGGCCGCGGGTTGTTCGAGATTTTTCCGGACAACCCGGACGACGCAGCGGCTACCGGCACCAGCAACCTGCGCGCCTCGCTCGAGCGAGTCGTGGCGACTCGCGCGCCCGACACCATG
>JBEQSW010000051.1:0-18878 GCA_040348565.1 Myxococcales bacterium | reverse complement strand
CAGAGCGTCATCATACAAGCTGCAGCGAACGTAAGGGCTGTCCGGCTCGCTGAGGGCTTCGAGCAACGGGCGTTGCTCTCGGCCGCGTTGCACCTGGTGGCGGTAGTGCGATCGCAAGCGCTCCGCGGGATCACGCGCCAAGAAGAGCAACCTGGCCTCGGGCAGGACCTCGTGCAGACGCGCAGCGGCGCGGGAGGCTACGGCTGGATCCGAATAGTGAACCGATGCTTCCCCGGTAAGCTTGTCGCTCGGCAGCGCCGCGAAGAGCTTGGCGTAGCTGCCGACTCCGCGCGCCCAGCGGTCATCCCGCGAGAAAAACGCAGGCTCCTTTTCCTCGGGCAGAGCCACGTCGGGGTGCCGTTCGAGCCAGCGAAATAGGCTGGTCGTGCCGGCCTTCATGGCGCCCAAAATCACGAAGTCCGGTAGCTTCATGCCTGTCCTCGGTTGGAACGTCGGCGCCTGGCGGTCTTTTCGAACAGCTCGAACAGCGCGTCGCCGCTTCTATCAATCGTGTAGCGCTCGTCGAACAGTTTGCGCGCACGCTCTGCGCGTGCCGCCTCCTGCTGTGGATTCCGTAGCATCTCCGACAAGGCGTCGGCGAGGGCGCTGGCATCGCCGGGCGGGACCAAGCGCGCGGCGTCGGCGGGGCCAGTGATCTCGCGAACGGGAGCCAGATCACTCGCGACGATGGGCAGCTCGAGTGCCATGGCCTCGAGCAGCACGCCGCCGAGCCCTTCCCACAGCGACGGCAACGCGAAAATGTCGGCCGCTGCCATCAATTCGGGCAGATCATCGCGGTGTTCGAGGAACAGCACGCGCTCGGCCAATGGTCTGGCGAGCCGTTGGAGCTCGCTAGTGGCGCTGCCCGCGCGGCCGGCGATCAACAGGCGCACTCGGGGCAGGGGCAAGCGGGCGAAGGCCTCGAGCAAGAAACGCTGCCCCTTTTGGAATTCTTGCCGTGCTGCATTGAGCACCACGACGTCGTCTTCGGAGATCCCGAGCGCCATGCGCGCGTTCCGTCGGCGCGCATCCGTGCGCCGACCAAGCCGTGCCGGGTCGCGTCCGCGATGCACGACCGTGATTCTTTGCTCCGGGATGAACAGCTTTTCCGCCGCGGCCTCTTTGACCGCGTGACTGATGGCGTGAAAGTGATCGGCGAACAATCGACCAGTAGCGATTTCGAGCGAGCGGGCGACCAGCAGCTTTGCGCGATTGACGTTGCGATCGTGGGTCAAGCGGGCCGATTCGTAGGGCATGTTCACCAAGCTGGTGACTACCGGTACGCTGGAGCCCAGGGTTGCGGCGCGTCCGAACACGTCCGCCTCGAACAAGGTCGTGTGCATCAGGTCGATGCGTTCGGTTTGGAGCAAGGCTCGCACGGCGCGCACTTGGGACGCGCGTCCGCCGTTGCCGAGAAAACGCAGCTCGTACTGGCCGGAGACCAATTTTTCGACGCCCTCCTTGCGGTGGTGAAAGCAGGCGACGATGGGCTCGACTCCGCGCCTCACGAACACGGGCAGCAGCTCTTGCAGCGAGCGCTCTGCGCCACCCCCGCCCAAGGTGTCGAGCAGAAACAGAATCCTCATGTGGCTACCGCGCGGCGCATCAGAAGAGCTCCAGGTCCCCGATCGATGCCGACCAATGGACGAGCTTCTCCGGGGAGGGGGCGCTCGCGGGTAACGCCAGTCGTCGAACGGTCAGAATCGGGCCCGCGGCAGGCGCCGGTACGAAGCCGCCAACGGCGAAAGGCAGCATGGCGGCGAGCTCTGGTCGAAGTGAGGCAATGACGTAGTCGGGCTCGTAGCGACGAATGGCGCGCTGTACGAGCGTCTTGAACGCGCGACTGGACCGCACCGAGGGCGTCTTGATGACTGCGTCACACAACCGCAGCTCCCGCAACGCGCCCCGGCGTCGCAGGCGAAAAACGATCAACGCCTCGGCTTCGGACAGGGTGGCGTAGCGCAGGCCTGGCGCCCGATAGCGCCAGGACAGATAGCGAACGTCGAGATGGGTGTGAAAGCGCGATTGAGTTTCATCACTCGCCAGAAGTCCGGCCTCCGCGGCGACGTCGAAGCTTCGTGGCGAGATCGCCTCGTCCAGCGGCATGCTCTCGTCTTCTGCTGCCTCGACTCCGCGCAGAGCGGCCCGCAGCAAGCGCAGCGGACGGCACGGTCGCACCCACATGGCCAGTTTACCCACCGTGGACCAGCCCATCTTCAAGTACCCCGGCCGGCTCTTCTGGTTGGGTGTGTTGAAAATGAGGTGGGTGCCCGCCCGCTGTTCTTCCTCGACCAACTTGAGGGTTAGCCGCTTGAAGATGCCCTTGCCCTGATAGTCTGGGTGGGTTGCCGTGTCGACGGCGCGAACCGCTGAATAGGCAGCTGGTCCGGCGTTGAGCTGCCAGCGCAAAAACAGCCGAACTCCGACCAGCCGCTCGGCATCGAACGCCAGCCACATTGGCGAGGGCCCGAACGGGTTTTCTCGGTGCTTCCAGTGCCAGAATTCCTGCGTGCGAGGCACATTGCCTTCGCCCAACGCGCTCTTCATCAGCTCTATGACGGTCGGAATGTCCCCGTCGGCACCTGGCCGAATGGTGAGCGAATCAGACGGACGCGACATCCAAGTATATCCGTTCGATCGCGCGCATCATGCGCGCCGTTGAAAAGTGTTCCGCAACCCGACTCCGCGCGGCGGTGCCCCAGGCCTTCCGTTCTTCAGGCGTGACGGCGAGCACGTGCTGGAGGGTTCGCTCGATCCCGGCAACGTCGCCGCGCGCTAGCATGAACCCGTTCCTACCATGCTCGATGACCCCGGGAATGCCACCCGCGTCGGTCACCACGGCGGGAAGCCCGCTGGCCATCGCCTCGAGCAGCGCGATGGGCAAGCCTTCGAAGTCCGAAGTCATCAGATAGGCGTCCATGGCCGCCAGATAGGGCCTGACATCGGCCTGCAGGCCAGGCAGCAATACCGAGCCCGTCAGGCCCAGTGCTTGAATCCCCGCCTCGACTTCCGCGCGCAGCGGGCCGTCTCCCACCAACACGAACTTCACCTCGGGCCGCTGCGTGACGATCGTACGGGCGGCGCGCAGCCAAAGGTCGAGGCGCTTTTGTTTCCGAAACACGGCGACGGCGCCGACCAGGGGGGCGTCGGCGCTCACGTTCAACTCGCGCCGGATGCGTTCACGCTCGGCGGGAAGCGTTTGAAACCGCTCCAGCGAGATGCCGTTGGCGATCGTCGATACGGGCACCCCTGCACCGAAGTGCCCCGCGACCGATGCCTGCACTTCCGATGAAACGGTGATCACGTGTCGCTGCATCCGCCACGTTGCTTGCGCGGCCAGACGGGTGGCCCGATGGTAGCGCTCAATCAAGTTGTGCTCGGTGTAGACGACGGGGACGTGAGCGAGGCGACCCGCGAGTCTGCCAACGACGCCCGCGAGCGGCAGATGGCAGTGAATGACGTCGGCTCGCCATTCTCGCAGGTGCCGCGCGACGTCACCGACGCGGAGCGCCATGGCCAATGGCGAGCTTGCCGCGAAGCACGAGACGGGGCCAAAGCTTTGCTCCAGGTCGGCGACGAGCGCATTCTTGTGCGGCAGGAAGTAGCCGAAGCCGTAGTGAAATCGCGCGGGATCGGAGGCGCGTGGCCCGTCGGTCAAGAGCATCTCCGCTCCACCCCGACCCAGGCTCTTGATCAGGTGAAAGATGCGCAGCGGACGCGGGCTCATGCTTTGAACTGGCGCAGCTGGTGAGCCATGGATTCGGGCATCCACAAGCTCGAACGCACCATGCGTGCGAAGTGGGGTTCACCTTGCCGAACTGGAAAACGGGGGATGCTGAGCAGGGATCCGTTTCGAAACGGCCGCCCGCCCGCGCTCACCGCGGTCCGATAGTGTTGGCGGGCGAGGTTCGAAATCCTTCGATTGAGCTTGGCTTGCGGATAGCAAAAGCTATCGACTCGAACCGCCAGCTCTTGCTCCAAGATCTGACGGCTTTCTCCAAGCTCCCGCGCGACCTCGGCCGCGGAAAGGCGACGTAAGTTGCGGTGGCTCACGCTGTGTGAGCCAATCGTGAGGCCGTCGCGGCTCAACTCCATGAGCTCGGGCATGCTCAGCGCTGGTAGGGGTGCGCCCGTCAGAGGCGACGGGGCTTGGCCGCGGACGAACGCCACCGGCACGTAGAGCACCGCTGGCAACCGGCGGGCGCTCAGCTCCGGCCAGGCGCGCTCGCGGAAATTTCTGAAGGCGTCGTCGAAGGTCAACAGTACTCGTTTCTTATTCGTGGCCGGGGAGGCTACCAGCGCGGCGTCGAGTGAAACGACCTCGCATTCCGATACCAACCAGTCCAGCTGTCGACGGAACTCATCGAGCGGAACATCCACCACCGCGTGGGTCCCGGCGCCGACCAAATGATAAGCGAGCACCGCGGTGCCGGTCCTCGCGTCGGGGATGCAGTGTTGCAGGACTTCGAGCCCACGCCTCAAGAGCTTCATGGCAGAATTTGGCCCGGATCCGACGCCGGCACGAGTCGAACGCCTCCGCGCGCCGGGGCAAGGTGGCGGACGCTGACGAGCAGCAACATGAAGGGTAAGATAACGGCTCGCTGTCGAGCAATGATGCCCAGGTTGGCGAACGCCATGCCGTACACCAGGGCCATCGCGCCGGTAAAGGGCAGGGCAAATCGCAGAATGCGGTGGGTCCGCCAGGCGCTGAGGAATGCCAGCGCAGACTTGCGTTGCCAAACGACGGCGCCCCAAAAGGTCCAAATCTCCAGCGCGCTGAGCAGCTGAATGCCTCGGGCCTCCCAAGGGAAGGGGCGCATCAAGATGGTGATCAGGCCTACCGGCACCGCTTTCCAGCCCGTCGCAAGCTCGATCTGGCTGCCGCCGTGCATGGTGCCGACCGAGCGCATCTCGAAATGCTCCTGAACACCCTCGAGGTCGGCGTCCTCGAGGCCGAGCTGCGCCAATCCTGCACGTAAAGCTAGCCCCGTAATGGCGAGCGCGACCAACAATGCACCCACTCGCTTGGGCGTAAACAGCGTTCCCGGCCCGGTGTATTCGGCGGTGACGACCGAGGCCGCCAATACTGCCCCCACGTGCGGGCGAATGGTAGCCGCGATGGTGATACCCAGCACCATGGGTATCCAGCGAATCGAGCCGGCCTTGCCGACGTACCCGTAGACCGTGAGCCCCGCGGCCAGCAACATCAGCGATTCCTTACCGATGCTGGACGGCCAGAACCACAAGGTTGGCCACAACCAAAGCCAGCGCGCGTACTCCCATTCTCGCTCCTCGCCGAACGAAGCGCCGTAGGCGCGCACGCACAGGAGCAGCCCTGTGAACGAAAATAGCGAAAACACCAGGAACGAAGCCGGCAAGCTTTCGCCGGTGAAGAAGATGACGAAGCCGGCGGCGTTGTGAATGGCTTGCGTACCCCACCAGTGGTCGCCGTTCGGCCCGAACACGAAACGAAAGTCGAAGTCGGCGATGCTGCGCGCGTAGTCGCTGCCGAAAGCGAAGTACATCGTCGAGTCGCCGAACCCGGAGTAGAACAGGTCCAAGACCTTCAGGCGCACCGTGCTGCCGACGGCCCGAAGCACGAGGCCGATGGTGAGTAGGCCGTTCAGGTTCGCCGGGAACAGCCTTTGGATCCACACGACGGTAACGCCGAGCGCGACGACACCCACGAGGAAGAACGAGATCCACTCTCTCAAGGCATCACTCGCAAGCGGGCGCGCTGCCGCTCGACCCCATTAGGCCGGATTTCATCCGCTATATGTAGCGCCGTGATAGCCGTACGTTCAACTGAGAAATCTTGACGGTTTTCGGTACTTTCTGGCGGCCGGGGCCGTGACCCGCGCTAGATTGAGGCGCCCTCGATGCGAGTAAACTCCGTTAAACGAGCAATGGACCTGATCGGAGCGTGCGCAGGTCTGGCGTTGACGTGGCCGGTCATGGCGGGGGCGGCCGTGGCAATTCGTCTGAAGCTCGGTAGCCCCGTGCTTTTTCGTCAAGAACGGCCGGGGCAGCACGGCCGGCCATTCGTGCTGTTGAAGTTTCGCACCATGCTCGACGCGCGCGGGCCGGACGGCACCAGCTTGCCCGATTCCGAGCGCCTGACACCGTTCGGGCGCTGGCTGCGAGAGAGCAGCGTCGATGAGCTCCCCGAGCTGCTCAACGTCCTGCGCGGCGAAATGAGCCTGGTGGGACCTCGACCCTTGTTGATGGAGTACCTGACCCGCTACTCGCCGGAGCAGGCGCGTCGGCACGACGTGCGGCCAGGCGTCACCGGCTGGGCGCAAATCAACGGCCGGAACGCGCTCTCTTGGAGCGAGAAGTTTGCGCTCGACTGCTGGTACGTCGACAACTGGTCGAACGAGCTGGACCTGTTGATCTTGGTGCGCACCGCGCTCGCCGTGTTGCGTCGCGACGGCATCAGCCACGAAGGTGACGTCACCATGCCCAAGTTCATGGGCGACGGGCAGGCGGGGGCCCAAGCTTGATGCCGGCGCTGATCGTGCTCGGCGCAGGGGGCCACGGTCGCGTCGTGGCGGACGCGGCAGTCACGGCCGGTTTCGAGGTGCTGGGATTTGCCGACGATGCGCGAGCCGGTCAACGCTTGGCGGGCCTGTCGGTGTGGGCCGGGGACGTGCAAAGCGTCGCCGAACGCGCGCGAGCGGCGTCGGCTTCGGTCGTCGTGGCCATCGGGGACAATACGGCGCGCGAGCGTGTCCAGTCGGCCTTGCGTGACGCGGTCGTGCCGTTGGCGACGATCATCCATCCCAGCGCCGTCGTCGCCAAGAGCGCGCGCATCGGTGAAGGCAGCGTAGTGCTGGCCCACGCGCTGGTCGGAGTAGACGCCGTCGTCGGCGCGGGCGTCATCGTGAACAACGGCGCCAGCATCGATCACGACGGCAACATCGGCGACTTCGTCCACCTCTCGCCGGGCGTGCACTTGGGGGGGCAGGTGACGGTTGGGCGACGCGCGCACCTGGCGGTCGGCGTATCCGTCCGCAATGGTGTGCGCATCGGAGACGGCTCGTTGGTTGGGGTGGGGGCCGCGGTAGTGGCCGACCTGCCGCACGCCATCGTGGCCGTCGGGGTGCCGGCCAAAGTCGTGCGCTCGAATCCGTAGCTGCATCCGAGGAGAACGTCAGTGCCTGGCTTCGTCTTGTGGTTTACTGGTCTCAGCGGCTCCGGCAAAAGCACCCTCGCGTCGCTGGTATCGGCCGAGCTGCGTCGTCGCGGTGTCCACGTGGAAACGCTGGACGGTGACGAAATCCGCAAAAACCTATCGAAAGGCTTGGGCTTTTCCAAAGAAGATCGCGACGCCAACGTGCGTCGTGTGGGCTTCGTCGCGCGCTTGGTCGCCCGCAGCGGCGGCTGCGCGGTGACGGCCGCCATCAGCCCCTATCGCGCGGTGCGCGACGAAGTGCGCGCCAGCGTCGACTGTTTTTGCGAGGTTTTTTGCGATTGCCCCATCGGGGTCTTGGCCGCGCGCGACCCGAAAGGCCTTTATGAAAAGGCGCTGCGCGGCGAAATCAAGAACTTCACCGGTGTCGATGATCCGTACGAGGCGCCGTCCGCTCCCGACGTACACCTGCGCACCGATCAGGAAACGCCCGAAGCGAGCGCGCACAAGATCCTCACGCGCTTGGAAGAGCTAGGCTTCGTGGGTGGTGCCGAGCGAAGCCCCCACGGCGACCTGACCCCACCGTACGGAGGCGAGCTCGTCGAAGGTCCAAGCCTGGCGGCTACGAGCGCCAACGGACAGCCGCCGCGCGCCCTCGACGCTGAAGAAGAGCGGGCGGTGGTGGCTCTCGGATTGGGGCTCCTCGCTCCTTTGCGGGGCTTCATGGGCAGCCGCGACGCGTACAAGGTCGGTCGCGAGCGACACCTCGAGCGGGGGCTGCCCTGGCCGGAGCCGCTGCTGCTACCGGGCGATGCCGAGGTGGGGGACGAGCTCGCGCTGCTCGGCTCGAAAGGGGCTCGCTTGGGCCGTCTGCACGTGACCGAGCATTGGCAGAGCGCGGACGGCCGGTCTCATCTGGCGGGAGACGTGCGGTTGGAGCGCTTGCCGGAATGGGCGAAGGCTTGTCGTTCCACGATGTCGTTCCGCAGAGACGAGGCCGAGAGAGGGCCATTGGTCGGCCTGCCGCTGCTCGGGCTGCCCACGCGCGCGGACGAGCATTGGGCCCGGAACGTGTTGGAACGCGGCGAGCGTCTGGTGCTCTTGCCGCTCCTCACCCCGGAAACCCCGCCGCAGCTTCTGGCCGCTTGCCAGGTGTTGACGAACGACTACCTCGAGCCGTCGCGCGTCGTGCTGGCGCCGCTGCCTCTGCCTTATGGCCCGAGCGCAGCGTGGGCCGAGCTGTTGGCGATCTACGCACAAAATATGGGCATTGCTCGCTTGTTGGTAGCGGCCACTTGGCTCGAGCACGTCGGTGCCCGAAGCTCGCGGCTCGGCGCGACGGGGCCGACAACCACCATCGACCCGCTTCCTTCGCTGCTTTTCGACGAGCAAATTGGCGGTTTCGTCAGCATTCGCTCCAAGCGCTACCGCCATCCTCCGCCAAACGACGAGCGGGCCCACGAAGTACGACCAGAGGTAGCGGCCTCGGGACGTTCGGCAACGTGAGCATCGCGTTGCGCAAGAAGCGCCTGGTGTATCTGGCGACCGATCCGTTGACGGCGTTTCGTTTGATGGACGGACAGCTGCGCGAGATGGCCCGCCGCGGCTACGACGTGACGGTCGTCACCGCCCCCGGCGAGTTGCTGCAAAGCGTCGCGGAGCGCGAGCAGGTGCGAACGGTGGCCTTGCCCATGCGGCGCGAGATTTCTCCGCTGCACGACGTCGTGTCGTTGGTTCGCCTCACGCTATTGCTGCGCAAGCTGGCGCCCGATCTGGTCAACGCCGGCACACCGAAGGCGGGGCTGTTGGGGGTCGTGGCCGCTCGCCTGTGCGGCGTGCCGGTCGTGGTGTATCTGCTGCGCGGGCTCCGCTTCGAGGGGGCGAGCGGGTTGAGACGGCTGCTGCTCGTGGCCACCGAGCACGTGGCCGGTGGGCTCGCACATCGCGTGTTTTGCAACAGCGTCAGCTTGCGCGAGCGCTTCATCGCGCTTGGCTGCACGTCGCGGGCGCGTACGGTCGTGCCGGGAGCTGGAACGTCGAACGGCGTCGACGTCGCGCGCTACGAAATCGACGACCAGCGCCGCGCCGAGGCGCGCCGCGAACGCGAGCGGCTCGGCATCCCTGCGGACGCGCTCGTGATTGGTTTCGTGGGACGGTTCGCCAAGGACAAGGGTATTGCGGAGCTGCTGCTGGCGTTTCAGGCCCTGCAAACTCGGGGTGTTGCTGTCGTTTTGCTGCTGGTGGGGTCGGACGACGCGACCGATCCACTCGATCTCGAGACCCGCCAAACCATCGCCAGCCATCCTGGCATCTACCAACGCGGGTTCGTGAAAGAACCCTGCCTCGAATACGCCATGATGGACGTGCTCGCGTTCCCGTCGCGTCGCGAAGGCTTTCCCAATGTTCCGTTGGAGGCGGCGGCGGCAGGCGTCCCTTGCGTCGCTTTCGCGGCGACGGGGACGGTCGACGCCGTCGTCGACGGCGAAACCGGCTGGGTGGTGCCCGCGGGTGACGTCGTGGCGTTCGAAGGCGCACTGGCGCGCTACGCCCGCGACCCGGAGTTGCGGCGCCGGCACGGTCAGCACGCCCACCAGCGCGTAGCCACGAGCTTTCGGCGCGAGCTGGTGTGGGCTGCGCTGGACGCGGAGTACCGCAAATTGCTGGAGACGGAGGTCAGCTAACAGCCATGTTGCTCTCGGTATCGGTCGACCTGGACGAGATCGCCCACTATGGGGCGATACACGGGGTTCAGACGCCAGAAGCGGCCGGCCAGGTCTACGCACAGGCCGTGCCGCGGCTGGTCGACTGGGCCCGCCAGCGCGGCCTTCGACTGACCTGGTTCGTAGTGGGCAAAGACCTGGCGCTTGCGAAGAACTCGGAAACCGTGGCCACTTTGGCGCGGGCGGGGGACGAGCTTGGCTGTCACTCGTATTCCCACCACTACGACTTGACCCGTCGTCCCTTCGCCGAGATGCGTCGCGAGGTCGAAGAAGGAATCGCCAGCATCGAGCGGACAGCCGCGGTGAAGGTGACTGGCTTTCGCGCGCCCGGCTACGTCGTCACCGACACGCTGCTGGCGCTGCTGCGTGAATCGGGGCTCGGCTATGACTCGTCGGTATTTCCTTGCCCGTCGTACTACGCTCTCAAAGCTGCCACGATTGCCGCGCTCTCTCGGCGGCCGGTGGCATCGCAGTCGCTGCTCGACGTGCCGGAAGTGTTGCGTGCTCCGACCGTGCCCTATCGCGTCGGGTCGCCCTATTGGTTCCGCGGCACCGGCATCTGGGAGGTGCCGGTGCAGGTCACGCGGCGCGCACGCCTGCCGTTCATCGGAACCTCACTCACCATCGGCGGCACGTTCGGGGCGCGCCTGCTCGCGCAGGGGGTGCTGGGGGAGCCATTCGTCAACCTGGAGCTGCACGGCATCGACGCCTTGGACCAGAACGACGGCTTGAGCGCGCTGGCCAAGCACCAACGAGATCTGCGCATTCCCTGGAGCAAAAAGCTGGAAGCCATCGACGCGGCGGTGGGCCTGCTGCTCGGTAGAGGCTACCGCGCCGTGCGTATGGACGAGCTCGTGGCCAGCGCCCGCGCGGCATGAGCTGTGCTAGTTTCGCGCGCGGTAACCTCATGGAAGCGCAGCCCTATCTCGTCTTTGGCAGCCCCGTCATCGGTCAGGCCGAAATCGACGCCGTCACGCGCACCCTTCAGACGAGCTGGATTGGCTCGGGGCCGCGCGTGCACGAGTTCCAGGATCGCTTTGCCGGCTACATCGGCGCTGCCCACGCCGTAGCTACTTCGTCGTGCACGGCCGCGCTCCATTTGTCGATGGTAGCGGCTGGCCTGGGGCCGGGTGACGAGGTCATCACCACCCCGATGACGTTTTGTGCGACGGCCAACGCCGTGTTGCACACCGGTGCCATTCCCGTGTTCGCCGACTGCGAACGCGACACGATGAACATCGACCCGCGCGCGGTAGCGGCCGCCATCACCCCGCGAACCCGCGCAATTCTGCCCGTGCACTTCGCGGGGCGACCGGCCAACATGGCCGAGCTCGGGCGGCTGGCGCGTGAGCGCGGACTGTTGTTGATCGAAGACGCGGCGCACGCCATCGAGGCGCGCTACCACGGTCAAAAAATCGGCGCGATTGGTGACGTGAGCTGCTTCAGCTTTTACGTTACGAAGAACATGACGACGGGCGAAGGCGGGATGGTTACGACCAACCGTGCCGACTTGGCGGCAAAGGTGAAGACCTATGCGCTTCACGGCATGTCCGCCGACGCCTGGAGCCGGTTCTCGGACAAGGGCTACAAGCACTACGACGTGGTGTTTCCCGGCTTCAAATACAACCTCACCGACATGGCGGCGAGCTTGGGCCTCGCCCAGCTGCCCAAGTTGGATGGTTGGCTCGAGCGACGAGTCGAGATCTGGGCGCGTTACGACGAGGCGTTTGCCTCGTTGCCGGTGGAGCGTCCGGCGCCGGAAGAGGCCGGAACCTGCCACGCCCGCCATCTGTACACCTTGCTCATCAACGACGACGCTCCCGTGTCGCGCGACGGCTTCTTGGCCGAGATGCACGAGCGTGGCGTCGGCACGGGCGTTCACTACCGCGCGCTCCACACCCATAGCTATTACCGAGACCGTTGGGGTTACCGTGCCGAGCAATTCCCGAACGCTCACTTCATCGGGGAGCGCACCGTCTCGCTACCGTTGACGCCGAAGCTCACCGACGCCGAAGTGGCGCGCGTGATCAACACCGTGCGAGAGGTGCTGTCGGGGCCTCGGCGGCGTTGAGCGCGGAACCGGCTCAAGCCGACAGGGGCTTGCCGACGTTCGCGCAATACCAGTCGTAGAAGCGCTTCACGCCGTCGGCCACGCTGACTTTCGGCTCGTAGCCGAGCAGCTTTCGCGCTTTGCCGATGTCGGCGTAGGTGTAGCTGACGTCGGCGCGCATCATCGGCTCGCTTTCGACAGGGGCTTTACCGCCGGCCAACGCCTCGATGCTGCGCACGAAGTCGGCCAGCAATACCGGCTCGCCTCGACCGATGTTGATGACCTCGTAGCCGAGGCGTCGGTCGGTAGCGGCCACGACGCCCTGCACGATGTCGGAAACGAACGTCCAGTCGCGGTGCATCTGGCCGCCGTTGTAGAGCGGCATCGGTTGACCGAGGCGCATGGCGTCCAGCAGCTTGTAGGCGAGCATGTCGGGGCGCCCGCGCGGGCCGTACACGGTGAAGAAGCGCAGCGCCGTGAAATCGAGCCCGTGAATGTGATGGTACGAATGACCCAACAGCTCGGCCGAGCGCTTGCTGGCCGGGTAGGGAGCGAGCGGACGGTCGGCGGGGTCGGTCTCGATGAAAGGAACTTGCTTGGTGTTGCCGTAGGCCGACGACGTGGAGGCCAACACGAAATTCGGCTTTCCAAACTCGCGGGCGGCGTCCACCAAGTTGAGCGTGCCGGTCAGGTTCACGTCGTAGTAGAGCCACGGATCGTCGACCGAGACGCGCACCCCGGCCATGGCCGCCAGATGCGCTACCGCGGTGAAGCCATGTCTGGCGAACAGCTCGCGGAGCAAAGCGCGGTCGCGGATGTCGCCCTGAACGAAGGTGAACGATTCGGTGGCGCCCGGTAAAGCGGCAAGCTCCTGCAAATTCGCTCGCTTGCGCGCCGGATCGTAATAGTCGTTCAAGTTGTCGAGCCCGACGACCTTGTCGCCTCGCTCGAGCAGCGCCGCTGCGGTGTGGCTGCCGATGAATCCGGCTGCACCGGTTACCAGAATCGTTTTTCCCGTCACGGCGGGGAGCCTACACCATCACGTCCGGCCTATGCATCAGTCTTGCGCGCGTCGATGGCGTCGCGGGCGGCCAGCAACCGTTCGGTCGCAATACCGCTCGAGCTGATGAATTGATGCACGATTTCGTTGTTGCCTTCGACCAGCTCGCGCGGTCGGCCCGAGGCCGCCACTTTGCCCTTGGCCAAGACGAAGATGCGGTCGGCGATCTGTAGCGCGCCGGCCATGTCGTGCGAAATGACGACGCTGGTGACGCCGAAGCGATCGCGCGTCTCCAAAATCAGCTCGTCCACCGTGCGCGTCGTGATTGGATCGAGCCCGCTGGTGGGCTCGTCGTACATCAAGACCTCGGGCTCGAGCATCAAAGCGCGCGCTAGGCCCACACGCTTGCGCATGCCTCCCGACAGCTGGCTTGGAAAACGATCAGCGGTGCCATCGAGGCCGAGCACCTTGAGCTTGTCCAGCACCTTGTCTCGAATCTCGCGCTCCTTCAGCTTGGTGTGCTCGCGCAGCGGGAACGCGACGTTGTCGAGCACGTTCATCGAGTCGAGCAGCGCCGAGTATTGAAAGACCATGCCGAACTTGCGTCGCGCGGCGTTGAGCTCGCGCTCCGACAACGCCGCCAAGTCGACGCCCGCAACGACCACCCGGCCGCTGGTCGGTCGCTCGAGCCCAATCAACACGCGGAGCAGCGTGGTTTTGCCCGCGCCGGAGCCACCGATGATCACCGCGACCTCGCTGCGCTCGACCCGCATATTCACGCCGCTCAGGACGGCCGTGTCTCCGAAGCGCTTTTCCAGCTCTTCTACGAGGATTTGTGGCTCGGCCATGGGCGGGCTGCACGATAGCAGACCGCTTGACGCTTGACGCCTGCCGCTTGGCCTCCGCATAACTGAGGCTTAGAAGGAGCCGCGAGGATGACGAAAGAACACTGGGCAGCGCTGGTCGAAGCTTCGGGAGCCAAGAAAGACGGCGAAGGCTTCTTGCTGCCGCCCGAGGGCAAGTTGCTCACGCTTTACGTGTCGTCCAACGGCGCGACGCTCAGCGTCCAACGCATCGAGGCGGTGCGTGAAGAAGCCGGCCTGGTGCGCGCGCGCACCAAAAAAGGCGAATTGTTCGTGCTGGCGTTGCAAGATCTGTTCGCCGGCGCCGTCGAAGAGACGCAGGGTGGCTCGGCGCGGAAGGCCGGCTTCGTCTGAGCCGGGCCGTGGCCGACAGCGGCGTCATTTGCGTGGAGGTGGCCGGCGCCGCCTACGGCATTGCCGTGGCGGACGTGCAGGAAGTCGTCGGCTACCGCACGCCGACGCGCGTATTTCACGCGCCAAAAGCCTTGGCCGGAGTGACCAACCTGCGCGGAGAGGTGCTGCCGGTGATCGATCTCGCGGCTCTGCTCGACGGCGACGCGGAAGCACGGGCCGAGCCGGCTGAGCCACGCGTGGTGGTGGTGCGGGAACGAGCGGGCGCCAAGCGCAGGGTCGGGTTGAAGGTCGACGCCCTGTTGGGTTTGCGCGAGGCCCCGGCCGCCGGTCGTGCCGAAGTTCCGCCCGCCGTGCAGGCGCGCCTCGGAGAGCTGGTCGTCGGTGTCGTTACGGAGCCGGCGCCTGCCTTCGCGCTGCTTTCCGTCGAAGGCATCTTGAACGCGCCCGCGTTTCGCGAGGTCTCGGGGGCCGCGATTGAATGAAGATTTTCGCGCCGAGCTGCTGAAAATCGTAGCGCTGCTCGAAGAGCGCCACGGCATCGGGTTGAGGGGCGACGAGCTGCCGCGCTGGCTCGAAGAGCGACTCAGCCTGGCCGTACAGGCTCTGCTTGGCGCTCGCCAGTTGGAGCTGAGAGCGCTACCGGGGCTGTTGACGCGAGAGCCGGCGCTCTTGGTCGAGCTGGCCAACGCGCTGCGGGTCGGCGAAACCCGATTCTATCGCGACGCTCCGCAGTGGGAAGCGCTCCGACGCGGGATCCTGCCGGGTCTTTGGGCGCGTCGCCCGGAGTCGCAGCGCTTGGTGGCGTTGTCGGCGGGGTGCTCGACCGGTGAAGAAGCTTGGACGCTCGGGATGCTGCTCAGCGAAAGCGCGCCGCGCGTGGTCGGCGACGCGGCGCGAGCGCGGGTCATCGGCGTCGATCGCAGCGAGCCGGCGCTGGTCACGGCGCGTGCGGCCACCTACGACGCGCTCAGCCATCAACAATTGCCGCGCGAGCTTTCCCAGCGTTTTCTGCAGCCGGCCGTGGATGGCAGCGCACGCGTCGTGCCCGACGTGCAGGCGCTCGTGACCTTTCAGTGCCGCGATCTGACTCGTGGTCTGCCGCCCGGTCGCTACAGCATCATCGTCTGCAAGAACGTGCTCATCTACTTCGGGGACGAGGCCCAAGATCGGCTGGTACAAGAGCTACTGCGCTCACTGACCGACGATGGCGTGTTGCTCGTCGCCCGCAGCGAAGTGCCCATCGTCCGCTCGCTGGGCGCCAGAGCCTACGAAATTGCCCCCAACATCACCGCGTTTCGCCCGAAATAGCCCCGGGCGAAGCAAGAGCCAGAGAACGGAAAGCGACGCGCCTTTCCGGTAGTGCGCCCGGCCAGCGCACAAACCATGGGCTCGGTGAGTACGGGTTGCGGCGGGTTGGGGCTCGGGGTAGCGAAACGGCCATGTCTCAGGTGGATCCGCTTCAAATTGGCCGGTTCAGTTTTGGGTCGCGACTGATCGTCGGCACCGGCAAGTACAAGGACGTCGCCGAGACCCGCGCGGCTCTGGAAGCGTCGGGGGCGGAGGTGATCACGGTCGCTTTGCGGCGGGTGGATTTGAAAGATCGCGCCAGTGGCTCGCTGATGAGCCTGTTGCTGGAAAAGCGCTGGACGCTGTTGCCCAACACCGCCGGTTGCTACACCGCCGAGGAAGCCGTGCGCACGCTGCGGCTGGCGCGAGAGCTGGGCATCGGTGAAATCGTGAAGCTCGAGGTGATCGGCGACGCCAAGACGCTGTACCCCGACAACGAGCAGACGCTGGAAGCGGCCAAGCTGCTGGTGAAAGAAGGCTTTACCGTGCTGCCCTATTGCATCGACGATCCGATCATCTGCAAGAAGCTGGCGGACGTGGGCTGCGCCGCGGTGATGCCGTTGGCGGCGCCGATTGGCTCCGGGCTGGGGATCAGAAACCCCTACAATCTGCGCATTATCCTCGAAAACTCGAGCGTGCCGGTGATCGTCGACGCCGGCGTCGGCACCGCCAGCGATGCTGCCATCGCCATGGAGCTCGGCTGCCATGGCATCCTGATGAACACCGCCATCGCCGGCGCGCAAAAGCCGGTGCTGATGGCCGAAGCCATGCGCGAAGCCGTGAGCGCGGGGCGCAAGGCGTTCTTGGCGGGGCGCATGCCCAAGCGCTTGTACGCCAACGCCTCCAGTCCCGAAGCCGGGCTCATCGAGTAAGCCCGTGAAGCCTAGCTTTACCGCTTATCAGAAGCGCCTGTTCGTTTTTCTGAGCGTCGCCAACTTCTTTGAAGGGTACGATTTTTTCGCGATCAGCCAGCTCTTGCCCAGCATTCGCGAGAGCTACGGTTTGAGTGAGCAACAGGGCACTTGGCTCATCTCGCTCATCAATTTCGGCACCATCCTGGCTTTCTTGCTGATCCGTCGCGCGGATCGCTGGGGGCGGCGGCAGGTGCTTTCGGTGACTATCGCGGGCTACGCGCTGTTCACGTTTCTGTCGGCGTGGGCACCGAACGCGACGTCGTTCGGCTTGCTGCAGATGGTGGCGCGCATCTTTCTGATCGGCGAGTGGGCGACGAGCATGGTCGTCGCCGCCGAAGAGTACCCGGCCGAGCGTCGCGGCATGGTGATTGGCGTGGTCAGCGCCAGCGGCGGCTTGGGCTCGATCATTTGCGCCGGCGTCGTGCCGCTGTTGCTGAAGACGGCGCTCGGCTGGAAGACGGTGTACCTCGTCGGCGTCGTGCCGCTGTTGCTGGTGATGTACGCCCGCCGAGGCCTGCGCGAGACCGAGCGCTTCACGGCGGCGACCGCCGCTCGTCCACCGGCCGCGTCGCTGTTCGAAATCTTGCGCGGACCCCACCGACGCCGCGTGCTCGAGCTCGGGGCCATCTGGTTCTTGTCCTACATCTGCACGCAAAACGCGGTCACCTTCTGGAAAGAGTTCGCCCTCAAAGAGCGCCACCTAACGCATGGCCAAACCGGGCTCATCATCAGCGTGGCGGCCGTGGTGTCCATGCCGCTCGTGTTTTTGGCCGGCAAAATGCTGGACGCCATCGGCCGCCGGCGTGGCGCCGTGGTGATCTACGCCGCGGCCATCCTGGGCGTGCTCGGGGGCTACACGTTTTGGGGAGTGGTGCCGTTGTTGGTGTCCATGACCGTCGGCATCTTCGGAATCAATGCCGTGCTTACGGTGTTGAACACCTTCATGACCGAGCTGTTTCCTACCGAGGTGCGCGGCAACGCCGTCGCCTGGTCCAACAACTTGATCGGTCGAATCGGTTACGTGTTGTCGCCGTTGGCGATCGGCCAAGTCGTCGAGCAATTCGGCTGGGGCGTCCCGTTGCGCATCACCACCGTTTTCCCGCTCATGGCGCTCGGGCTGATCTATCTGTGGTTGCCCGAAACCCGTTCGCGTGAGTTGGAAGACATTTCCGGGGCCTCCCAAGCGTGATGAGCGCGGTCGGCCGCAGCTGGCAAAAGCGCCGCGGTGTCGCTCTGGACCTGGTACCGGCGCTGGGCGCGCTCGGGCTCATGTTTTGGTTCGGCTTGATCCCCCTCGACCACCTGCCTGGGCCGCAATTCAAGCTGGTCGACAAGGTATGGCACCTCGTCGCGTTCGGTGGGTTGGCGGGCCTGACGTCCCGCGCTTTCGTGTTTTTCGGTCGCCCACCGCTGTTGGCGGCAAAAGAGGCCTCGTTGCTGGCGGTCACCCTCGGGGCCCTGCTCGAGGTGCTGCAGTCGTTCACCCGCTACCGCTCGGCCGATTGGGCGGATTTCGTGGCCGATTCCTTGGGGGTGGCGTTGGCGTACGCGGTGCTTTTCGGCCTCGATTCGGCCGCCCAACGGGGCACGGCGTGAGCGAATCGGCGCGCGCGAGCCTGCCGCGCCTCGTCGCCATCACCGACTTGACGCTGCTGGCGCCGGACGCGCTGGTCGAGCGCCTGGGACGTCTTGCGCGGGCAGCGCAGCCGGGCAGCGTTGCTCTGTTGTTGCGCGATCACGCCTCGAGCGCCAAGGCCCGCTTCGCTTTGGGCCAACGGTTGCGCGACCTGGCCCAAGACTCACGGCAGCAGCTATGGGTCGCCGACCGGCTCGATTTGGCGCTGTTGCTCGGGGCCGACGCGGTGCACTTGGGCGAAGGCAGCGTGAGCCCGAGCACGGCGCGCAGCATGGTCGGTAGCGGCATCGCTATTTCACGCGCGTGGCATGCGCCGTCGCTCGATGGCGTTCCCGCGGCGGCCGAGCTGGCGGAGGTGGACGCCTTGTTGGTGTCGCCCTTATTGGCGCCGCGCAAGGGGAGGCCGGCGCTCGGTTTGCCGACGCTCGGCGTGTTGGGCGAGCAGCTGCGAGCCCGTAACTGGGCCTGCCAAATCTATGCGTTGGGGGGCATTTCGGCAGCAAACGCCGCGGATTGTCGGTCGGTGGGCGCGCACGGCGTGGCCGCGATCGGCGCCGCCCTCAGTGACGACGCCGAGCCGTTATTGGCTGCGCTCCAGATCTTGCGCTAGCCGTGGCTGCAGGGCGACGGGTTGGCCGAGCTTGCTGCTGATCACGCGCGAGAGCGTGCTCCACAGCTCATCGCCGGTCTTCTTCGCGATCCACGCCGAGCGCTGTCCGTCCCAGTCGAAGTGCCAGGCGTTGCGCTCGGCCGCCATCCAGATTTGGCGAGCGGCGCGGTGGCTGTTCACGACGTAGCGACTGCCGGAACCGAGCTCGATCGTGAGAATGTCGCTCGACAGCTCGCACTCGACGCCGGAAAG
>JBEQSW010000276.1:0-10376 GCA_040348565.1 Myxococcales bacterium | reverse complement strand
GAGCAGGCCCGCGGCGAGAAGGTCGACCATCGCTCGGACGTCTATGCGCTCGGCGTGCTGTGCTACGAAATGCTGACGGGGCAGCTGCCGTTCGTCGGCGACACGACGGTCGCGGTGCTGATGGCCCACATCATCCAGACGCCGGTGCGCCCGTCCGAAGCTTGTTCGCAGGTGTCGCCGCTGCTCGACGCGCCGCTCTTGCGCATGCTCGCCAAAGATCCGGCCGAGCGCCCCGCGAGCGCGGGCGAGGCTATCGCGGCACTGCGCCGCGCCGCCGTGGACGCGGGCGCCGTGCTCGTCGACGAACCGCTGCGCCTGCCTCGCCCCGCACCGAGCGTCTCTGGCGAGCAGCTGCGCGGCGAGCCCGACACGCTGTTGGACGACACCGGCGCCACCACCGAGCAAGACGTGCGCTCCGGGGTCACGGCCAGCGGCGCGGCCCGCCCGCTCTGGCCGTTCGGGCTCGGGCTGTTGGCGTTGGGGGCCCTGCTCGGCTTCGTGGTCTTGCGCGGCTCCGCGTCGGCTCCGCCCGTCGACGTCAGCGCGAGCCCGGCGGCGTCGAGCGCACTGGCGCCCGCGCCACCGGCGGCCACAGGGGCGCTCACTCCCGCCGTCTCGGCCGCCGCATCCAACTCGCCCGAGCTCGCGCCGGCGCCCAGCAGCTCCGCGCCTCCGCGAGCCGGTGACGGCAAAAAGGCCAAACCGCGACCGAGCAGCTCCGCCGCGCGCATTCCGACCGATTTGGAGAATCCGTTTTGAGGCGGCTGCGGCTCGCGCCGGTCGGGCTCGCCTTCCTCCTGCTATTCGGCTGCACCGCGCTGCCGGAGATCGAAGCTGGGGTATGCGGCAACGCGGTCCTCGAAAAAGACTCCGAAGAAGACTGCGACACCTTCGTCGATCGGGACGACCCCGACGGCGCGGTGTGCCGCCCGAAAGGCGTAGTAGGCGCCTGTCACTACGATTGCCAGCTGAACGCCGACAACACTCGCGCCGTGTGTCCGGACGGCATGGGCTGCTCGCCCGACGGCCTCTGCCGACGCGTGACCGACGACTTCGGGGCTCGCGTGAAGCTGTCGTCCGATCCGGCGTCGTGGCTCAGCACCGTCGACTTCGACGGTGACGGCCGGCTCGAGCTGCTCAGCACCGAGCCTGCCGATCAATTCCAGCAGGCGCATTTCCGGCTTCACTACTTCGATCTTGCGGGCAACTTGGCGGAGACGCGCACCTTTCCTCGCGTTGCCACGCGCCCCATCGCGAGAAAATTGGCCAGCAGCGACACCTCGGATCTGATCTTCAGCAATTTCCGGATCGGCATGTTGCCCGGTCGCGCCGACCGCGACTGGGTGCCCGCAACTTTCAGCTCCTATGCCGTGCCCAATTCCGACATTCGTGTGGTCGGCATGCGTGACGACGCAGTCGGCGGCGCGTCGCCTTTGGCTGCGCTCACCAGCATCGACGGCGTTTGGGGAATCTACGTTCCCTCCATCCTCGACGACGGCCAGTTGTCCCGGCGCGCGAGGTTGTCCCGTCCGGTCGCGGAGCTGGCAGGGCCGCCTATCGCGGCGGACGTCGACCCCGACGCAGAGTCGCCGTGTCACGAGCTCGTGTACGCGTTTCGTGGCGCCAACGACTTCCGCGTGCTCGACATGTGCCGCATCGGCGAGCCCAACCTGGCTGCCCTCGAAGTTTTGTGGCGTGATGAGCCGCGCGAGCAGCGGGTCAGCCTGCCTGCCGGCCTCGAGATCGACGCGGGACCCATGGCGGCGGACGTCGACGGAGATGGCCACGTCGACGTGCTGCTCGGCGCCAGCGGCAAGGTGTACGTCGCGTACGGTGACGGCAAGCGGCTCGAGGACGTCGCCGAAGGCCCGCTCGCGCTGTCGGAGTTTGCCACCGGAGTACCCTTCGAGTTGCCGATGCCGCTTGCCGCGGGCGACATCTCCGGCGATGGCAAGGCTGATTTCGTGCTGCCGGAAGCGGTGCTGACGTCGCGCCGGTCGGTCGTCGACGACAGCGTCGGGTACATCACCTCGTACCCCAACAGCGGTCCGCCTTGGTCGATGGCAGAGATCGCCCATTTGAACGCAGATGCGTTGCCCGACGTCGTTTTGGCGTCGGCGGGCGCGCCCGGCCTCACGTTTCTCAACGGCACGGGCGGGCCCTACCAGGTTTCGGCTCGACTCGGCTCGAGCGGCGCCGTCCGCTTCCTCACGACCGGCGACTTCGACGGTGACGGCAACGGCGACGTGGCCTTCATCGAAGACGGCCCCCCCAGTGAGGCAAAGGCTCAACTCTCGCTGGCCTTCGGTGCTTCCGCGGGCAAGCCGCTGCCCGCGAAGCGCGTCGCCGAGCTGAGCGGAGTGAAACAGCTGAGCCGCCACCACGACCGCGGTTTCGATACGCTGTTCGCGGCCTCGCGTGAGGTGGTCAACGGCAAGTCGTCGGCAACGCTGACGTTGTTCGACGGCGGCCCCGACCGCTTGCCGTTTGCTCCCTACACGTTGGTGTCGTTCTCTCAGGACCATCGGGTGCAAGATTGGGCTGCGCTCGCGCTGGCGGTCGGCAATTTCACGGGCTCGGGTGCCAACGACGTGGTGGCCCTCGGGGCGAACGAGCCCGACGGCGTCTGGAACCTTTGGCTCGTCCCCAACATCGGCGGCGAGAAGGTGACGCCGCGCAAGCTCAGCGCCGACACCCCGAGCGGCGTCCACCCTTTCACGAGCGTGGAAGACGGTACGGTGCAGGTGCGCGCGGCCAGCGCCGCCGCCGATTTGGAGGGTGACGGTTTCGATGAAGCGTTGTGGCTGATGCCACGAGGCGACGAAGGCTGCGTGCTGTTGCGCTACGACATCGACGGCGGCGCCAACGAAGCCACGGTCAGGAGCCAAATCGAGCTCGACGAGCCCTGCACGACGCCCGAGCTGGTCACCGCCGATCTGAATGGCGACGAGCATTTGGACTTGCTGCTGCTGGTTGGCGATCCCAAGCGTCAGGCGCGCCGGCTGGAAGTGCTCTGGAACGACCGCCACGGCGGCTTCTCGCTCGACCACCGCACCTTCATCGACGACGCGCAAGGCGCGGACGTGCGTGCCTTCAGCATCTTTCCGTCTCCGAGCCGGCGCATCGCCTTCGTGACGGCCGCGGGGCTCCGCGTGGCGAGCACCGCGTTGGGCGGCCAACCTTTCGAGGTCGTGCGCGAAGTGGCAAGCTTCGACGACGCGCGTGCCGTCACCGTCGCGGATCCAAACGCCGATCGAGTCAGTGACATCGTGGTGGCTGACGCCGAGGGGCTATGGTTGGTCGGAGCAAAGCTGCGATGAACCGGGCGCGTCGCCGTTCGTTCGCTTCCGCGTTGCTGCTGGTGCTGGGCGGCATTGGGACGCCAGCCCTCGCCCAAGATGCGTCGGACCTGGAGCGCGCCAAGGCCTCGTTCAAGGCCGGCGCCAACGCCTACGCCGCGGGCGACTACCTGGCCGCCATTCAGGCCTTGGATGCAGCCTACGAGCTGACCCCGCTGCCGGCGATCGCGTTCTCGATCGCCCAGGCCGAGCGCAAACAGTACCTGTCCAAGAACGAGCGCGAGCACCTGGAGCGAGCGGTGGCGCTGTTTCGACGCTACCTCGAGCAAGCGCCGGACGGTCCGCGTCGTGCCGACGCGCGCGCGGCCCTGAAAGAGCTGGAGCCCGAGCTGGGTCGCGCGGCGATCCCGGAAACGCCGGCCAAAGTGCAGGCGCGCCCGACGCGCTTGATGATCGTGAGCGATACGCCCGGCGCGCGCATCACCCTCGACGGCGGCGTTCCGTCTCCGTCACCGCTGATCCGCGAAGTTGTGCCTGGTCGCCACCGCGCCCACGTCGCGGCCAAGGGTTACGACGACGTCGACCGCGACGTGACGGCGGTGGCCGGCGAGCTGCTGCTCACGGAGGTGCCGCTCGTGGAGCGCTCCAGCTCTCTCTACGTGTGGGCTCCCGAGGGCGCCGACATCTACGTGGACGGCGTGTACTTGGCGCAGGGCGGCCCGCTCGCGACCTTGGCGGTGCGCACGGGGCGTCACCAGCTGGTGGTTGCGCAGCCGGGCAAGCGCGTGGTGCGGCGGGATCTGCGCTTGGTGCGCGGCCAGACCCACACCGAGGTCGTCACGCTAGAGCCGACCACGCAGCGCTCGCTGTCCGAATATTTGTTCATCGGAGGTGGGGCGGCGCTGGGCGGCGGGGTCGTGCTCAGCGCGCTCGCGGTGCGCTCCCAAAACCGCGCCGAGGACTTCTTGCAACGCCAGGCCCACCGCAGCGTCAGCAGCGCCGAGCTCATCTCCTACAACGCCTACATCGCCGAGCGGAATCGCTACCGCACCGGCGCTGCCATCGGGGTGGCGGCCTCGTTCGGTTTCTTCATCACCGGGCTGTCCTTGCCCGAGCTAGATCGCCCTAGCTTGGCCGCGGCGACGCGCCGCAGCGAGCCGCACGAGCGTGAGGGGTCTCTCTCTACTCCTCGCTTCGCTTTTTCTCCTGTGACCGCAACCGGCGACCTCGGCGGGTCACTTCGGCTGAGTTTCTAGATTGGCCCGACTCATGCTTTGTACCTCCACGATGCATATCGACCGGCGACTGATGGCGGCTCTGGGCTGCGCGGGGTCGCTCGTCGCTGCCCACGCCAGTGCGCAATCCGGACCTGCCCCGGCCGCCTCCGCCCCCGTCTCACCCGCGCCTGCTGCTGTGACTGCTGTTCCGGCGCCTACTTCTGCGCCGCCTGTGTCCGTGCCCGCTGGAGCCGAGCCTGCTGTGCCCGCCCCGGCGCCGCCCGACACGCTGGAGACTCCCTACTCCGACGCACCACCGGTGGCACCCCCGCCGCATCCGGTCTCGCCCGGCAAACCGCAGAAGATGGAGTTCGTCCTGCCCTCGCCACCCAAAGCGGACAGTCGACTGCCCGCCCCCATTCGGGGCCGCCGCCGTTTGGCGCTGTTGGGGGAGGTAGCTTGGAACGGCCTCGCCGGTTTTGGCCCCATGCTCACCTACCATGCGCACCCCCATTTTTCTGCGGATTTTGCCGCTGGTTTCTCGCTCTTGGGCGCCAAGGTCGGTGTGCGAGGTCGCTACAACTTCCTGACCACGCCGTTCACGCCGTTCGTCGGCGTCGGCTACAACTACGGCTCCGGCTTCGGCCAATTCACGACCGACCCGAGCAGCGATCCGAATGGCGATCCCAACCGGGAGCCCGTGACCATCGATCATGGACCATCGTATTTGATCCAGGGCGTGGTCGGCTTCGACTTCATCCACCGCCGCGGCTTCACCATGTTGGGGACTTTGGGCTACGCCTGGCTGCTCAATCACGACAACTACCGCGTGCTGGCCGGCAAGCTCACGCCCGACGAAGAAAAGGGCTTCAACATCGCGTTCAAAGGCGGCTTGGTCATCGGCGTCGCCTTCGGCTACGCCTTCGAAACTCAGTAAGCCTGCCGCGTCGCGTCCGCCCGGAACGCCGGCGCCGGACACTTGTCCGGACACGTGTTACGCGCGGGTCAACGTGAGCCGTCCGGTGCGCGGCGCGACCATGGTCGCTTTGCCCGGCAGCCAGCAGGTAATTTCCATGCCGCCCTCGGAGCGCCGCGTCAGGCGCAGCTTGCCGCGGTGGGCGTCGACGATTTCCCGGCACAGCGCCAAGCCCAAGCCGGTGCCCTTTTCTTTGGTGGAAAAGAACGGCAAAAGCGCGCTCTTCAGCACCTCGTCGCTCATGCCACTGCCCCGATCAGCGACGGTGATGCTGGCGGAGCCGTCGGGGGCAACCTCGGCGCTCAGCTCGACGTCGGGGGCGTCGCTGCTGGCTTCCATGGCGTTTTTCAGCAGGTTGATCAGCGTTTGCTGCAGCTGCGCGGCGTCGAACCAGCCGTCGGTCGCGGGCGCGGGACCGAAGCGCGCTTGGGGGAACAAAGCGTGCAGGTTGTCCAAGAATGGTTGCCAGTGAACGCGGTCGGGTCGCGGCTTGGGCAAGCGCGCAAACCGCGCGTAGCCTTCCAAAAACGCCGTCAAGTGCGAGGTGCGCTCTTCGATGGTGTCGAAGACGCGCGTGAGCTTGGGCAGCTGCTCGGGGTTCTGCGCGATCAGCCGCGCCGAGTGCACCATCGACGAAATGGGCGCAAGCGAGTTGTTGAGCTCGTGATTGATGATGCGAATCACGTTCTTCCACACCTCGATTTCTTGCCGTCCCAGCTCCGGCGTCAGCTCTTTCACCATCAACAGGGTGTGCCGTTCACCGCTCAGGTCGAAGAAACGGCGGCTCAAGTTGTACGTCTCCGCGCGGCCCTCTTGCTCGACCGTGAACAGCGCATCGCCGTCGCGCACCAGCGCCTGCCTCAAGCTTTCGGGCGCGTTTTGCACCAAACGCAGGAAATTTTGGTCTTCCAGCGCTTGCTCTTCGGCAAACAGCGCCCGCGCCTCCGCGTTGCAGTACGCAATTTTGCCGGTGTCTCCGTAGACCACGATGGCCATCGGCGCGCTTTCGACCAACGCTTTCAGCAGGCGCGCTTGTTCGCTGCGTTCGGCGCGCTCCGCGGCCGCCTGCAGCTCCAAGCCTTGCCGCTCACCCGTCAGCGCCCGGCGCTGCAACCAAATGGCGGCACCAGCGGCCAAGCCCATGATCACGCCCGACGACGGCGGAGCTCCGAGCAGCGTGGTCAAGCCGCCGAACGCCGCCGCCGTCGTGACGGCAACGAATGGAGCACCGAAGAACGAGGAACGTGACATGCGGCTCTTGGCTCGGCTTCAGCCCTTGGGGCGCCGCTCCAGCTCCACACCCAGCCGATCCATGCGGCGATACAGCGCCTGACGGCTCACGCCCAACATCGCCGCCGCGGTGGCCACCACGCCGCCGCTCTCCACCAAAATGCGCTCCAGCTCGGCGCGCTCCGGATCGGCGCCGTTGGGCTTGGTTGCCGGTGTTCCGGCGGTGCTGGCGGTGGCGGCGCTGGGGCTCGGGCTGGCCGCGCTGCCCGTCGCCAACCCCAAATCGGCGGCGGTGATGCGCGGCGCCTGGCAAACCAAGGTCGCGCGCTGCAAGCGATTTTCCAGCTCGCGCACGTTGCCCGGCCATTCGTGATCGACGAGCGCCTGTCGCGCGTCGGCGGACAGCTCGTAAGGCTGCTCGCCTTCGGCTTTGTACCCGGCAAGCACGTGCTCGGCCAGCGGCAGCACGTCGTCGGCGCGATCGCGTAGCGCCGGAATGCCGAGCTCGATGACGTTCAAGCGGAAGTACAAGTCCTCTCGAAATGTGCCCTGAGCGATGGCGCGCGGCAGGTCGGCGTTGGTCGCGCTGATCAGCCGCACGTCGACTTTGCGCGTGGTGTTGCTACCCAGGCGCTGAAATTCGCCGGTTTGCAGCACGCGCAAAAGCTTCATTTGCCCCATCATCGACAAATTGCCGATTTCATCGAGGAACAGCGTGCCGCCGTCGGCTTCTTCGAAGCGACCGATGCGCAGCTTCTTGGCGCCCGTGTACGCGCCGGCCTCGGCCCCGAACAGCTCGGCTTCCAGCAGCTCGTCGGGCAAGCCGCCCGCGTTCACCTTAACGAACGGCTTGTCCTTGCGGCGCGAGTTGGCTTGGACGATCTGCGCGATGCGCTCTTTGCCGGAGCCGTTCGGGCCCGTCACCAGCACCGCCGCTTCCGACGGCGCGACCTTGGCCGCCAGCCGCACCACCTCGTGCATGGCCGCGCTTTCGTAGACCAAGCCGCACAAATCGTGCTCGCTGGCCAAGCCCGCGCGCGACCGGTTCGAGCTGGCGCGCAGCCGCAAATTCTCCTGCGACAGCTGGCGCAGGCGAATCAGGTTCTTCACGGTGGCGACCAGCTTGTCGTCGTTCCACGGCTTGGCGATGTAGTCGCTCGCCCCCGCGCGCACGAGCCGCACGGCCGCTTCCAGCGACTGAAAAGCCGTCATCAACACCACCGGCAACTCCGGGTCCAGCTTGCGGATGCCGTGCAGCAGCGCTTCACCCTCCTCGCCGCTGGTGGCGTCGCGGTGGAAATTCATATCTTGCAGCACCACCCCCAGCTCTTCGGACCGCACCAGCGACAGCGCCTGCTCCGGCGTGCGCGCGGTCAGCGTCTGGAACCCGTGCACGTCGAACAACAACTCCAGCGCGGCCAATACCGCTGGCTGGTCGTCGACAATCAAAACCTTCAAGCCGCTCATGCTCCGCCTCTCAAAAGCAATTACGGTGCCAGTTGCCGAGCGGGGTCAAGCCGCCGTCGAGGCCTTGGGGCCCGCGAATGGCTAAGTCAGTCGCCCTCGCGGCCGATCCATCCCGGCAGGCTTCGTTGCTCCTCAGTTACATACTCCTAGTATGCGCCTTCGTCGCGCCTCGTCAGCCGGGCGCCTCGGCCGCGATCATCGACCGACTTAGCCATTCGCGGGCCCCTGGTCTGGTAGGCCCGGTCGCGTTCGGGGCGACGCCGCCCAGCTGGGCGGCGAGCACGAGGAGCACCAGGAAAAGTCGCGCGAGGGGCGGCTGCCCGGCAGACCGGCGGTGCGGCGGCGTCTCGTTCAGCTTCGTGTATCCTCTCGTGAATGTGGCTGGGTAGGAGCTTTTTCGGCTCGAGGTCGACCGATCTCCATGCCGCGCTGGTGCTGCTGCTCGGGGCTATGTTCGCTGGGGGCTGCGGTCGGACGAACGGCAACGCGCGTCCTGCCACGGACCGCCCGTCGGCGGGAGCGGGAGGGTCGAACGAACCGGTGGGTGCCACATCGGGCGGACGAATGGGGACAGGCGCGCACGGCGGCAGTCCGACAGACGTAGGCGGTAGCGAAACCCGCGGGGGCCAGCCGACGACCGCGTTGGGCGGCAGTTCAGGCGACGACGCCGGCCAAGGCAATGCAGGAATAGGTGGAGAAGGTGGGGCGGAGCCGAGCTGTGACCCATCGCTGGTCATGGCCACCGGCTACCGCGCGTCGAATCCCGAAGACCTCGAGGCTCTTCGCGGCTACGGCCGAATCGAGGGCGATCTCGAGATCACCGGCGACGTCGTCGACCTCTCGCCGCTGTCTTGCCTAACTACCGTGAACGGAAACCTGACGCTGCGAGCGCTCGCCATTGCGTCGGTCGAGGGACTGTCGGGTCTACGCTCGGTGGGAGCTTTGGACATCGAAAAGTGCAGTGCGTTGTCGTCGCTGGCAGGTCTCGAGGCGCTCCAGCACGTCGACTCGCTGTCGCTGTTCGACAACCCCAAGCTCTCGGACCTCGAAGCGCTGGCGAACGTGGCGCTGCAAGGGGACCTTTCGATCGTCAACAACCCCGAGATCGCGACCCTGACCGGGTTGCGCAGCACGAGCGCGCTCAGGTCCGCTTGGGTAGGCGGGGCTTCGCTCGAGAACCTGCACGGCTTGGAACAGCTCGAGCGGGTGGACGACTTGGTGCTGGAAGTGATGCCGGGCCTCCGCGACTTGACCGGCCTCGACGGAGTGCGATCCATCGCGTCGCTTCGCTTGCTCGATAATCCGAACCTCGAAAGTCTCGAAGGGTTGGGGCCGATCCAGGCGCTGGACGAGCTCTACCTCAGCGTCGATCCCAAGCTTGCCAATATCGACGCTCTGTCGAAGCTCTCGAGCCTAGGCCAGCTCTATCTGAGCAACGTCGGCTTGGTGGATCTTTCGCCGCTAAACGGCGTTTCCCAACTCACGGCACTCGATATCAACGAATGTTCGGTGTTGTCTTCTCTACTGGGTCTGGATCGAGTCGCAATGATCGCCGATGGGCTCAGCATCCGTCAGAATCCGGCTCTCGCTAGTCTTCATGGCCTCGAGGCGCTCGAATCCGCCAGCCGACTTACCATCACCGAAAATCAGGTGCTACCCACGTGTGAGGCGGACCGCGTTCGCGATCGCTTGAACGACGCCAGCTTGGAGCTCGTCGAGATCGCAGACAATGACGACGCGGGCGTGTGCCTCTGACGGTGAGCACCGGCCCTGCAGTGTTTGCACGTCGAGAAGCACTGACCCCCGCTCCATTGCGGCTCCGCGCACCCCGGTGTATCCGCCCAAGTATGTGTATGCGGGGCGCGCGGCAGCAGGTAGTCGCGGGCTTTGGCGTGACGCTCGCGCTCGCGCTCGTGCTCGGCTGCGGCGCACGCAGCTCGCTAGACTTGGGCACTGAACCGAGCGCGGGCGGTGGCGGCCGCTCAGGCGGGGACGCGCCCAGCGGCGGCAAGTCGGGAGGTGGCAACGGCGGCGCGGGCGGCCGGGCGGAGCACGCTGGCGGGGTCGGCGGAAGCGGGCTCGCGGGAGCCGCGGGAGGCCCAGCTGCGACGCAATGTGAAATTGACGGCACCAGTTACGACTCGGGCGTCCCGAATCCGAAAAACAGCTGCGAACGGTGTGAGCCAA
>JBEQSW010000005.1:0-12666 GCA_040348565.1 Myxococcales bacterium | reverse complement strand
CGTGCCCGCCGCGCCTACGCCACCAACGCCACCTTCGCCCGGCAGCACGTTGGCGGTGCCGGCAGCGGAGCTTGGCTCACCGGCGGCGCCCGCTGAATCCGGTGAGCTTTTGGGCGAGCGCGCTGAAGTGCCGCCGCAAGCGACGAGCAAAAGCGCTGCCGAACCGACCTGAAACCACCTCACGCCTGGGATTATAGCGTAGCCGTGCCCCTCGCAAGCAACTCACGCTGGTCGGCAACGACCAACTCAAAAGGTAACGATGGGCATCGACCCGGCCCGCTCGGCCACGATGCCCAGGCTATGAATGGTCGTGCCCGGTCGCAGGCGGGGCCGCCCCTGCTCGTCCTTCGGCAGATTTTGACAGTATTCCACGAAGCACGACGAGCAGACTTCGAGCGCGCCGCCCAGGTCGACGAAATGCCGAATGTATTCGCTGAGCGGCTCCGAGAAGCCGCGCGGCTGGATGCCGTCGGCGCCGGTGGGAGTGCCGAGTCGCGCCGATTCGAGTGAAAGAAAGACGTGCACGGCCGTGCCGTTGGACAACGCAGCCAACGCCACGCCGAACGCGATGGCCGCCTTGCGCCCGCCATCGCCAAGGCTATCGGCCAACACCACCAACAAGCGGTCAGTCATGGCCGTCAAAACGTCCCGCGTCGAGCGGTCTTTAGGCGTCGCGCGTCGCAGGTCTTTCAGGCTCGATTCGCAAGCGCGACCGCCGCGCGCTCGCGGTTGGTCCAAGCCGGAGTGGGGTCGCACCCGGGCCCGCCGCGCCGTGGACGAGCCTTTGGCCGTTTGTTACGGTCCCGCCCATGGTCGAGCGAGCGGTGCGATTGGGTTTGGGTGGGTTGGTGTTGTTGGCGTCGAGCTGCTTACTGAGCTGCGCCACGTCGTTCATGGGCGATGCGCAATTTCCGGGTGGTGCGCTCGGTTGTTTCAAGCAATGCCAAAGGATTGGCATGGAGATGGCAAGCTTCGTTTACGTGGGTGAATACTCGAGCGCCTGCGCGTGCAAGCTGAAGTCCACCGCAACCGCCGCGCAAAGCTCCGTACAAGACTCAGGCATCGAAGGCGCAGTGGTGGCGGCGGGGGCCGGCGTCGAGATGCAGCGGCGTCGCTCGGAAGCCGCCCAGCAGGGCTCGCTAACGATGCAGCACTAGAGCAGCGGCGGCTCAACGCAGCGACGAAAGCGCGAGCGCCGCCGAGGCGACGGTGACCGGTTGCGCTGGCTTCAGCTCGGGCGCAAACAACGCAACGCGCAGCTCTTCGAACGCAAAGTGCAACCGAAGCGCGCCCGCTTGGTCGCGTATCGCAGCGCGCTTGGTCAGGAACGCCTGCCACAGCGGCGTGAACGGCTCGGCTTTGCCGGCGTCTTTGCGCGGATCATGGATGGCGCGGGTCAGGCGCGCGACGGCTGCCCGCAGGTAGCGCGGAAACTGCTCCAAGCGCGAGAGCTCGGCGTTGCGCAACGTATCGGGGGCGAACAGCTGCTCGAGCTGCAACCGGATATCGGCGGCGGCGGCCGCACCGCTCGGCTGTTTGGCGGCTTGGTCCAAGGCACGCAGCGTCTTGTCCAGCTCGCCTGCAGCCTGAGCGATGGCGCGCGTCAGCAGCTCGAAGACGGGCGTGAGGCGCGGCAAGCCTGCCGCCAGCAGCTGCTCGAACTCACGTTTGGACCGAGGCAGAGCCGAGCCCTCGTGCAGTCCGAAAGCCTCCGTCACCACCCGCGCCAGAACCAGATCTCGGAATGCTTCGGCTTCCGCGCGCGGCGCCGGCAGTCCCAATCGGCGCGTGAACGGCAGCGGCGCGCGCTTGCCCAGCGCGTTGAGCTGCGTCTTGGCCGCCAGCTGCAGCAAGCGGCGCACGCCTCCGCGGTGTACGGTTTCGGCCGCTTCCGGCGACTCGAACAAGCTGAGCGCGACCGAGCGCTCGCGGTCGACCAGCGCCGGATACAGCCGTAGCTCCGCGCCCAACACGGTGCGAGCGACGAAGGTTGGCAGCTCGCCCACGTCCCACGTCAACAGCTCGGAGCGATCCCATTCGGCAGCGGGCGGCGCGCGCCGCACCGCTTCGCGCGCGCGCGCGGCGTGCTGTTCGACCAGCGCCGCGACGTCTCGTCCCTGCGCCACCAGCTGGCCGCGTTCACCAACGACCCGGCAATTGAAGCGCAAGTACGCCGGAATGGCGTCGACCCGGAAGGCCTCGGGCGGCACGTCGGCGCCGGTCAGCTCGAAAAGCGCGCGGCTGAGTGCCTCGAGCATCGGCCCTTCGTGTCCTTGCAGGTGCTGGGCCAGCTTGGCGGAAAGCTCGGGCAGAAAGCCCAAGTCGCGCTTGAGCGCGCGCGGCAGCTCCGCCAACAAGGCGGCAATTTTCGGCTGATGCCAGGCCGGAATCGTCCAGTCGAGCTCACCTTGCGTGAGCTGCGGCAACAGTGGCAACGGCACCGTGAGCGTGACGCCGTCGTCGTCGGCGGATGGGTCGAAGCGGTAGCTGGCCGGCAACGAGACGCCGTGCACGACCACGCTATCGGGGTAGTGCTCGGGCAACAGCTGCCGCTCCTGCGACAGCACGTCGGACAGCGTCAGCCACAACAGCTGAGGGTCGCGTTGCTCGGCTTGCTCACGCCACGCTTCGAAGGTCTTGCCGTTGACCACCGTCTCGGGCACGCGGCGATCGAAGAACGCGAGCAAGAGCTCGTCGTCGGCCAGCATGTCGCTTTGGCGGGCCTTGTCGCGCAGGCGCGCCACTTCTTGCAAGAGCTGCGCGTTCTTGGCTTGGAACGAGCCGCGGCTCTTGTACTCCCCGCGCACCAGCGCATGCTCGATGAACATGAGGCGAGCGCGGCTAGGCGACAGCGTGGCGTAGTCGACGCTGTGGTCGCGCAGAACCGGCAGCCCGAACAACGTGGCGTGCTCGCGGACCGACGCGCGCGCCGATTTTTCGGACCAATGCGGGTCCGAATAGCTGCGCTTCAGCAGGTGTCCGCCCACCCGATCCAGCCATTCGGGCTCTACTTTGGCGGCGGTCCGGGCAAAGAGCTGAGTCGTTTCCACGAGCTCGAACGCCATCACCCAAGCCGGCGGCTTCTTGGCCAACCCGGACGACGGGTGCAGGGCAAAGCGCGTCTGGCGCGCGCCCAGGTAGACGCGGTGCTCGGAGCTCCACTGACCGATGCGCGACAAAAGACCGCTGAGCAAAGCCAGGTGAACGGCGTCGGCGATACCACCCGAGCTCGCTGCCCCCTTCGCGGCACCGTCGGCGTTTGCGGCGCCGTTCGCTTTCGCGGCGCCGCTCACTTTCGCGCCGCCGTTCGACTTGTCGCCACCGTTCGACTTGTCGCCGCCGTTGGGCTTGCCACCCCCGTGCGCGTTTGCGGCGCGACCGTCGCGCGGCCCGCGCCCGGAACCGCCCGCGATGCGCAGCTCTTTGACCACTTCTTCCAACTGGCGGTGCACTTCACGCCACTCGCGCACGCGCAGGAACGACAAAAAATTCTCTTTGCAGGCGCGACGCAGCTGCGCGGTGCCGCGGCTATCCGCTTCGCGCACGAACGCCCACAACTTCAAGATGCCGGCAAAATCCGAGCGCTCGTCGCGAAAGCGCTGGTGCAGCTGGTCGACCTTCGACTCCAAGCCGCGCGGCCGCTCGCGCGGATCTTGGATGTTCAGGCCCGCCGCCAACACCAAAATTTCCGCCAAACAGCCGTGCTCGGCCCCAGCCAAAATCATGCGACCGATGCGCGGATCCACCGGAAACCGCGCTAGTTGCTGGCCGAGCGGGGTGAGCGCTCGCTCGTCGTCGAGCGCGCCCAGCTCTTGCAGTACGCGGTAGCCTTCGCTGATCGAGCGCGAGTGGGGCGGATCCAAAAACGGAAAATCTTCGACGTCGCCCAAGCCGAGCGACTTCATGCGCAAGATGACGCCGGCCAAGCCGGTGCGCTTCATCTCCGGATCGGTGAAGGCCGGGCGCGCCGCAAAGCTGTCCTCGTCGAACAAGCGCACGCAGATGCCGTCGCGCACGCGGCCGCAGCGGCCTTTGCGCTGGTCGGCGCTGGCCTGAGAAATGGCTTCGATTTGCAGGCGCGTCGTGCCGGTGCGCGGGTCGTAGCGTGACAAGCGCGCGACGCCGGTGTCCACGACGTACACGATGCCCGGAATCGTCAGCGAGGTTTCGGCCACGTTGGTGGCCAGAATCACGCGGCGCTGGGGAATGCTGGCAAACACCTTGGCCTGCTCGCCTGCCGAAAGCCGCGAATACAGCGGCTGCACCTGCGTGTGGCGCAAATTGCGCGCGTTCAGCGCCTGCTCGGTCTCGCGGATCTCGCGCTCACCGGGCAAGAACACCAAGATGTCACCGCGCGGGTCGAGCGAGGTGACGTTGGCGACTGCGTCCGCTACCGCGTCGGGCAAATCCGTGTCCTCGGCGGGCGGCTCGTAAAGGACCTCGACCGGGAACGTGCGGCCCTCTACTTGAATCACCGGCGCGCCGCCGAAGAACTCCGAAAACCGGTCGGCTTCGATGGTGGCGGAGCTGACGATGACCTTCAGATCCGGGCGCTCGGGCAAAATGCGCCTGAGCCAGCCGAGCACGAAGTCGATGGTCAGGCTGCGCTCGTGCGCTTCGTCGATGATGAGCGTGTCGTAGGCCGAGAGCGTGCGGTCGCCTTGGATTTCGGCCAGCAAGATGCCGTCGGTCATGAACTTGACCCACGTGTTCCTGCAGGTTCGATCCTCGAACCGAATCTGATAGCCGACCTCTTGGCCCAGCTCGCAATCGAGCTCCTTGGCCACGCGCGCGGCCACGCTGGTCGCGGCAATGCGGCGCGGTTGGGTCACGCCGATTTGCTTCTTGCCGCCGCGCCCCATCTCGAGCGCCAGCTTGGGCAGCTGCGTGGTCTTACCCGAGCCGGTCGCACCGACAACGATTGCGACCTGATGCCGCTCGAGCGCCGCCACGATGTCGCCCACGCGCGACGAGATCGGCAGCTCGGGCGGAAAGCTGATGCGTGACCGCTGTTTGGTCGTTGGCTCGAGGGGCAGCTCCGGCACGGCGCGCGTGCTGTAGCACGGCTATTGGCTGACGTAGCTAGGCGGACGGCGGCTCTTGACGGCGTTGATGGTGGCCACGAGCTCGTCGGGTTGCTCGCGCAGGCAGGCGAAGCAATCTTCGGTCTTTTTGGGCCCGCAGCCGCGCTTGTTCACCAGCTTGCTCAGCAGGTGCAGCGAGCGCCGGTCGCCGTCTTTCAAGGCCTTGGGCAAGGCCGTGCGGTACTGCTCGCACGTCTCCGCCAGGCGCAGCTCGAGCGCCACGCCGAGCGCGGGCGACGCCTTCGGCCGTACGTCGGTGCTGTACACCAGCGTGCGCGCTAGCTCGGTCGTGTCGTTACGGACGGCGGTGCCGGTCCAGACTTCGTACAACAGGTCGGCGGCGAGCGGCGCTTCGAGCGCGGCCATGGCCGCCAGCGCCTCACGCGAGGTGTCAGGGTCAGCGGCGAGGCGCATCAGCTCCGTTTGCGAAGCCTTGTCCTTGCCGAGCGCGGGCGCGCCTTCCAGCTTGAGGCGCAAGGCGTGGGCGGCGGCGCGCTCTTGCTCGACGCGACCTTCGGCGAGCTGCAGCAGCTCGCTCGAGCTCAGAGTTTCGGGCGCTTTGCCCTGCAGCTGCGCCAGCGCCGGCTTCGCCTCGCGCGCGGGTGTGGCGAGCGCGGCGGCGCCAGCGATCTGCGATGAGGGCACGGGGTCCGACGCTCGCGCGATGTTGGGCACCGGCTTCACGGCGGAGCCGATGAGCTTGATGACCAGCACCAGCACCAACAACATTGCCGCCAAGCCGGGCGCGAGCAGCTTCCACAGCGCTATCCGACTGCCGCCGACGCGCGCCGGCAGGTTGAGCATCGCCACCGCCCACGCCTTGCCACCGCGGTCACCCAACGCAGACGGCGCTTCGGAGACGCCGGGAGCGGCGCTACCGAAGCGCGCCGGCGGGCGGCTGGGCAAAGCCATGCGCGGCAACGGCGAAGGCTCCACATCGGCTACGGACGTGCCCGAGCGCACGAACACGGGGCTGCGCAGAGGTGACTCGACCGTGCTGTCGATGCGCGGCGCCGGCACCCCGAGCAGCGTGCGATCGGCCTGACTCTGCTGCTCACCACGCTCGGACGGTTCTCGCTCTGACATGGCGTCCGCAGCGTAACACGCTCAGCTCGGCCCGTTCTCGCCACGGCAGCTTCTGCAATCAAGCTGCACCTCTGCAGCCCAACCCCAATTCACCGTCTGCATCCGTGGGTCCCCTCCACCTGCGGGTTAAGGTTAGGGCTAAGGTTAGGGTTAAGGTTAGGGCTAAGGCTAAGGCTAAGGCTGAGGTTGGAGGGTGAGGAGGGGCGGGGGTTGGGGTCCCGCACCCGCACCCGCACCCGATTCCTCTCCGCTACTTCTTGCGAACGGGCGGCGGCGGCGCCGCTTTGGGCGGCGGCTCCGGAATCAAATCCGCGTCGCTCATGCTGAGCGTTTTTTCCACGTGGCGCGGTGCCGCAGGCGGCTTCGGGGGCGGGGGCCCCACCGGCTTGAGATCGTCGGCGCTGAGCTCGAGCGTCGACTCGGGGCCAAGCTCTCCGGACGCGGTCACGGTGCGAAGCACGCTCTTGGCCAACGCCTCGCGCGCGAACGACGGCTCTTCGGCGCCGGTGCTGGCGCTGGCGCTGGGCGGCGCGGGGGCAGGCGCGGGCGGCAACGCGCTGCCGCGAACCAGTTGCTGCACCGCGCCTTTGGCCGCGGCCCACAGCGATTCGCGTTTGCCACGACCGGGTGGCTCGACCTCGAACGTCGACAAGAAGGCATTCCACAGCGCGCGCACGCTGCTGAAGCGCTCGTCGCGATCGATGGCCAGCGCCGCCGCAACCCAATCGTCGGCGTGGCGCGGTAAATCAGGACGAAAGCGCAGCAAGCTGGGCCGCGCGGCGCTGGTGGCGTTGACGAACTTCTCCTGCAGGCTGGCGCCGCTGAGGGGCAGCTCGCCCGCCAACACGCGGAACAAAATAACCCCCAGGGCATACACGTCGGCGCGTTGATCGAGCAGGTCGGAGACGCCCGTCCAAGCCTCGGGAGCCATGAAGCTGGGCGAGCCCATGACCGTGCCGGCGGCAGTGAGGGGTGCCGATTTTTTGAGGCGCGCCAAGCCGAAGTCGAGCAAACGCACGCCGCCTGCTTCCAGCAGGAAGATGTTCGCCGGCTTGAGATCGCGATGCAGAATGCCGGCCGCGTGCGCGGCTTCCAGCGTGCTCACGATCGGATCGAACAGCTCGACCACGCGGGTGAGCGGCATGCGCTCGCGACGCTCTTCCAGGGTGTAGAGGTGCTCGTCGAGGTCGACGCCGGTCAACAGCTCCATCACCAGGCACAGCTCGCCGTCGTTGCCGCGGCACACGTCGAACAGCTCGACCGCGGAGGTGCCTTTGAGCACCACCATGGCTTGCTGCTCGCGCATCAGCCGCTCGAAGACGTGCGGCTCGCGCACGGCCTTGGAGCCCAGCACCTTCACCGCCACCGAGCGCGACATCCAGCGGTCGCGCGCCTCGTACACGGTGCCTTGCCCGCCACGCCCGATAATTTCGACAAGCTCGTAGCGCTGGCTGATGACTTGGCCGATGCGGTCGGGCGCCTTCACGCGCCAAGTGTGGCACAGGCGTGGAGGCGGCCGCCAAATGCGCCCTTGGGAGCGCGCGGCGAGCGAAAAGTTGGTCAGGTTTCGGGGTAGCGCCCCTCTACGAGGGAGATGTTCCGGGCATTGCCAGAGCTCCGCGATTCCATCGCAGGCCGCCGGGGCCTCCTTCGGCCCAGCGGCTCACTGGCGGCGTGCCTGGTGCTGACGCTGGCGGCGTGTAGCAGCACCGACACGCCCGTTGACGTGGCAGTGGCCGGAACCTCGACCGTGGGCGGCAGCGCGAACACTGCCGGGAGTGACAACGGTGGCGGAGCGGCCGGCGCCGCCAGCGCGGGCATGGCCGGCACGGCACCCGTGCCGAGCGCGGGCAACGGTGGTGCGAGCATCGGCACGGCGGGCGCAACCAGCGGCGGAGCCAACGCGGCCGGCGGCGGCAGCACCACGGTGGGCGGCAGCGCGGCAGGAACCGCGGCGGGCGGTACGCCACCGGCCAACGAGCGCTGCGACATTGCCAACTACGACGCCGCCAAGCCGCCGCAAGTGCTCACGCTGTCGGGCAGCCTCGGCACCCACGACCCGGTGATGATCGGCGCCGACGGGCGCTTCTATCTCTTCAGCACCGGCAACAACTTGGGCGCCAAGACGTCCGCCAACATGCTGGCCTGGCAGAACGCGCCCGACGTTTTTTCGACTGCGACGCGGCCGGCCTGGATTGCGCAAGCGGTGCCGGGCGTGCGCAACCTGTGGGCGCCGGACATCTCGTTCTTCGGTGGCGTGTACCACTTGTACTATTCAGCCTCGACGTTCGGCAGCAACCATTCGTGCATCGGCCACGCCACGCGCGCGTCGCTCGGCAGCGGCACGTGGACCGATCACGGTCAGGTGATTTGCTCCAACGCGGGCACGACGAAGGACGACTGGAACGCCATCGATCCGAACGTGATCGTCGACGAAGCCGGCACCCCTTGGTTGGCTTTGGGCAGCTTCTGGAGCGGCATCAAGCTGATCAAGCTCGACCAAACCGGCGCGCGCTCAGGCACCTCACTCGACGCTTTGGCGTCGCGGCCGAGCGCGGGCGGGGCCGTGGAGGGCGCGTTCATCGTGCGGCGCTGCGGCTTTTATTACCTGTTCACGTGGTGGGACGCGTGCTGCAAGGGCGCCGATAGCACGTACAACACGCGGGTCGGCCGCTCGACGGCGGTGGCCGGCCCCTACGTGGACAAGGACGGAGTGGCGTTGCTGAAGGGCGGCGGCACGCTGCTGCTCAAAGGTGGTGATCGCTACCGCGGGCCCGGCCACAACGCGGTCGTGTTCACAGACACGGCGGCGTTCAACGTCTATCATTCGTACGACGCCGACAACAACGGCACGTCGGTGTTGCGGATTGCGGAGCTGGTGTGGGACAAGGACGGTTGGCCCATCTCGGGCGGTCCGTGATCGGCGGCGCGCGCCGCCTTCTTCCAGCTCAGGGCTCGACGTAGCGCCACAGACCCGTCGCCCACATCGAGCCGACCATGATCGAGTGCTCGCCGTCGGAGGTGACGGCCACGCTGTTCGGCCCCCAGTCGAGCTCCGCGGGCACGGTGCCCTTCGTCCAAGCGGTGCCAGGTTGCGGCGCGGTTTGAAACTGGGGGCCACCTTCGTCGATGCCGCAGCCGGCGCAGGCCCAGCCCCACATCACGTACAGGTTTTTGGGAGTTCCCCAAACCACGCCGCCGCTGCCCTGCGTGACGCGCGTCCAACTGCTGCCCAGATCGGTGCTGCGGTACACACCGTCGCCGGGGCCTTGAGTACCGGCCACGAACAACGCCGTGGCGTCTTGAAATAGGCCAGCGTTTCCGTGCGGGTGCTGAAGCCCTTCGAGGCCCGTCGGCTTCGTCCAGGTCGCGCCGCCGTCCGTGGTCATGACGGCCGAGCCTCCGTCTTGTCCGATGGCGAACCAGGTTTTGCGAGTCTTGGCCGGATCTTTGGCGTCCACGAAATAGGGAAACCACGATTTGCCACCCGCCGGCCAGCCCGCGCCGGAGACGAAGTGCCACGTGTCGCCGCCGTCGCTCGACTCGAGCACCTTGTCTTGCTCGTGCAGGCCGCTGAGCAAATGCGTGGCGTCGTTGGGGTCGACGACGATGGAGTAGAGACTGGCGGCGTCGGGCTGCTCGGCGATGGTGCCGGTCAGCGTGAACGTGAGCCCGCCGTCGGTCGATTTGAAGACGTGCTGGGCGCCGTTGACGTTCGCCATCCAGAGCGTCGCGGGCGTGGTGCCGGCGACCGCGAGCACGTGACCGAGCGCCAAGTAGGGGGGGTTGGGGTTGCTGTCGAGCTCGTGCCAGGTCAGGCCGTAGTCGGTGGACTTCCAAATTGAGCCGTAACCGCCGACGTAAAGATCGGTAGGCCGCGCCGGATCGGTCACGATGTTGCCGACACCAAAGCCGCTGTTGCCGGTGAACAGCGCGGGATCCATCTCGCTGGAGGTCACGTTCTCCCAGACGCCGGGGGTGCCCTGGGCCGGCGTGAGCGGCGTGGAACCAGCCGCGCCGCCGTTGGCTTTGCCCGCGCTGCTGGTGCGGCCCGCGTCGGAAGCGCTTCCGCCTCGGCCAGCACCGTCGGCGACGCCACCATTGCCGTCGGCGCTTGCACCAGCGGCGGCCATCCCGCCTGAGGCGGTTTGCGCGGGCGCTCCCCCGCGAGCCGGAGACGCGCCGTCACTACCGCCGCACGCGAGCACCTGAAGGCCTGTCCCAACGAGGAGCCAAGCCGTGAGGACCGTCGCACGTTTTCCTGCCATGGTTGCCTCTCTTCCAGTGTTGGCGGCGCCGCTTTGCGTCGCGATGCCAGGCACGCCGATTGACGCGCACCGGCGGGAGCCCAAGATAACCAGCATGGTAGACCCGACCGGCGAATTCGAGGTCGAAGTCTTCTTCGACGGCGATTGTCCACTGTGCGTCCGCGAGATCCAGCTGCTGCGCAAGTTAGACAAGGATACTCGCGCCATCCGCTTTACCGACATCCAATCGGCGGATTTTTCGCCCGAATCGGTGGGGCTCACTTTTCCAGAGCTGATGCAGCGCATTCACGGTCGCTTGCCCAACGGGCAGCTGATCGAGGGCACCGAGGTGTTTCGACGATTGTACGCCGCTGTCGGTTTTCGGCGAGCGGTGGCTTTCTCCCGCTGGCCCGGCGTATCGCAGCTGCTGGACGTCGGTTATACGCTATTCGCCAAGAACCGACTGCGTCTCACCGGGCGTTGCACCGACGAGGTGTGCAACATCCCTACCCGCAGACAGGAAAGTCACTGATCGCGCGCTACGGGGCCGCGTCCGGCCCCGGCCCGGGCTTGCCACGGTCACGCCATTTGGTGTGCACGGCCGCCACGGCGGGCGTCAGCAACAGCGTGGCGCCGATGCGCAACGGCTGAGTGAGCTTGGTCGCGACCCAAGCCGCACCCAACACGCCCATGCCCGCTGGGCCGCCGTTGACGTTGAAACCCGCCGAGATCGCGATCGCAAAGCCGGCCAGCACGGTCAGCCAGATCACCAAGTAAACCCAGATGGCGACGCGGCCATACTCCTCGAGCAAGAGCTTGAGCTTCGCTCGCGTCACGAGAGCACCCGACGGCGGCTGGGCATCCGCTTAAACTGCATGCGCTTGCCTTAGCACGGCACGGCGACCGACGCCGAGGCACGCTTCGCGGGCAATCGATGCTCGCTCGAGCTTTGCGAGCTCTGCTAGCCTGACCGCGTTGGCTCACTTTCAAGCGCACGGCGTGTTCGATTCGCACCACCCCTCGGCGCTGGCCATGTGGTGCTCCGACGGCCGTTTCACCGAAGCCGTCGAGGAGCTGCTGTCGAAGCTGGGTCAACCTCGGCTGGACACCATGACCCTGCCCGGCGGCCCCGCGCTGCTCGACGCCACCTCGAGCTCGCTCGGCAGCGTCGAAGTCACCCGCGAAGCGGCGTCGTTCTTGATCAAAGCTCACGCGATCAAAGAAGTCGTGCTCGTCGCGCACGAAGGTTGCGGCTACTACCGCGCGCGCTACCGCTACGAGTCACCCGAAGCGATGCAGCGCCGCCAACTCTCCGATCTGCGCAGCGCCGCGCGCTGGGTCGCCGGCACGCATTCGGGCGTCATCGCCCGCTGCTTTTTCGCTTCGGTCGTGCACACCCCGCAGGGACCGCACGTCACGTTCGCGCCGGTGGAGTGAGCAGGCTCGCGAAGGCTTTCGTCTCGGGACGTGCGGACTGCACCGCGCGGACGGGGGCTGCCGCTCCGCAGCTTGACTTGCAGAAACTACCGTAGCGTCGCGGGGCCAAGCTGCGCGACCGCTTCGGGTTGCCGAGCGGCGACGGCGAAGGAGCCACCTTGGAGATCGAAAAGTGAATTCGGTTCCGAACTCACTTTTCGTTTCGAGAAACCGCCGCGGCAGCAACATCGACGCCTCGAATGCTCAACAACCGAGCGCGCGCCTACGTGACACGCGGCACTTTCGCACGCGGACCCGAACCGCTCCTCGCCCTACCGCGGCACGGCGACAACGCTGCGGGCACCGGCTCCACCCGCGCTGGCGCGGGTAAAAATGACGCTGCGCCCTCCGCGGAGGTCGTCCCCTCCGACGCGATGCTCGACTGCTCCGCGTCCAGGGTATCGTTCACCCAATCTCGCGGCCGCTCTCCCGGCGGAAGCTCGCGCACGGCCGGCGCCAATGAAGTCACGTATTGCTCCCAGGTCGGCCGCCGAGCGGGCGGTGGGGCGAGACCGAGCGGCTCGACCGAGTCCGGCACGAGCGGCAACGAGTGCAGCTCCCGCACCAACTTGGCCAGCTCCTTCTTGGTTCGGAACTTCGCGCGCGCCAGCACATCGACCACGTTCTCGGCCGTCAGGTGTGGGCCGAGCATCAACAGGCCAGTCAGATGCAGCTCACCATTCGCAATGGCTTCGAGCAGCAGAGGAAAGCGCTTGACCAGCTTGGCCGCCCCCGCGCGCCGTGCCGCGCCGTCTTCCGAGAAGCGGAGCCAA
>JBEQSW010000650.1:0-9845 GCA_040348565.1 Myxococcales bacterium | reverse complement strand
ACCCAATGGTCATTTTATTGGGCTCGGTTATTGATGTTTCGAAAGGTGCACCGATGCAAAGACCGCGAGGTGCTGTTGCTTCGGGAGGCGCGTCAGGCGAATCTATGCCGTCGATCGGGTCCTTCGGCCCGTTCTTCGAGGGCGCGTGAGCATTCTGCAATCCGGATTCGTGATCGGTGGACGCTACCGGCTGGAAAAGCAGCTTGGTAGCGGCGGCATGGGCACGGTATGGCAAGCGAGCGATCCGACCCTGCGGCGCATGGTCGCGATCAAGGTAATGAGCGCGTCAGGGGCCGCCAGCCCGGAGCTGTCAGCTCGCTTCCTACAAGAAGCGCAGCTGCTGGCTCAAGTCACCGACGACCACGTAGTCCAGGTGTTCGACACGGGCACGCTGCCAGACGGCTCTCCATACATCGTGATGCAGCAGCTGCAGGGGCGCGACCTGGCGGACCTGTTGCTCGAGCGTCAGCGGCTGCCCGTGTCTGAAGCCGTCGACTACTTGTTGCAGGCCTGCATGGCGGTTGGCGCGGCGCACGCTCGCGGCATCATTCACAGGGATCTCAAACCCGCCAACCTGTTTCTCGACACGCAGGGCGGCGCGGTACGGGTCAAGGTTTTGGATTTCGGCATCGCCAAGGCCATGCACGAAGAGCGAGCCCTGACCCGCGTCGGGCATCCGATGGGTACGCCGACGTACATGGCCCCCGAGCAGCACCGGGGTTCCGCGGCGGTCGGCGTCGGTACCGACATTTGGGCTTTGGGAGCCATTTTGTACGAGTTGGTCTCGGGCAAGCCGGCGTTCGACGGCAAATCGTTCCCTGAGATCAGCTACAATATCGTCAACGCCGAGCCGGTACCGCTGACGGACCTGGGCTTGGAGCCTCCGCCAGCGTTGGTCGCCGTGATCGAGCGCTGCTTGGCGAAAGCCACGCAAGACCGTTTTGCCAACGTGGCCGAGCTGGCGAATGCGTTGGCTCCGCTCGGCTTGGTCGACGCCGACAAGCGCGCCAAGCTAGTGGAGAAGCTTTCGCAACCCGAGCTCCCCGAAGCCGCCGGTTCCGGGCCGGCGCTCGCGGCGAAGGCTTCGCGGGCGCACAAATCGGCGGATCCAAGCGCGAAGGAGCTAGAGCGAGCCCCGGCCAATCGCTGGCGCGACGCGGACGCGCTGCTGAGCGCCGTCAACGCCACCCAAGACATCACGTTCCTGGCCGGGGGTGGCCTCCATGGCACCACTACGGTCCAGGGTGGCATCGTCGACACCAAAGAGCTCATCCGGCGACTCGGCGACGCCTTCGCCAATGACCGCTCGCGACAGGTGTTCGAAGCAGCGTTGGCCAAGCCCGACATGCACCCCTACCACGCCGCGCTCGAAGTGTTCGGCAACGAAGGGATGGCGGTGCGCAAGGTAATTGGCCTGGCCGTCACCGAGGCGTGCGCGCCGCTGATGCGTGAGAGCGCCGCTGCCCTCATTCATTTGAAAGATTTCGCGGCTGCGCAACGACTCGAAGACGATCCGGACAACTGGCTATTGTCCGATGCGGTCAAGACTTTGGCCGCTCTGCTGGCGACTCCCGGAAATCGCTTTGCCAGCACGTGCTTGACCACCAACTTCGACCCGTTGCTGGAAGTGGCAGTCAAGCAGCGGGCCGGCGCGGTGCGGCGCGTGTCGATCAGGCCCGATGGCAGCCCGAACCTCGGGCGCCTGGGCCAAGACGGCACTCGTCGAGTCGAAATCGTGCACCTGCATGGGGACTGGATCCGGGAAGACGCTCTCCACCGCACCGTCCTGCTCAGCCCCAAGCGTAACCTCGACTATACGGTGCATGACTATCTGCGAAAGCAGGTGCTGCTCGTATTAGGGTCTTCTGGAAGCGACAGGGTGTTACTCGAGGCGCTCGTCAGCTCGCTCAAGGCTCCCGAAGGATGCCGGGAGCTATGGTGGACTTTCAATGAATCCGATTCGGAGCGCATCCACCAAGAGCAGGGCGCGCTAGTCGATTTCTTGCTGCGTCGAGTGCCGGAGCAGCAGCTTCGTTTGTTCAAGGGCGTCAACGCCGAAGCGTTCTTTCAACGGCTGCGTCCGTCGATCCCGCCGCAGGCGGAGCCCCTCCCGCTGCCTCCCAATCCGTCGAAGACTCCGGGGGGTACGGTCATCCTCACCTCGCCGCCGGAGCCGCCAAAGCCCGACCCGCCAAAGCCCGACCCGCCAAAGCCAATTCCTCCCATTTTGGCGTTGGGCCTGGGCGTGCCGGTACTGCTGCTCGCGATCGTCGTTAAGGTGAAGACACCGAATGATGGTCCCACGGTCGCAATGTGCTTGCTGCTCGGAACCATCGGCGGAGCGTTGGCAATCTTCGGGGTCTTTCCCGACGCTCAGCTCGCGGTTCGGAAAAGCTTGGGGGGTGACAACAACATCCAAGCCGGCGGCCCCATCGCTTTGTTCGTCCTGCTGCTCGGAGTCTTTTTCGGCTTCAAGGCTTTCGATCCGGGGCCCGGCACGGGAGGTAGCGGTGGCGTTGCGAGAGGCGGAACGGACCCCGCCACCGCTGGGACGGGCAGCGCTACGGGCGGAGTCGGTGCGGCCGCGGGCCGTGAGGCCTTGCTCACAACGGGCGGTCGGGCCGGCGGAGCCGACGGCGACCGAGGTGGCGGAGCCTCGAGCCAGAGCCATTCAGGGGGGGACGCAGGCGGGGCGAGCTCAACGGGGGGACAAAATTCCGGTGGTGCCGTGTCGAAGCTATTCGACGTCGTGGTCAACGTGAAGATCAAGGGTCGGCCTTGCACGTCGTCGCCGAGCGGCGCCGTCACCGTCACCTGGCCCGGCCACGCCGTAGAGCAAACCGACGCCTGCGAGTTCAAGTTCACCAGGCTCAATCCCGTGCTCAAGCAAAAAATGGCGAACATTCATGCCAGCCTCGGTCCCTGCTGCATCGGCGACGTGAGCAGCCGCGCCGATAAAGGACCCTTCAACCTGAGCCTGCGTCGCAGCGAGGCTTGTACGGCGTGCACTCGTGACATGCAAGAGTGCACCTGCAAAGACCCGTGCGCCAAGTACTCGGAGTGCGTAGCGCCATGAAGGCTAACCGCACGTGGCTGCTGCTGGCAGCCAGCCTTTTGCGCTCCGGCTTTGCTCATGCGGAGTTCGTTTGCAAGCCGTCACCCGGCTGCGAGCCGTGCGAGATCTCGGGGGCGGACAAGCCGGACATCACCGAAAGTGAGCTATTGGCGCAAGGCAAAGCCTGTCAACCGGGCAAACGCAGACGATTTGCCGAGACCGCGGTCTGCAAGGGAGCCGTTGGTGACTGCCAACCGAACTACTCGCGTGCCATCGAGCTGCTTGCTCCTCTCGAGTGCGTGGTGAGGACCGGCGCGGCCGAGTGCGACCTTCCTTTCGATTGGATCGAGAGCATCGAGAAGGGGCGCAAGCTGCTGAACGAGCTGCGAAGCCTGGGTAGGTTGCGCCTCTCGTTCAGTCACCTGCCCGAGGGGGCCACGGTCACGGTGCAAGGCTCCGCGTGCCCGTTGCAGGACCATCGGTGCCTGCGCGAGGGCTTGCCGCCAGGCAACTACGAGGTGGTCGTGTCGAAAGACCAGCTCGAGCTCGCCAAGCAGACGTTTCTAGTGGAGAGCGGAAAGCTCAGGGACGAAGCGTGGGACGTCAAACCGACGGTCCCCTCGCCACCAGAAGCCGCGGAAGTCGATGAGCCGAAGAACGAGGCGCCGCCGAACGACGACCCTTCGCACCCAGGTACCCCCCCGCCGCCGCGCGAGCCCCGCTTCGGCTTCTGGGGCGCGGCGTCGATGGTGTTCGACGAGCACGGCAAGGACTCGCTGGGAGCGCGCGGCACGCTCGGCGGAGAGGTGCATGTGGCCGGGCCGGTGCAGCTACATGGAGGCGGCATCTTCGGCCGTCGATTCGCCGGCCTTTTCGCAGGCGCCGGGCTGTTCTGGGGCAGCGGTATCTGGCAGCTCGGGCCGGTGTTCGACGCCGTGATCCTACCTGTGAGCTACGGTGACGCCCACGGCGGCCCTTTGTTCGGCGCGCACTGCGCCCTGCAAGCGGGCATGTACGTGAGCCACGACTACCGCATGCTGCTGGATATCGGGCTCGAGGGCTACGCGAAGGCCGCCCCTTACGACGGTTTCTTCGCGGTCGCGTCGCTCGGTGCGGAATGGAGGCCCAGATGATACGTCGACGTCGTCTCGGGGTGGCGGCCGCGCTTTCGGTAGTAGCCATCAACGCCTGTAGCGAGGAACCCACCAAACCGCAGCCGGTCGAAGAAGCCTCGTCGGCGCCGTCGCGCGCTGGCTGGCTCATGGTGCCCCCCGCTAGCGGCCACCCGCAGGAGCTCGCCATCGACCGAGGGCGAGACGGCCGACTGGAGCCGCGTCGATTGCTCGCCGATTCACGGCGCCGAATCACGCTCGAGCTGCCCGAGAGCGGCGACGCCTGGGCTCGTTTGCGCGACGAACGCACGGCCCTAGAAGTCGGCTTTCGACTGCAAGATCGCCCGAGCGGCCTCGCGCGGCCGATGGGCGACGTCATCGACTACACGCCGCCCGAAGGCGCGAACGCGCACGTCGCGTTGCGGGCGCACGCGCTGGGTTTCGAGCAATACGTACAACTCAGCGCCCGCGAGTCCGAGCCGCGACTGAGCTATACGGTCACGCTCGGCAACGTAGCGTCGCTGCGCGCCGGTAGAGACGTCGTCGAGTACCTCGACGGGCGCGGCTTTGCGCGAATTCGCGGCTCGCGGCCGTGGGTACTGGACGCAAAGGGCCAGCGTCGCTTGGCGGATTTGAGGGTCTCTCGGTGTGTGGCAGGGACGTTGCGCGCCGATGCGGCCGAACCCATCACGGCCAAGCCAAACGGGGGCGATTGCCGCGTCGACGTCACGTGGGACGACAGCGGGCTCTTCTACCCGCTGATGCTGAACCCGCCTTGGGAAAGCACGGCGAGCCTTGTGCAAGGCCGTTTCTTTCACAGCGCGACCGTGGTCGAGGATCAAGTCGTGGTCATCGGCGGGTACGGTGAGCAGGGCGCGTTGCAAAGCGTCGAAGCGTACGACGCGGTAGAAGAGACCTGGACGCCCTGGCCCCCACTGCCCGAGCCCCGCGCCCAGCACACGGCCACCGCTCTGAGCGGGAACCGTATTTTGGTCGTCGGCGGCTACGACGCGAGTGGGAAGCCGTTGACCAGCACCTTGATTGGTACCAAAGCCGGCTGGGGCTTCCCGTCGGACCTGAAGTTCGCGCGCGCCGAGCACGTCGCCGTCACGATGCCAGGCTTTCCAGACAAAGTGGTCGTGGTCGGCGGCGGAGTGGCCGAACCCGAGATTTTCGATCCCTTGGCCGCCGACGCCAGTCTGGCTTGGACCGCCGGCAAACCCTCGAAGGTCGCGCGCTATGGGCATGCCGCCGCGGGTCTACCGGGGAGGTACGTGCTCGTCACGGGCGGGTCCTTGAATCCGTATCCCAACGAAGGCTGGCTCGATACGGTCGAAAGCTACGACGAATGGCATGACCAATGGCACGACGAAAAGCCCATGAGCGCGCTTCGCGCCGGTCATTCAGCAACGGCCCTCGGCGGTGAGCGCGTGCTGGTAATGGGCGGCGCGAAGGGCGCCGAGGTATTCGACCAAGGCGAGTGGATCCAGAGCGATGATCCCCCGCCCACGCGCCAGTATCACAGCGCACTGCTGCTGCCTTCGGACGACGGGGAAGAGCGCGTCATCGTCGCCGGCGGCGTGCTCAACAAGCTGCCGCAGCCGTCGACCGCCTACTTCGTCCCCGAGAACAACAATTGGCGCACGCTGCCGGCAACTCTGGATCCTACGCGGTTCGGGCACCCCATGAGCCTGCTCAGTCAGGGCCGCTTGGTCGTCGCGGGCGGCCGGCAGGGGTTCGGCAGCGCGCTCAAGAACACCAACGACGTGTTGGCGCTCTCAGCCGGACAACCTTGCACGAGCAGTCCGCAATGCCTCTCCGGCAGCTGCGAAGACGGGGTGTGCTGCAAGACCGCTTGCGAGGGCGCGTGCGCGGCGTGCAGCGTCGCAGCCGGCTCCAGCACGGACGGCACCTGCGAGGCGATCCCAGCCGGCCAGACCTGCTCGGAGTCGAAGCAAACTTGCGTGAACGACGGTCTGTGCGATGGCAAGGAGCTGGAATGCCCCGCTCAAACGCCGGTCGACGACGACACCCCGTGCGACGATGGCGACCCGAGCACCGCGCGGGACAGCTGTCGCGCGGGCGTGTGCACGGGAGCGAGTGACGGCGGAGGTGGTGGCGAGGGCGGCGCTCACGACGACGCCGGCGCGGGAACCGGAGGCGAAGCGGGCGAGTCTGCCGGCCGCGGCGGCGCAGGGGGAGGTCCCACCCGATCAACCGTGCCGGCCGGCGCGAATCCGTTCAGCTGCCAGCTGCGCGGCGCCCCCTACGGCGGCTCGGCGGCGCTGTTCTTGTTGGCGCTCGCGCTCCTGCGACGCGCACGCAAGCCCGGGAGGCAGTCGTGAGCCGCAAGCTGACATTGCTGGCGGGCTTTGCGATGTACCTGGCAACCCTACTCGGGGCCTGCGGCGCAGACGACGACGATGGCTCCGTCGGCCAAAGCGGCTCTTCGGGCATCTCGGGGAGCGACGTCGGCGGCTTTCAAACGATGGCGGGGGCGACGGCGCGAGGTGGCGCGGCGGGTCAAGCTGGTAGCGACTGCGACGAAGGCGACGCCATCACCGTCAGCGCAACCTGGAAGCTGCTCGAAAAGTCCGGCAACGGCCCCAGTCCGCGCTTTTCGGTCAGCGTGGCGCCTTTGAAGGAACAGCTGCTGCTGTTTGGCGGCGGCACGTTCCTGACGGGGGGCTCCAACGAGACTTGGTTCTACGATCTGACCGGGGACGCGCGTTGGAGCTTGGGTTCTTCGACCGACTCGCCGCCTGCACGCGGCGCGCAGGCGCTGGTCGGCATCGATGACGAGCGCGCGTTCTTGTTCGGCGGCCAGGGTTTGGAGCTCTACGACGACACTTGGCTGTGGGACGGCACCACTTGGCAGAATGCGTGCGAAGACACAGCGTGTGGCGAGCCGCCCGCCGCGCGCGCTGGCCACGCGCTCGTGCTGCTCGATCAGGCAGCGTCGCGGGTGGTGATGATGGGCGGCCAGGATGCGCAAGGCGTCGTCGGCGACACCTGGAGCTGGTCGGAACAAGACGGTTGGCGGCAGATTTGCAGCAGCGAGTGCGACGAGGGCACGGGAGGCGTCGGCAACGGCGCCGGCGGAGCAAGCAGCACAGAGGCGAGCAGCGGCGCGGGCGGAGCGACGGGCAAGTGTTGCGGCTTCGGTGCGCGCTTCGATCACGCGGCGGCGGCCGACCCGGAAACAGGCCAGCTCCTGATGCACGGCGGGCACGACGGCAACCAGGAGCTCGCCTCGCTGTGGTCGTTGAAGGGTGACCGCTGGCGAGAGTTGACGAGCGACGGCGAGCAACCTAGCGCGCGCTCCGGGCATGCCATGGCGTTCCACGCCGCCGCCAAGCTGTTCGTTTTGTACGGCGGAACGCGGGATGGCCAAGCCGTCACCGACGAGCTTTGGGCCTACGCCCCGGACGTGCAGCGGTGGTATGCGGTGCGAGTGGATGGTGAAAAGCCGCCCACCCGCGGGTTCGGCGGATTCGTGTACGATCGCGCGCGCCAGCAGCTGCTGATGTTCGGGGGTTCGGCGCAAGGCACCTATGGAGACCTATGGTCCCTCCAGGTAGCCCGACACGTTGGTCGGAGCGCTTGCGATGGCGCAGCAGGCGCAGGGGGCGGCCCAGGGGGCGCTCCCAACGGAGGGATGCCTGGCGCCGGAGCGCCTGGCGGCGGAACACCTGGCGGCGTCGAAGATCCCTGCGTGGTGCTGGGCCAATGCTGCAGCCGCCTGACGTCGACGCAAGATCGCATCCTTTGCCAAAACGCGGCAAACGGACGTGACCCGGACACGTGCACGGGGCTCGCCGACTATTGCCAGTGAGAATCGCCCCGACCCCCGGTTTAGCGCGACAACTCGCTGTTGCGTTTTTCGCAATTGAGATTGCCGATAATATCACTTAGCGCAACGTTGGCGGGGCCGGGCTCGCGATCTATTCTTGGTCCTCGCCGATGCCTCGAGGCATCAGAACCGCGGAGAAAGCATCCATGTCCCGACAGAACTACTTCAACACCCTCACCATGGCGCAGAAGCTGGAGCAGCTGGGCCAGTGCCGCTTCATGGACAAGAGCGAGTTCAACGGCGTCGAGAAGCTCAAGGGCAGGAAGGTCGTGATCGTCGGTTGCGGCGCGCAGGGCCTGAACCAGGGCCTCAACATGCGCGACTCGGGCCTGGACGTGAGCTACGCGCTCCGCCAAGACGCCATCGATTCGAAGCGCGCCAGCTACACCAACGCCACCAGCAACGGCTTCAAGGTCGGCAACTACGAGCAGCTGATTCCGACCGCGGATCTGGTCTGCAACCTCGCGCCCGACAAGCAGCACGCCGACGTGGTGAAGAAGGTGATGCCGCTGATGAAGAAGGGTGCAACCCTCGCTTACAGCCACGGCTTCAACATCGTCGAAGAGGGTCAAGACATCCGCAAAGACCTGACGGTGGTGATGGTCGCCCCCAAGTGCCCCGGCACCGAGGTGCGCGAAGAGTACAAGCGCGGCTTCGGCGTGCCGACGCTGATCGCGGTCCACAAAGAGAACGACCCGAACCGTGACGGCTTGGAGATCGCCAAGGCCTACGCCGCCGCCACCGGCGGCGATCGCGCCGGCGTGCTCGAGTCGAGCTTCGTGGCCGAGGTGAAGAGCGACTTGATGGGCGAGCAGACCATCTTGTGCGGCATGCTGCAGACGGGCTCGATTCTGTGCTTCGACCGCATGGTGGCGGAAGGCATCGACCGCGGCTACGCCAGCAAGCTCGTGCAGTTCGGCTGGGAGACCATCACCGAGGCGCTCAAACAGGGCGGCGTGACCTTGATGATGGATCGCCTCAGCAACCCCGCCAAAATCAAGGCCTTCGACCTGGCCGAAGAGCTGCGCACGCTGATGCGCCCGCTGTTCAAGAAGCACCAGGACGACATCATCACCGGCGTGTTCAGCACCACGATGATGAAAGATTGGGACGCCGGCGACGTGAACCTGCTCGGGTGGCGCGCCGCCACCAACGACACCGCCTTCGAGCAGACCCCGGCCGGCTCGGACAAGATCAGCGAGCAAGAGTACTTCGACCACGCGGTCTTGATGGTGGCCATGGTCAAAGCCGGCGTAGAGCTGGCCTTCGAGTGCATGGTCGAGGTGGGCATGAAGCCCGAGTCGGCGTACTACGAGTCCTTGCACGAGACTCCCCTCATCGCGAACCTGATCTCGCGCAAGAAGCTGTACGAGATGAACAAAGTGATCAGCGACACGGCCGAGTACGGCTGCTACTTGTTCAGCCACGCTGCCGTCCCGCTGCTCAAAGAGTTCATGAGCAAACAGAAGACCGACGTGATTGGCAAAGCCTTCGCCCCCGGCAGCCAACAGGTCGACAACCGCCGCCTGCTCGCCGTCAATCAAGCCATCGAGAACCACCCCGTCGAGAAGATCGGCGGAACCTTGCGCGGCTACATGACGGCGATGAAGCAAATCTCCGTCGGCGGCTGAGTCGAGGCTCCCTCGGCCCGATGCTCACACCCGGTCTCGACATCGACTGTTCGAGGCCGGGTTTGACGCTGGTCACCGGCCCCAACGGGTCCGGAAAATCCAGCGCCGCACGGGCGTTGGCGGCGCGAACACCGGGCGCCGAGTTGCTCTCGGCCGAGTCGCAGCAGGCGTTCTACGAAGCGCAGCTGGCGGCG
>JBEQSW010000640.1:0-3718 GCA_040348565.1 Myxococcales bacterium | reverse complement strand
TTGGCTCGTCACCTCGGTCGCCCCGAATGGGAGGAGCGCGCACTCCAAGCGCTCCGCGGCTACGCCCAGGCCGTGGAACGCCTGCCGCGCGCCTTCGGCAGCACCTTGAACGCGCTCGACTTCATGACCGAAGCGTCGCTGGAGCTGGTCTTAGTCGGAGACCCCGACGGCCCCGACTACGCCGAGCTGGCTGCCGAAATTGCCCACCACTACCTTCCGAATCGCATCGAAGCGCGTCTCGCCCCCGATCACGCCTCGCGCCTACCGCTCACTGAAGGCAAGACGCTCGTCGAGAACAAAGCGGCGCTGTACGTCTGCCGCAACTTCGCCTGCGCCGCGCCCGTCACCACCGCTGCCGCCGCGCGTCCCCTCCTGCTCGCGCCGAACGACCGCCAACCCAGTCTCTGACCGCCGCAACCCGGGCGGAGCTCGCGCCAGATGCCCCGCGCAGGCACGCCACGGCGGTTTTCCGACGCCGCGCCGGCTCAACGCGCAGGGCCACGAATCAAGCGACACCTTCGACCAGGCGGCGAGCTCACCGGCCCGCGATGCCCTTCCCCGCGTCGCGATGACTTCGCATGCGAAGTCATCTGATTGGCCCGACTCGTGCCTGCTTTTCTTTAATGGAATTCCGATGTTGCGGAGGCAGCGTTGCCACCCCCGGCTCTGACTTCGCATGCGAAGTCATCCCTGAGTGAAGAAACGCGCCGTGCGGCGCCTTCCGTTAGGGCGTCAAGGAACGGCCGCGCACTGCCTTCCGTTGGCGCGCGGCAAGCGGCGCGTGGAGCTGGTTGGGGAGGCCGAGTTTTCGTATGGGGCGACGCCGCCCAGCTGGGCGGCGAGGCCGGCCCTGGATCGGCAGATCCGACCGAGGGGGGCAGGAGTTGCCGGCCGCTTCCGGCGCGGCGTCGAGTAGGGTGACGGGCGCCGTGTACCGGGAGCTCAATCCACAACGCATCATCGAGACGAGCGAGCTTTTGCAGAAGCGCGTCGAAGAACGCTTCGCGGGCTCCGGCTTGAGCCGCATTGCGCGCGAGGTCACGGAGGTCGCGAAGGCGGCCGATCAAGTCTCTGCTTGGTTGGCGCGGCCCATCGTGTGGGTGCGGGTGGCGGTCGCGGTGGCAGTCGCGGTGTTGGCGTTCTTGGTGATCGTGGCGCTGCGGGTCGTGAACATGGACATGACCGGTATCGGCTTCTCGGAGACCGCCCAGGGCGTGGAGGCAGCCGTGAACAACTTGGTGTTCGTGGCGATCGCCATCTACTTCTTGCTCGGAGTCGAGGCGCGCATCAAACGCGCGCGCGCCCTGAAGGAGCTGCACGTCCTGCGCTCACTGGCGCACGTGGTCGACATGCACCAGCTGACCAAGGACCCCGAGCGCCTGGCTCAGGGCGAGCGCGGCGGTAGCGACACGGCTTCTTCGCCGAAGCGCGACATGACGCCGTTTCAGCTCACCCGCTACCTGGACTATTCGACCGAGCTCTTGGCGATTCTGAGCAAAGTCGCCGCGATTTACGTGCAGCGCTTCAACGACGCCGACACCGTGCGCGCCGCCGGCGACATCGAAGATTTGACGGTCGGTCTGAGCCGCAACATCTGGCAAAAGATCATGATCTTGGACCGCGTGGTCGAGTAGCGGCGGCGCGCTCAGTTCGAGTCTTGCGGGACGGGCGGGCTCGGCTCGACGGGCGGAGGGGCATCGGTCGCGGGCTCGACGCGGGGCAGCAACGCGCGTTCTTTTTCGTCGAGGGCGGAGGTAGCGCGCAGGTGCTCGGGGCGGTTTTGCTTCCACCACAGCTCGGCCCGTTCGTCCGTCCACGGGTGGTCGAAGTGCAGCGCCGACAGCGCGTCGGACAGCTCGCGCGCGGTTTGCGGGCGCTTGTTGGGGTTCTTTTCCAGGCACTGCATGACCAGCGCCTCGAGCGCAGGATGGATCGGCCGGTCGATGCGCTTGGATGGCAAAACCGGCTTTTGGTGCGCGTGCATCACCAGCATATCGGCGCGGGTTTGCGCCTCGAACACGCGCTTGCCGGTGAGCAGCCAATAGCCCACGCAGCCGAGCGCGTACAAATCGGCGCGCGCGTCGACCGGCGCCTGAAACCGCAGCATCTCGGGTGCCATCACCGCGGGCGTGCCCACGAACTGCTTTTCGTCCTCCAGCTCTTCGGAGGTCAAGTGGCGGTCGAGCACTAGACCGAAGTCGAGCACTTTGACGAAGTCGTAGTCGCCGCCGACGGAGCAGGTCAAAATGTTGGCCGGCTTGATGTCGCGATGCACGAAGCTCTGCGCATGGGCTTCGCGCAGCGAGTGACAGACCTGCTTCATCAGGCTGGCCACGCGCTCGGGAGGCTGCGGGCCGAACCGCTCGACCAACGTCATCAAGTCGATGCCGTCCAGCAGCTCCATCACGTAGTAGAAGGCGCCTTCGCGCGTGATACCGAAGTCGTAAACTTGGATGGTGTGCGGGGAGCGCAGCGAAGCGGTGGTGCGCACCTCTCGGGTGAACAGCCGCAAAAGCCGCTCGGAATCGGCCGGCCCATGGTCGACCAGCACCTTGGGCCGAATCAGCTTCACCGCCGCGGGGCGGCGCAACATCCGGTGATTGGCGCGCCAAACCTCGGCCATACCGCCCACCCCCAGCCGCTCCACCAACTTGTAGCTGCCGACCTCGCGCGCCTTGACGATGCCCTCTGTCAAATGGTGCACGACCTTCGAGATCTGTTGCGCGATCAACGCCGCCAACACTGGCGACGAGATCACCACGACCAGCTCGCTTGCCGAGTAGTGCGTGTGCCCGCGCATCAGCAACAGACCCAACGGATCCATGGCCGCGGCCACGAGCATGACGGTCAGCGCCTTGCCCGGCACCGACGGGATCAGCGCGCCGAACGCCAAGATGGGAATCACCACCGGCGACACCTGGCGCAAAAGCTCGGTGGCGCCGGAGGCCTGCGAGTGACGCAAGATGCCCAGCGCCAGCGAAACCGCGAACAAGTAAACGTTGCCGAGATCGGTCACGTTGTGCGCCGGAATTTTCGGCAGCTTGGTCACACCGAACAACGCCAGGCTGAGCACGATGCCCGCGATAGCCACGCCCAACGCCGTGCCGAACACCGGCCCCAGCCGGCTGCCGCCGAGTAGCGCGACCCACGCCAGGTAGGTCGCGAACGCCAGCGCGCCCAGCAAGCCAATTTTGCCCAGGCGATCGACCGCCGCCTGCAGCATGTTGCCGGACAGCTGGCGATTGGCCGCGCCGCGCATGGCCTCGGCCGCGTTCCACACGCTCACGTCCAGCCGCTTCGGCCCCGCTTCGATCAGCTGGTCATCGGGCTCGAGCCGCGGAAGGTCGCTCTCCGCTTCTGGCGCGCCCGGCGCATCCGGTTGGGACGACACGCGCGGAGCATAGTGCAGGCCGAGCGTCGGCAGGGGCACCAACTGCCCCGACGCCGGCAAGGCACGCGAAACTACGCGCTTTCGGCGTCGCCGCGCGAGAACACTTTGCGGTCCAAGACCGTCCGAACCGCGGCCAGCTCGCGCCCCAAATCGGTCACGGCCGCGTCGACCGTCGACAAATCCCCGTGCTTGGCCTGGCGCTCGCTGGCCTCGGCAATGCGGGCCATTCTGACCGCGCCGAAGTTTCCCGAGGCGCCCTTGATGGCGTGAATGACGTTCAAGTACGCGCGCTGATCGCGCGCTTGCGCAGCGAGGCCGAGCGCCACG
>JBEQSW010000271.1:0-7178 GCA_040348565.1 Myxococcales bacterium | reverse complement strand
TTGGTGTTCGTTTCGACCTTCGAGCAGCGCGCGCTGGTGCTGGTCGACGTCGGCATCGACGTCACGGCGCTGGGGGCCAAGTGGACCGAGGCTTGCCAGACGCTTTCGAGCGCCGTCAAACGTCGGGATCTCGAGGCCTTCGAACGAGCCGTGGAGAGCTTGGGGCCGATCTTGGGCGCCAGCATGCCGCGCTCTGCGGACGACGTGAACGAGCTGCCCGACGAGGTGCAGTGATGTCGCGCGTTGCCCGACGCCGCTGGTTGTTGCTCGCGCTGGCCTTGGTCTTGCTGCTGGCCTCCGCGGTCGCGTTCGGGCGCCCGGGCGGCGGACATTCGTATTCTGGCGGGTCGCGCTCGAGCGGTAGCTCCCACTCCGGCGGCGGTGGTGGTGGTGGCGGAGGCGGCGACGGCGGCTTTCTGGTCGAGATCCTGATTTACCTGATCATCGAGAACCCCAGCGTGGGCATCCCGCTGTTGATCTTGATCGGCATCGGCATGTTGGTGCGCGCCGCCAGTCAGCGCGGCATGAAGGCGTGGTCCACGACGCCGACCGACGTGTCGAGCGTGGCCACGGTGCAGCAGCACACGTCGGGCCCGCGCCAGCGGATGGAAGAGCTGCGCGAGGTCGATCCCGAGTTCTCGCTCGTGCTGTTCGAAGACTTCGTCTACATGATGTACGCGGCCGTGCAGCGCTCGCGCGGGCTCGGCACGGGGCCGCTGGCGGCGTATTTGGAGCCCGGTCTGGCCTCGGCCTTGACCGACCCCCAGCTGGCGGACGTGCAGGGCATCGTGATTGGAGCCATGCGCTACGAAGATTTCTCCGGCCTCGGCAGCGGCACCCTCCGCGTCGAGCTGGAAATCGAAGCCAACTTCGTGGAGCTGTCCAAGAACGGTCATCAGCAACGCTTCTACGTCGTCGACACGCTGGTGTTGACGCGGCTGCACAGCGCAAAATCTCGGCCGTTCGCGCGTGCTCACAAGCTCGACTGCCCCAACTGCGGGGCTCCGCTCGAGTCGATGCGCGGCACCCAGTGCAGCTACTGTCGCCAAGACGTCGGCTTCGGTCGCTTCGACTGGATGATCGCCGAGCTCTCGAATCAGACTCGGGAGCCACGCGGCCCGCTGCTCACGGGCGACGTGGCCGAGAGCGGCACGGAGCTGCCGACCATCGCCGACAGCGCGGCGCCGGCGCGCTTTCAGCAACTGCAAGAGCGCGATCCGAGCGTGACCTGGCAAACCTTCACGACCCGGATGGTGCACGTGTTCGGCGCGCTGCAAGTGGCTTGGTCCGGCCGAGATCCGTTGCAGATTCGCCCGTACGTGTCGGACAACTTGTTCCAGAGCATGCTGTACTGGATCGACCTGTACGTGGCCGAGCGCTGCCGCAACGTGACCGAGAACGCGCGCATCCTGCGCATCGACTTGGCCAAAGTCACGAGCGACAAGCACTACGACGCCATCACGGTGCGGCTCTTCGCCACCAGCATCGACTACACCATCAGCGACGATGGCAAGCTGCTCAGCGGCAGCAAGAGCCGCCAGCGGACCTACTCGGAATACTGGACCTGGATCCGCGGTACGGCGCGCCGAGGCCAGTCGCGCGGCGACGTGAGCTGCCCTAACTGCGGGGCCGCGCTGCGCATCGGCATGGCCGGCACCTGCGAGTACTGCCGCGTCAAGGTTACGGCCGGCGAGTTCGACTGGGTGCTCTCGCGCATCGAACAAGACGATTCGTATACTGGCTGAGGTTGGCCGCGGAGCGTGCCGCTCGAAAATCACGTTGCCAGCCGAGATTTGCGCTACACGGTGGGCCCATGTGGCTCAAGTCTCTCGGTTCCGTCGGCTGCGCGCTCGCGCTGCTTTCGTGTGGCGCGGCTCCGCCGCCAGCGCCCAAGCCCGCCCCCGCGCCGGTCGCCAGCGCCCCCGCGCCAGCGCCTCCGCGTGAAGCGTCGGCCGAGCTGCGCCGGTACTGGATCTTCGACGGTCACGAGGCGTTTGCGCTCTACGGAGGCCTCGACGCGCTGATGCACACCGAGCTGTTCGCCGGCCTGGTGCCGGGCGTGCTCAACGAGTCCGAAGATTTTCTGAAGAGCACCCAGCGCGACTGCATCGGAGTGCTGACGGCACAAGCTCACGAGGCGGCCGTCGGCGCCGACGCTCGCGGTGGGTTGGTGATTTTGGAGCTGGGCCCCGAAGGCGTGAAGGCCGCGCGCACGGCTTGCGTGGGCGCGTTGTTCCCGGTCGAGCGCGTTTCGGTCGCGGGCGCCGACGAAGCGTATGCGGCGGGTAGTGACGTGGTGGTGGTGCAATCCGGCGTCGTGCTGTTCGGAGCCAAAGCGCTAGTGGAAGCGGCTCTGGCGGCAAAGGCGCCTGCACCTTTCCCCGCTGCGCTCAGCCTCAAGGCCGATCAGCAAATCGCTTTTCAAGTGCGGGTCGCCGAAAAGGGCATCTCGGGCGGCGGAGCGTTGCGCGTAAACCCCGATGCGTTCCGGCTCGAAGCCGACCTAGAGCTTGCGAACGCAGGTATGGCCGACGCGGCCGACCAAGGCATCCAGCAAGGGCTCGGCCAAGCAACGCAGTTGGCGCGGACTCAGCCGGACATTGCCAAGCTGGCCCAAGCGCTGAAAGTGGAGCGACACGGCAATCACTTCACGGCGGTGTTCGAGCTGCGTGAGCCGGTGATCGATCAGGCACGCGACGTGGGCGTGTTGATGGGGCTCGGCTTTTACGGTGTTCGCCGCTACATGCAAAACGCCAAGAGCGCCGAAGCGCCAGCGGTCATCGTGCAAATTGCCAAGCTGTACTCGGCGACCCTGCAAGAGCCGCCGCCCGCCGGCAAACGCCCGTTGCCTAAGAAGCTGGTGTCGCTGCCGGCCGTGCCGGCGGTGGTGCCTCGCGGCGTGAAGTACCAGTCCACGGCGGAGGATTGGAAAGCCTGGGCGCCAATCCATTTCTCGCTGACGGAGCCGCAGTACTATCAGTACGAAGTGGTGGCGGCGAAGGACGGCAAAACGGCCGAAATCTTGGCGCGCGGGGACCTGAACGGCGACGGCAAAACCTCGCTCTTCCGCGTGAAAATCGCGCTCGATCCCAAGACGGGCGAGATCACCGCCGTCGACCACAGCGAAGAAGAGCCCCTGGAGTGAGCTAGTATCGGCTCATGGCAGTCACGGCCAAACGGGCTCGCACCCTGGCGCTCTCGCTCGACGGCGCCACGTCCTATCCGCATTTCGATCGCCTGGCGTTCCGGCTTCCGCGACGGACGTTCGCCACACTTTCGCTCGACGGCAGCGACATGAACCTCATGTTCGACCTCGAGCAGCAGGCGCGGTTCTGTGAGCGCGCCCCCAAAGCCATCGCGCCGGTGGCTGGCGGTTGGGGCCGAATGGGCTGGACGCGCTGCGATTTGAAGCAGATTGATGGGGCTACCTTCACGGCCGCGCTCGAAGCGGCGCACGCGCTCGCCAGCGCTCCGCGCAAGGGCCGAGGCGCTGCGAGCAAGCCGGCTTCGAGCAATCTTGCCTCAACTAAGCGCACCGCGCGCCCGCGGCGCCCCAAAAAGTCCACCTGAGCCGCCCGCACGGCTTGTCATCGTGGGCGCTGGGCTCAACAATCGCCAGCACCATGCCGAGCCCCCTCGAAGTCATTCCGGTGCGCACCGTCGACGGCCAACCTGCGTCGCTGGCGGACTACGCCGGCAAAGTCCGGCTCGTCGTCAACGTCGCCTCGAAGTGCGGTCTCACCCCTCAATATGAAGGGTTAGAGGCGCTCTACCGCAAGTACCACGCGCAAGGTTTAGAGGTGCTGGGCTTTCCCGCCAACGAGTTCGGCGCCCAAGAGCCGGGCACCGAAGCCGAGATTAAAGCCTTCTGCTCCACCAAGTACGACGTGACGTTCCCGCTCTTTTCGAAGATCGTCGTCAAAGGTCCAGGCCAGCATCCGCTGTACGCGGCGCTCACGCGCGCGCGCCCCGACGCCACCAACCCGCCCGGGTCGGACTTTCGCGGCAAGCTCGAGCAGCACGGCGTCGACGTCGGCGCCCCGCAAGAGATCACCTGGAACTTCGAAAAATTCCTGCTCGACCGCCAAGGGCAAGTGGTGGCCCGCTTCGCGCCGGACGTGAAGCCGAGCGATCCGGTGCTGGTCGCCGCCGTCGAGCGAGAGCTAGCGCGCACGGCGTAGTGAGTCGTGGCGCGCTGTCGCGCGCCGCTCGCACTGCGATCTCACGCAAAGAGAGGCGCCGCCGTTCGCGCCGCCCCTCTGCGTCGCGCTCTTGGTGCTACTCAGTCAGCAAATTGCCGCTTCCGCCCATTTCCGCGGGATAGTCGTGCTGCTTGGGCAAGCCGTCGTGCAGCCGCAGCACCGTCTCCGAATAGTTCACGTGCAGCATCGGCTCGAACGGCAGCTCCGGAATCGTCGCCGCATAAACGTCGACCAAACCCCATCCGGGGTGCTCGGTGAACAAGTGCCCGCCACAGTTCTTGCACCATTTGCGAATGCTACGCTCGGTCTTCTGAAACGACGCGACCTGGTCGGCGCCGCGCGTGACGGTGACGGCGCGTGGCGCCCACAGCGTGAACGCGTTGACTGGACCAGCCGACCACTTGCGACACGATTCGCAGTGGCAGTAGCCCATGGCGGCAGGCTTGCCGGTGACCTTGACCTCGACGGCGCCGCAGAAACAGCGACCCTTGTACGCGGTGTCCTCTTGCATCTAGCTTCTCCTCGTGGCGCGCGGCAGGCGCGACCTTGAGCAGGCAACGTGAGGCATCGCGCGCGCTTCGAGAATGACTCGCAGTCCGGCGGCCATTACTGCGAATACGGATCCGCGCGCGTTAGCGCCCGCGCGCCGGCGCCAGCATCCGCTCGCGGGCTCACGCTACTTCGCGTCGACGATACAAAGCGGGGGCAACGCCCACTTCGCGCTTGAAAGCGCGGCTCAGCGCCGCTTCCGAGCCGTAGCCCACGCGCTCGGCGATCTCGGCCAGGCTGGCTTTGCCGCTGCGCAACAGCGACGCGGCCAGCTGAATGCGCCACCGAGCTAGGTATTGCATCGGCGGCACCCCGACCAAGTGCGCGAAACGCTCGGCCAGCACCGAGCGCGACAAGCCGCACTCTTTGGCCAGGTCTTCCAGGCTCCAGTCGTGCGTTGGCCGTTCGTGCAGCTTTTGCAGGGCGCGGCCGATATTTTCGTCGCGCAAGCCCGCGAACCAACCCACGCCTTCGGGCGGTAGCTGGGCGACGTAGCGACGCACGACCTCGACGAATAAAAGCTCGCTGAGCTTGGACAACACGCAGTCACCACCGGCGCGCGGTGCCGCCGATTCGGCCACCGCTAGCTCGACCAGGCGGTGCAACGGATCATCGTCGCTTTGGGGGCGCAGGTGCATGAGCCGCGGCAACGTGGCCAACAACGGATTGAAGGGACGCGCGTCGCAGCCCAAATAGCCGCACACCACCTGCTCGTGCCGCGCGGCCCCGCCGCGCATCGACACCGTCAGCGGCACTCGGCTCTTGTGCACGTCGCGAAAAGCCTCCAAATCAGGCGTGCCGCGCATGCCTGGCGCGCTGGAGATGACGTGCGGATCTCCTTGCGGAAACACGATGATGTCTCCCGCTTCGAGCTTCAGCGCGGGCTCGTCGACGAGACCGCCCCAACACGTGCCGGACGCGATGACGTGGTAGGCGATGACGTGATCCACGCCGGGCAGCAGGTACGGCCCCACCGTGCTGGCGCTGGGCGTTTCTGCGACCCACGGCGCCGAGGCGTCGACGGCAAAGAACACGGCGCCGCTCAAACGCACGGCGCGCAGCACGTCCGAAAGCGTGTCCATCATGAGCAAAGTCCGCCTTTCGGACGCAAAGTTACGCTAGCCGGACGCGCACTCAAGCTGCTGGAGCCGAGCCGACGCAGAGTCATGTCGATCCGATGGGCAGTCATTCCGAGGCCGGTGTGCAATCCCTACAACGTTTTTGCGGTCGGCGAAATGCCGGTTGCCGCAGAAAGAACAGAGCGCATGACATCGATTTTGGAGTTCCCCGCAAGCTCGCGTCCGTTGCCTTTGGTAGGGGTCGATCTCGCCGCCGTCAAGGCACGGCAACGCGCCATGTGGGGGTCCGGTGACTTTGCGGTGATCGGCAATACCCTGCAGATCGTCGGAGAAACCTTGTGCGAAGCCGCGGACTTGGACGCCGGCTCGCGAGTCTTGGACGTCGCGTGCGGCAACGGCAACGCGTCGCTAGCGGCAGCGCACCGGTTTTGTCGCGTAGCCGGGCTCGACTACGTGCCCGCGCTGCTCGCGCGCGCGCGCGAGCGTGCCGCCGCCGAACGTCTGGCCATCGATTTCGTCGAAGGCGACGCAGAACAACTGCCGTTCCCGGCCGAGTCTTTCGACGCCGCGCTGTCCACGTTCGGCGTCATGTTTGCGCCGGATCAAGAGCGCGCCGCGCGCGAGCTGACGCGGGTCGTGCGCCGAGGCGGCAAGATTGCGCTGGCGAATTGGACGCCGGAAGGCTTCGTCGGCCGCATGCTCGTCACCGTCGGCAAGCACGTGCCGCCGCCGGCCGGCGTCGCTTCGCCCGTCTACTGGGGCAACGAATCACGGCTGCGCGAGCTCTTCCCCGACGTCGCCCTCTTCCACTCGCGCCGCCGTATGTTCGTGTTCCGCTACGAATCCTTCGAGCACTTCCTGGCAACGTTCCGCGACTACTACGGCCCCACCTACAAGGCCTTCGGCGCGCTCGACGCCGCCGGCCAAGCGCGCCTCACCGAAGACTTGCGCGAGCTGGTGAAGCAATTCCAAAGTCCGTCCAAGACCAAGAGCCTGGCCATTCCGGCGGAATATCTGGAAGTCGTGATCGACCGCTGAGCCGCATTGGACGCGAGGGGCCGCCAAGCTGCAAGCTGCCAAGGATTCATCACATCTCAGGGCTGCCAAATTGCAGCCTAAATCGCAGAAGCTTCTGTGGCGGATCTAGGCCACCTCGCACGATCGAGAATTTGCGGGGTGGCGGGGAGCCTCACCTTCATCACTCGTTGCATCGCGCCCTCAAGCAGCCCCACGCGGCCTTCTCTTACCTGTCGCGTAACTGAAGCGCTTTCACGTTCGTCCCACGCTGCGCCTCAGAATGACTTCTCATGCGAAGTCATTCACGACGATGTGAAAGCTAGCTGGTGTT
>JBEQSW010000633.1:0-6198 GCA_040348565.1 Myxococcales bacterium | reverse complement strand
TCACGACCATGCCCTCGCCCACGTAGTGGCGGCGGTGAAACTTGCGCAAAAGCGGCGCGTCGAAGCGCGAAAGGGTGGTCCGGGTGCCGGCGATGGGCATGCCGAGCGCGTGCTTGCCGAAGCACAGCTCGCGCAAAATGCTGGCGCCGTCCACCAGTCGGCCGTTGCCGTCGTACGACTCGAGCAGCTCTTCGCGGACGATGCCCTTCTCGATGGCGATGTCGCTGAACAGCGGCGACTCGCACAAGAGCGCGGTCAGCTCCAGCGAGCGCTCCAGGTTCTCGGTCGGTACGGAGCACGAGAGCACGCCGTGGTCGACGTAGGTCATGGCCCCGAAGGCCGCGCCAAGCTCCTCGAACGCCAACGCCTGCTCGTGGGCGGTGGGGTGACCGGGAATGCCCCGGTGCAGCATGTGCTCGTGAAAGTGACTGATGCCGTTTTCGCGGGCGGTTTCGTAGCGCGAGCCGACGCGCACGTGCACGTCCAGCGCCGCGCGGTGTACGGCCGGCATGCGCACCAGGTTGAGGCGCAAGCCGTTCTTCAGCACACGGCTCGTGATGGCGGGCGCCGCCTCACGGCGGGGTGCGGAGCGCGCCTTCACTCGTCGTCGTCCGCGCGGCCCTTGGCCTCTTCACCGAACTCGGCCATCACCTTGAGCTTGTCGCCCGCGGCGCGTTTCAGGTCGAGCACGTAGCGAACGAGAGCCTCGCTGGACTTTGCTTCCAGCAAGGCTTGCACCGCTTTGGCCTTCTCTTTGATGAACTCCTCGTGCGTCGCCGAGGTGCGCTCTTTCAGCTGCATCACCAGGGCACCCGACTCGGTCGGCAGCGGCTTGCCGTAGACTTCTTCGGGCTGCTTCAGCTCGAAGGCCTTGGCGGCCAACGGCTCGCTCGACTCGACGTCAGGCAGCGGATTGCCAGAGGCGTTGAACGGCGCCGAAACCTCGAAGCGCGGACGATCCGCGGCCAGCAAGGCCGGCGAGTCCGCGCTGTCCTTTTTGGCAGCGGCGGGCTTGGGCGAATGCTTGGCCGAGAATTCGACGGCCAGAGCGCGCGTCGCGTCTTCCAGCTTCTCGCCGGCTTTGGCGCGGGTAATCAGCTGCTCGGCAAACTTGGCCAAGGCCTCGTCGGCGGCAAAGCGGGCGTACAGCCGGCGCGCGACGAAGCGGCGTCCCTCGTGCTCCACCTTGTCGGCCGCAAGCTTGGCGGTGACCTTGAGCACGTGGTAGCCGCGCGGGCTCTCGATGACGGCCGAGAGATCACCCGGCTTCAAGCTCTCGAGCGCCTTCTTGAGCTCGTCGGCACCAATGCCGTAGGTCGAGCTCACGCAGCCGAGGTCGCCGCCCAACATGGCGGTCTGGCCCTGCGACACCTCGCGCGCCACCGCGTCGAACGACTCGCCCTTGGCGACGCGTTCGCGCGCTTGCTCGGCCTTCAACTTGACCGGCTGCTTTTCGTCGTCGGAGGCGTTCGACGGCAGCTCCACGAAGATTTCGCGCGCCAAGCTGCAGCCAGCGGTGAAATCCGCTTTCTTGGTCGCCCAATCGCCGTCGATCTGAGCTTGATTGGCGAGGCTCCACTTTTCGACCGCGGCGTCGTCGTAGTCGACCGCGAACTTTGCGAACCAGTCGCGCTTCAAGTTGACGGAGCGCACGACTGCTTTGACGCGCTCACGCTCGAACAGCGCGTATGCCTCCGGATCCGGGATGCGCACGCGTGAGCGCACGATGTCGCGCATGCGCGCGGCCAAGAGCTCACGCTCTTGCATCTCCTTGAATTCCTTGGGGCCACGGTTCGTCATCATGCGAACCTGCCGCTCGTACAGCTTGTAATCGAAGGGCTCGCCCTCGGTGCGCTGCACTTGTAGCTGGCGCACCGGGTAGTCGGCGCCAGCGGCGCAGGCGTAGCCCGCGTTCGAAGGTGGGCACAAACCCAGCATGAACGAGAACTCGGCCATGGCTTCGGCGGGCAACGAAGCGCGCACGCGCCCCGCCATCAAGTCGGCCTCGAGCGCGTCCTCACCCACGCGCAAGCCGAGCTTCTTGGCTTCGGCCACCAGCAGCTCGCGCTCGACCAAACCGTCGAGCACCTTCTTGTTCAGGCCGTACTTCTTGGAGGCCTTCGCTTCGACCTGTCGCGGCACGATCATGCCGTGAGCGGCGTAGTACTCTTTGGCGTCGACGCAGTTGCCGTCGTAGGCGACCACGCATTCCCTAGCCAGCTTCGCCGTCGGCCCGTTTCGCCCCGTGCGAAACTCGACCGCGAACACGACGATGATGGTGAACGCGACGCCCGCGACCACCACGTTTCCGATTCCACCGCTTCGAAAGAAACTCAGCATAGGCCCTGACTTTGGGCGCCGCAGATATCACGCCCCAGAGGCCGAAGCCAGGCTTGGCCCGAACCGTGGGCCAAGAGCGTCAAACTGCACTCAGACGGCGCCGTCGGCCCCGTCGAGGCCGCCTCAACGAACGACGGTCTTTTCGAGCGCGAGCGCGTAGCGGAGCTCGGAATCCAGCTCTTCTTCGCTGGACACCCGGCGCTCGAACGCAACCTCGTACCAGGTGTCGAGCGTCGCGCTGGCGTCACCCGGATCGCGCACCGGCACGGCGGCAACGCTCACCTCGGCGTAGCCTCGACCGCAGGCTTCGGCAGCGCAGGCGCGCGCGCGCTCGTACAAATCCTCGGCGCTGGCGGAGGGAAAGTCGCTGGCTTGGGCGCGAATCACGAACCGTACGGCCAAGGCGTCGCCGGGTCGCACCGCCACCCCGCTGTCCATGATCAGGTTTTCGCGGACGCGATCGGCCAGGACTACCTGGTCGCCTAAGGTGCGATACACCTCGAAGCCGCGGTCGACTAAGGTCTTCTTCAGCTCGTTGGGCGTGGGGGTCATGGGGGAAGAGGCCTCGGGCCGCGACGTCCCTCATGATCGGGCGCCTGCTTCTGCTGGCGCTGAGTGTGATCAGGAGAGACCCCTCTCACGCACACGAGATCGACAGCAGGAACGTACGCGGTCCGATCGGGAATCGTCAAGAAGCCTCTCGAGGTCGCGGTGTCGTCTGGCTCGCGCGCGCCGCTGGCTCGCTTGCCGCCCTCCATGTAGCACGGGAGCGGCGCCATCGGGCGCGCGCGCTCTGCCTCTCCCGTCCCCCGCTGACGAGCACGGCCGGTCGCGCCTCCGGGCTCCCCCGGGTCGCTGACGGGGGCTTCTGCCCCGGGGCGGGTGCCTTGAGCGGAATCACTCGGCTGCGAGAAATCGTCTCAACCTCGAAACCCGCGGCTGACGAGTGACCGGTATCGAGCGCCTGCGGCCACTCTTCAAGAGGAAGAGATCGCGATGTCGACTCGTAGACCTCCCTGGTGGGGGCGGCACGCGCCGCCCCCCTCGGCCGAAGTGAATTCGGCCGAGCCTCCCCCCACGCGGCGACGCTTGAAATCGCTAACTCGTGAGCTTAGTTGCCCCAGCAAACCGTTTGTCGCTCTAGCCGCTGGCGCCACCTCTACCGTCCTTCGAGCGACGGTCGGGTAGCGGTGCAGCCATGATATCGTCGTGATTGTGAGCCGCAGAAGCCCACCGCCGCCCTCGGAAGTGCATGCCCAACGGCGTGCAACCGGAGGTGCACGCCGTGAAGCGACCGACCGAGTCACGCTGCGGGGGCCGGACTTCGAAACGCACGGCTGGACCCTGAACGTGAGCCGCGGTGGTATGCGGGCCATCGTCGAAGAGCCGGTGAAATCCGGCGTGGAATACGATCTCATCGTCGGCGGTCTGGAAGAATCTACCCGCCGGGTCGCGGTCGTCTGGGTCCAAGACGAAGCGGACGGTCAGATCGTCGGGTTGCGGTTTTTGGACGTGGCCGGCTCGGTTCCGCCCGAGGGCTAAGGTTTGCCCCGCTCGAGCTCGTCCCGTTAGCGAGGGCGCGCGACCCCCTGCACGGGTACAGTCCGCCGACTTGGCGACGACTGAGGAAATCTTGGGCCCCGGCGGTCCGCTGTCTCGGGCGCTCTCGGCGTACGAGTCCCGCACCGGGCAGCTGGAGATGGCGCGAGCGGTCGACAGCGCGCTGCGGGACGAACGGATCCTGTTCTGTGAAGCCGGCACCGGCACCGGCAAGACGCTCGCCTACCTGGTGCCGGCGTTGCTTTCAGGCAAAAAGGTGGTGGTCTCCACCGCGACGCGCGCGCTCCAGGAACAGATCTTCCTGCGCGATTTGCCGTTGATCGAGCAGGCGCTTGGCATCTCGTTCCCGGTCGCGCTGATGAAGGGCCTTTCCAACTACGTCTGCCGACGGCGCTTGGCCGAGTTTCGCGCCAGCCCCGAGAGCCTGCGGCCGATGTACGCGCGCTCGCTCGACGCGTTGACGCGCTTCTTGGACGACTCGGAAACCGGCGATTTTGCCGAGCTGGCGGGCATGGCGGAGGATGATCCGCTGCGCGCGGAGGTAGCGTCTTCGAGCGATACGCGCCTGGGCGCGTCGTGCCAGTACTTCGACGAGTGCTTCGTCACCAACATGCGCCGCGAAGCCGAGCGAGCGCGACTGATCGTCGTCAATCACCATTTGTTCTTCGCCGACTTGGCCTTGCGCGGACCGCATCCGGGGCGCGTGCTGCCCGACTACGACGCCGTCATCTTCGACGAAGCGCACCAGCTCGAGGACATTGCCACCGAGTTCTTCGGCATGCGCGTGTCGCGGCGCCGGCTCGATCGCCTATTGGCCGACGCCGAGCGGGCCCTGCGCGCCGCCGGTGCGGCCGATCCGCTGTTCGGAGGCGACGCCGCCATGCGCAGCGTGAGCGCGGTCGAAGTTTCCGCCGACGTCTTCTTTCACGCGCTGGGCGCCGCCGCCGGCCGTGACGAGCGCATCACCCTCGAGCGGGACATCTTCTCCGGCGAAGTCGCCAATGCCTGGCATGCGCTCGACTCAGCGCTGGAAGGGCTGGCCGCGGCCACCGAGACGGCGCGCGGGCGGCTGGCCGCGCCGTCACTGCGCGGGCCCCGGCCGGCTTCGACCTTGCCGGAAGCGCTGGAGATTTCGTCACGCCGCAGCGAAGACGCACGCGCCGCGCTGCAGCAAGTCGTAGAAGGCGGCGCGGGCCGGGTGACGTGGCTGGAGCAAGGCCAGAAGAACGTCACGTTGGCGTCGTCGCCCGTCGATCTGTCGTTGCTGTTTCGCGAGCGCATCTTCGAGACGGTGCCGGCAGTCGTGCTGACGAGCGCCACGCTGTCCACGGCCGGCAGCACCATCTCCAGCGAGCCGCTCGAAGCCGACGCGCTCGACGACGAAGCCTCCGCCCCGCGCGCCCGCGGCATCAAGACGGCGTTCGGCTATTTCCGCGCTCGCTACGGCGTGGCCGATACGCGCATCGAAGTGAACGAGCTGGTGGTGCCGTCACCCTTCGATTTCGAGCGAAACGCGCTGCTTTACACCCCGCGTGACCTGCCCGCACCGAACGCACCCGGGTTCACCGAACGCGCCGCGGAGCGCGTGGCGGAGTTGGTCGAAATCACCGGCGGCGGCGCTTTCGTGCTCACGACTTCGCACAAGACGATGCAGCTACTTGCGCGTTCGTTACCTGCCAAGCTGCGAGGCAAAAAGCTGTTGGTACAGGGCACCCGACCCAAGGCCGCGCTTACCCAGGCATTTCGCGCCGACGGGGACGCAGTGCTGCTCGCCACCCAAAGCTTCTGGGAGGGCGTCGACGTGCCAGGGCGCGCGCTGCGACTCGTCGTGCTCGAGAAGATCCCATTCGCGGTGCCGACCGATCCGGTGATGGTGGCGCGCGGGCGCGAGCTGGAGGCGGCGGGCGAGAACCCGTTCATGAAGCTGTCGGTCCCAGCCGCGGCCATCGCTTTGAAACAAGGCTTCGGCCGGCTGATTCGCAGCCAGCGCGACGTGGGCATCGTGGCGCTCCTCGACGAGCGCGTGCATCGGCGTGGCTACGGCAAGCTGATTTTGAGCGCGCTGCCACCGGCACAACGCACCGACGCGCTCGACACCGTTCGCGAGTTTTGGGCTCGCGTCGGCGGAGCGCAGACGGTGGAGTGACTCGAAGCTCGCGTCGAACGACGCGGCTTACTTCTTCTTGCCGCCGGTCGGCTTCTTGGCGGCGGGTGCCGGCTTCGCTGCGGGAGCTTTCTTCGCCGGAGGGGCCTTCTTCGCCGGAGGCGCCTTCTTGGCCGCGGGGGCCTTCTTCGCCG
>JBEQSW010000619.1:0-19008 GCA_040348565.1 Myxococcales bacterium | reverse complement strand
CGGCGGCGGTCTTGTGCATTGGGACGGAGCTGACGCGCGGAGAGCTGCTGAACTCGAACGCCACTTGGCTGGCCGAGTCGCTCACGCGCATTGGGCTCGAGGTCACGGCGGTCGACTGCGTCGACGACGACCGCGAGCGAATCGAAGCTTACCTGCAACGCTTGTCGTCGCAGCACCGGGTGCTCGTGTGCACCGGCGGGCTCGGACCCACCACCGACGACATCACGACCGAATGCGCGGCCCGCGTGGCTGGCGTCGAGCTCACGCGCGACCCCGCGTCGCTGCAAGCCATCGAGGCTCGGTTGCGCCGCTACGGCTACACCGTAGTTGCGCCCTCCAACGCAAAACAGGCGGATTTTCCGGTGGGGGCGCGCATTTTGCCGAACGCCAACGGCACCGCGCCCGGCTTTTGCGTGAAGCTGCACGACTGCGCCAGCTACTTCATGCCCGGCGTGCCTTCGGAAATGAAGGCCATGTTCGAAGCGCATATTGCCCCAGATTTGTCGGCCCTGGTCAGCGAGTCACGCCACCAAATCGTGCTGCGCTGCTTCGGTTTGGCGGAGTCCGCGGTGAACGACCGTCTCGCCGGAGTCGAGGCAACCTATGGGGTCATCATCGGCTACCGCGCGAGCCTGCCGGAAATCGAAGTGAAGGTGCTGGCGCGGGCGGGCACGAGCGAGGACGCCGCCGCGGTGGCCCGGCGCGCCGCCGACGAGGTGCGGGTCCGCCTGGGGGATCACGTCTACGGCGAAGGCTTCGGCAGCTTACCGGAGCACGTCGGGTCGTTGCTGGCCGAACGCGGTTTGACCCTGGCCATCGCCGAGTCGTGCACGGGCGGGCTGGCGGCCGAGCTGGTGACGCGGATTCCGGGGTCTAGCCGCTACTTTCTGGGCGGAGTCGTGGCCTACGCCAACTCCGCCAAAACGACGCTGCTCGGTGTCCCCAGCGAGCTCATCGCAGCCCATGGCGCGGTCAGCCCCGAGGTCGCGCGCGCCATGGCCGAAGGCGTGCGCGCGCGGTTGGGCGCCGACTTGGGCTTGGCCTTCACCGGCATCGCCGGGCCCGACGGCGGCACCGAGCAGAAGCCGGTCGGGCTCGTGCATTGGGCGCTGGCCAGCGCGACCGGCATCGAGCAACGCGAGCGAGTATTCCCCGGCGCTCGCCCAGACGTGCGACGCCGCGCCGCCTTCGCCGGCTTCGACCTGATCCGCCGCAGCCTTTAGACGCCTTCGCGACGCGCGAGCAGCTCGCGGATGCGATTGATCAGCACGCTGGGCATGTACGGCTTCTGCAAGAACGCGTCGTCCTGCGAAAGACCGTGCTCGTGCAGCGCCTCGCCGGCGTAGCCGGAGACGTACAGGGCGCCCAAATCGGGGCGTTCTTGGCGCAAAATGCGCACCAGCTCGGGGCCGCTTTGTTCCGGCATGATGACGTCGGTCACCACCAGATCGATCTTGTCCGGCCCTGCTAGGGCCGCGGTCGCGCCGCGCCGATCTTCGGCGGCCGTGACCCGAAACCCGGCGCGCGCGAGCAGTCGGACCGTCGTCTCGCGCACGGCTCGATCGTCTTCGATGATCAAGATGGTCGCAGTCTTGGTGACGGCGGCCGAAGGCGCGGGCGTGATCTTCCGCTCCGGCTTGGCCTCCGGCAGGTACACCGAGATGGTCGTGCCCGAGCCGAGCACGCTTTCGATCGAAAGCGTGCCCGCAATCCGCTCGACGATGCCCAGCGACGTGGCCAGCCCCAGCCCCACCCCGTGCGGCTTGGTCGTGAAAAACGGCTCGAACACGTGCTGCTGCTGATCGGCGGACATGCCGGTGCCGGTATCTCGCACTGTCAGCACGAAGTAGCGACCCGGCGGAAGCTTGGGGTGACCCGGCGGAAGCGCCTCGGCCCGAGTCGTGACCTCCACGACGCCGCCACTGGCCATGGCCTCGGCCGCGTTGATGACCAGGTTCACCAGCACCTGCTCCAGCTGCGCGAGATCGGCGCGCACGGCGAGCTTTTGCGGGGCTAACGCCACCCGCAGGCGAATGTCGTCGCGCAGCACGCGCGACAGCATCTTCTGCGAATTTTCGACCACTTCGTTGAGGTCGAGCAGCCGCACGTCGCTCGCCCGCTGACGCGAGAACACCAGCAGCCGTTGCGTGAGCCCGGTGGCGCGCTCGGCCGCGTCCAGCGCCGTTTGCAAGTCTGCTTGCGCCGCTAGCGAGGCGTTGGACTTGGCCAAGCTGATGGCGCCGATGATGGCGGTCAAAAGGTTGTTGAAGTCGTGCGCCACGCCCCCCGCCAGGCGCCCCACCGTCTCCAGCCGCTGCGACTGCGCGAGCTGGTGCTCCAGCTCTTTGCGCTGGGTGATGTCGTGCACGATGCCGATGATGGCGACCGGCTCTCCCTGGTCGTCGCGCTGCACCTGGCCGCGCCCCTCGACCCACACCACCTTGCCGCTAGGGGCGACGGCGCGGTGCTCGATGCGAAAGTCGGTCGCCGAGCGGTCCTGCAACGAGCGCTCCACCGTGGCCTTGGCAAACTCGCGGTCCGCGGGGTGAATGAGACGGCTCCACGCCTCGAAGGTGCCTTCGAACTCGCTGATGCCGAAGATTCCGAGCACTTCCCGGGACCAAGTGACGCGGCCGGCCCGTACGTCCCACTCCCAGGTGCCGAGCCGCGCCGCCGACAGCGCGCGCTTCAGCCACTCGGCGCTTTCGCGCGGGTCTCGACCGGAAGAGACGGGGGGCTCAGCCATGCTCACGAATGGGCGCAAGGTCGGCGCCCGACCGCTTGCCAAGGCTAGCTTAGTTCAGCGCCGAGAGGCGTGCTTTCGAGACCGCCTCGGGCACCGATTCGCCGGCGACCACACGTTTGAAGGTCAATCCGGCAGGGCCGTGGTCGACGAAAATGGTGTCGCCGGGAGACAAGTCGCCGCCGAGGACGCGCTTGGCCAGCTCGTCTTCGAGGTGCTTTCTGATCGCGCGGCCGAGCGGACGCGCGCCGTATTGCGGATCCCAGCCGAGCTCGCCCAAGTAGTCTTTGGCTTCTTCGCTGATGGCCAGGGTGAGCTCGCGCTGCGCCAACCGTGCGTGCAGCCGCTGCAGCTGAATCTCGACGATGCGCCGGATCTGCTCGCGAGCCAAGCGGTGGTACACCACGATTTCGTCGAGGCGATTGATGAACTCGGGGCGGAACACGCGCCGCAAGGCCTCGAGGGCCACGTCACGAGCCAGCTCTTCGCGCGCCGCCGCGTCGAGCTCGCGGCGCTCTTCGAGCGCGGCCAGCTCCGCGCTGCCGACGTTGCTGGTCAAGATGACGACCGTGTTCTTGAAGTCCACGGTGCGACCCTGACCATCGGTGAGCCGGCCGTCGTCCAGCACCTGCAAGAGCACGTTGAACACGTCGGGGTGCGCCTTTTCGATTTCGTCGAACAGGATCACGCTGTAGGGCCGGCGGCGAACGGGCTCGGTCAGTTGACCGCCTTCGTCGTAGCCAACGTACCCGGGCGGCGCGCCGATCAGCCGCGAAACCGCGTGCTTTTCCATGTATTCGCTCATGTCGATGCGAATCATGGCCCGCTCGTCGTCGAACAAGAACTCGGCCAGGGCGCGCGCGGTTTCGGTCTTGCCGACGCCGGTCGGACCCAGGAACAAGAACGAGCCGATCGGTCGCTTCTCGTCGCCCAAGCCGGCGCGGGAGCGCCGTACGGCGTTGGCCACGGCGGTGAGGGCCGCGTCTTGGCCGACTACACGCTTTTCCAAATTCTGCTCCATCGAGATGAGCTTTTGCATCTCGCCTTCCAGCATTTTGGAAACGGGCACGCCGGTCCACTTGGAGACGATGGCGGCGATCTCTTCTTCGCCCACCTCTTCCTTGAGGTACGAGCCTTTTTCTTGGAGCTGGTTCAGCTCGGCGCGGTGTTGCTCCAACCGTCGCTCCAAATCCGGAATTTTTCCGTATTGAATCTCGGCGGCGCGACCCAAGTCACCCGAGCGACGGGCTTGCTCTTCTGCGGTGCGCAGCTCCTCGATTTCGCGCTGTTCGTCGCGCAGCTTCTCGATGAAGTCCTTCTCGCGCAGCCACTGGGCACGCATGCGATCGCGCTCGCCGGAAAGCTCGCCGACCTCGTGGGCCAGCTCGTCGAGCCGGGCTTTGCTGCCTTTGTCGCGCTCTTTCGAGAGCGCTTGTTGCTCGATCTGCAGCTGCAACAGCTTGCGCTCGATTTGGTCGATGGGCAGCGGCAAGCTGTCGATCTCCATCTTGATCTTGCTGGCGGCCTCGTCGACCAAGTCGATGGCCTTGTCCGGCAAGAAGCGCTCGGTAATGTAGCGGTTGCTGAGCACCGCCGCCGCCACCAGCGCCGAGTCCTTGATATGGATGCCGTGATGGACTTCGTAGCGCTCCTTCAGGCCTCGCAAGATCGCAATCGTGTCGGCCACCGAAGGCTGGTCCACGACGACCGGTTGAAAGCGCCGTTCCAGCGCCGCGTCCTTTTCGATGTGCTTCCGGTACTCGTCGAGCGTGGTCGCGCCGATGGCGCGGAGCTCGCCGCGCGCCAGCGCCGGCTTGAGCATGTTGGCCGCGTCCATGGCGCCTTCGGCGGCGCCCGCACCGACCAGCGTGTGCAGCTCGTCGATGAACAGGATGACGCCGCCCGCCGAGGACTCCACCTCCTGCAGCACCGCCGTCAGCCGATCCTCGAATTCCCCACGAAACTTCGCGCCCGCGACCATGCTCGCCAGATCGAGCGCGAGGATGCGCTTGTCCTTGAGCGACTCGGGCACGTCGCCGTTGGCGATGCGGTGCGCGATTCCCTCTGCGATCGCGGTCTTGCCGACGCCCGGCTCGCCGATCAGCACGGGGTTGTTCTTCGTGCGGCGGGAGAGCACCTGCATCACACGCCGGATCTCTTCATCTCGACCGATGACGGGGTCGATCTTGCCGCGGCGCGCGAGCGCCGTGAGGTCGCGCGTGTACTTTTCGAGGGCTTGGAATTTACCCTCCGGATCCTGGTCGGTAACGCGTTGGCTGCCGCGAATCTCCGCCAGAGCGTGCAGCAGCTTGTCGTAGGCCAAGCCGTGGCGGTCGAAGACGGCTTGCACGTCTTTGTCCGAGCGCCCGGCGAGCAGAAAATGCTCCACGGAAACGAAGTCGTCCTTCAGCTTCTTGGCTTCGTCTTCCGCGGCGTTGAGAAACGGCACGGTGCGGCGGCCAAAACCCGGCTCCTGACCACCAGAGACCTTCGGGAGCTTTTCGACGCGCTCACTCAGCTCGCGAGCCAACGCTTTCGGATCGGCCCCCGCGCGCTGCACCACCGAGGCGCCCACGCTGCCTTCTTGTTCGAGCACCGCGACCAGCAAGTGCTCGGGAATGATCTCGGGATTGCCGCGACGCGTGGCCGCGTCGACAGCTGCGCGCAGGCATTCTTGGCTCTTGTTGGTGAGGCGATCCATTCGCATTCGGCTACTCCCGTGCGTTGTCGCGGCTCTCGCGACGACCGAGGCAAACTAAGTCCACCATCGGCCTTTGCAAGGGGTGGGCCGCGCACGAAGCCGCGAGCGAAAACCCGCGCGAACGACGACCTTCACGCAATTTTTGCCGGCAGGCGCAGATTCAGCCGGCGCCGGCTGCCGAGACGGAGGCTCCCGCTTCGCCGCCAGCGCTCGCGCCGCCGGGCTCGGCCGGAGCTCCGCCCGCACCGCCCGCGCCGCCGACTCCGCCGCCGCACGCCGCGGCAGGTTGGTTGCCGAAGAACGGTGCCGAGTCGACGCATCCAAGGCCGAGCGTCGCGACCGTGCCTATTAGAGGAGAGACGATGTCGTTCGCGACCACGCCGCACTTTCCGTCTTCGCGACAACAACCGGCGAAGCCGTTCACGGGCAGCATGATGGTCTGACCACCGAGGGGGACCGGAACGGTGGAACCGGCGCTCGTGGGGCAGCTTGGATCCACGTCACCGGGCTGATCCAACGCCTGACAGCGGTCTTGAAAGGGGATGCCCAACAAAGCGAGCCCGGATGTGTCCAACCCGCAGGCCTCGCCGGCGCAGCACGGGTCGACGAACAGCGGACCCACGGCCGCCGAGTTGCACATGCTGACACCGCAAGCTTGCGTCTGCGGAGTCTGGCTGATGCCCGGGATCATGACCGCGGGACTCGTTCCGCCCGTGCCGGCCTCGGGAACCACTTGGCTACCACCACGACCGGTCATCCCGGCGGTGGGGCCCTTGCCTCCGACAACGGACGCGCTGCCGCTGGTGGCGGCTCCGCTCGCGCTACCACCTTGGCCAGCGCCGCTCGGCTTGTCGCCCGAATCGGTATGTCCGCACGCAGCGGCAGCCAAGGCCGGCGCCAACAACCAAGGCAAGACCCTGATCCGGAGGCGCCAGCTGTTCATGAACGGGAGCTTACTGAATACCGCCAGCGCCGCCAGTGCCACCGGGCGTCGAAGTGTCGCCGCCGCCAGCACCGCCAGCACCGCCGACACCGCCGACACCGCCAGCGCCGCCGCCACCACCGCCGCCCGCACCGCAGGAAACGGGGGTCTCGCCGGGGAAGAACGGAGCTGCATCGACGCAGCCCAGGCCGAGCGAGGCAACCTTACCCAAGACCGGTGAAACCACGTCGTCCACGACGACACCACACATGCCGTTGTCACGGCAGCAACCAACGAAGCCGTTGATGGGGACCATGATGGTATTGCCACCGGACGGGAAGGGGATGGTCGAGGGATCGGTCGTCTTGCAGCCCGCGTCCACTTCCCCCGGTTGAGCCTTGGGCTGACACTTGTCGGTGAACGAAGCGCCTACGAGCGCCAGGAAGCCGGTGTCCAACCCGCACGCGCCGCTGTCGCAGCACGGATCGATGAACACGGGGCCGACGGCGGCCGAACCGCACATCTCGGAGCCGCAAGCTTCCATCTTCGGCATGCTGCTGATGCCGGGTGGCAGGCTGGCTCCCGCGCCACCAGCACCGCCCGCTTCACTCATGCCGCCGGCGCCCGGCTCACCACCAGCGCCGTCACCACCCGTGCTGCTCGTCCCCGCCGTGTTGTTCGGCGTCGAGTCGTCGTCGTCACCGCACGCAATCGGCAGTGAAAGACTCAGCAAACAGCCCACGGTTAAAGCTTTGGCAAAGGAAAATGACTTCATATTGACCTCAAGGATACACGAACTCGCCGATCGAGAAAAAAACCGGGAGCTCGTCGAGAAAAGCTACGCCAAAACGCCCGACGACGGCCAGAGACGCCCTCGCGCCCCAGGCCGTCGCCGCAACGGCTCTCATCCCCCCGGATTAAGCGCGAGCACGTTTGCGGGGACGCGCCGAGCGCGGCCCGCTGGTGCCCAGTAGTCCGAGCACGTCGTCCCATTGATCGGGGCTCTTCATCAGCGCACCTAGAAGACCAGGCGGCAAATGACCAGCGGCGGCAAGCCACCGGTACCGATCGACACCGTGCACGTCCAGGAACGTCGCAATCTCTTCCAGCCTGCCAACTCCCACCCCTTTGCACAGGCCAGACTCGAGCATTCCGACGTAGCTTCCTGAACGGACACCTAGCTTTCGCGCTAGGTCTTTCTGAGTAAGCCCGCGCTCCATTCGAGCCGAGCGGATCAGTCGACCAACTTTTTTAGTGGACCCTTTTGCGTTTGCGGCCATCAAATCCCGTCGCCGTGGACCGTCAGTGCAGCAGGAAATAGCCTGCCGTCACCCGCCCACAGCTCCTCCTCTCTGACGCTGAGGTAGGTAAAATAAACTTGGTTTGGGGTGGTACGAGGCCCTTGCCGCCGCCTTGGGGCGAGCGCCGGCTCGAGTCCCTCGTTCGAATCCCAGAATAGTCCGCTCAGGCGGTGCATTGCAACCCTGAAGGCTAGCCATTTTCATTTCTGCAATGCACGCCCCACCCGTGTTTCAGGGCGAGACGCTTTCACACTGGCGACTTACTTCGAAGCCGAGCACGCGCACTCGAGCGCTCAGTGTGGACCCCGTCTAAAGTTGGACGGAGAAAAGTGTCTAGGCGTAGGACTTAGACACCTCGATTTATCGGCCTAGATGTCGAGGTTGCGCACGTTGAGCGCGTTCTCTTCGATGAACTGGCGACGCGGCTCGACCTGGTCACCCATCAACACACTGAAGAGCTCGTCGGCGCGAACCGGATCGCTGACTTTGACCTTGAGCAGTGAGCGAGCGTCCGGGTTCATCGTGGTTTCCCACAGCTGGTCGGCGTTCATTTCGCCCAGACCTTTGTAGCGGGTGATGTGCAGGCCTTTGCGACCGCGCTCGGCGATGAACGTTTCCAGCTCTTCTGAGCCTGAAATGGTGATGGGCTCGCCGTTGCCGACGCGCGCAACGTAGGGGGCCGGGCCGATGGAGCGAATGTCCTCTTCAATCGACAGCAGCTCTTGGTATTCGGCCGACTCCGCCAACTCCCAATCGAGTGAAGCCGTGCGACCGGACGCACCGGGGCGAAACTTCACATGGATGCGGCCGGCGCCGTGCTCCTTCTCCCATTCCACCGTCACGGTGAGTGGGACCAAGTCGGGGTAGCGACGCTCGAGCTCAACCTGCAGGCGTTGGGCCATGCCGTTGACCTTCGCCTCGTCGCGGAAGTCGTTCAGCTGCAGGGCACCGATGCGCAGCAGCGCGGCCACGACGCGCCCATCGCAGCGGCGGTCGATCTTGGTCAGGATGGCGCGCAGCGACTTGAGGCGCGTGGCCAAATTGAAGAGCGGCATGCCGCTGAGCGCGGGGCCCTTGGTGGCCTGCACCGACAAGTCCTCGATGCCGGACTCGGTGAGGAAGCGATCGAGCGCGGGCTGATCCTTGACGTACAGGATCTTTTTGCCCTTTTTGATGCCAAATAGCGGGGGCTGGGCGATGTACAGGTAGCCGTTGTCGATCAACTCGCGCATTTGGCGATAGAAGAACGTCAGCAGCAGCGTGCGGATGTGGCTGCCGTCGACGTCGGCGTCGGTCATCAGAATGACGCGGTGGTAACGCAGCTTGCTCAGATCGAAGCCGCCGTTGTCGCCGATGCCGCAGCCCAGCGCCGAGATCAACGTTGCCACCTCTTGCGAGCCCAGCATGCGGTCGAGGCGCGCGCGCTCGACGTTCAAGATCTTGCCTTTTAGCGGCAAGATGGCTTGAAAATGCCGGTCACGCCCCTGCTTGGCGCTGCCGCCGGCGCTTTCACCTTCGACGATGTAAATCTCGCTGATGGTCGGGTCTTTGCTCTGACAGTCGGCGAGCTTGCCGGACAAAGTCGTCAGATCCAGCACGCCTTTGCGCACGACCTCGCGCGCCTTGCGAGCGGCCTCGCGTGCTTTGGCGGCTAGCACCGCCTTTTCCAAAATCTTACGCGCCGTCTGCGGGTGCTCTTCGAAGTAGCGGCCGACGTGCTCGTTGACGGCGTTTTCGACGATGCCCTTGACGTCGCTGGAGACCAGCTTGCTCTTGGTCTGCGAATCGAAGCTGGCGTCGGGGTGCTTGACGTGAATGACGCAGATCACGCCTTCGCGGGTGTCGTCTCCGGTCAGCCCGTTCTTCGCGTCTTTGAACAGATTCTGCGCGGTGCCGTAGTTGTTCAGGGTGCGCGTCAGGGCGGTGCGCAAGCCGGTGAGGTGGGTGCCGCCGTCCTTGTTGTGGACGTTGTTGGTGTAACAGAGAATCTGTTCGGCGTAGGCGTTGGTCCATTGAATGGCCAAGTCGACGGTGACGGGCGCCTTGCCGTCCCCCGACGGCCATTCACCGGTGAAACCGACCACGTCGTCGTGCACGGGCTCTTTGGCCTGGCTGAGCAGCGACACGAACTCTTTGATGCCGCCCTGGTATTCGAAGTGCTCGCTGCGGCCCTCGCCGCGCTCGTCCTTCAAGTCGACGATGAGGCCCGAGTTCAGGAACGCCAGCTCGCGCAGGCGGTTGGCCAGGGTGTCGAAGCTGTACTCGAGATTGCTGAAGATCTCGTGGTCGGGCTTGAACGTGATCTTGGTGCCGGTGTCGCTGGTTTCGCCGATGGGCACGATGTTGCTGACGGGGACGCCGCGGTGATACTCCTGAAACCAGAGCTTGCCCTCGCGCTTGATTTCCAGGCGCAGCGTTTCGCTGACGGCGTTGACGGCGCTGACGCCGACGCCATGCAAGCCGGCGCTGACCTTGTAGCTCGAGTGGTCGAACTTGCCGCCCGCGTGCAGCACCGTCATCACGACCTCGGCCGCGCTGACCCCGCGATCGGGCATGATGCCGACCGGAATGCCACGACCGTCGTCTTCGACGGTGACGGAGCCGTCGAAGTGCACCGTGATGCGGACCACCTTGCAATGACCGGCCAAATGCTCGTCGACGGCGTTGTCGACGGCTTCCCACACCAAATGGTGCAGGGCGGAGCCGTCGTGCACGTCTCCGATGTACATGCCAGGGCGCTTGCGGACGGCTTCTAGACCCTCCAGCACCGTGATGCTTTTGGCGTCGTAAGAATCAGCGGCGGGGGCTTGTGGAGTCGGTTCTGAAGTAGTCAAAAGGGGCCACGAAAAGCTACTTTGGGAGCGCGTCCGAAGCAAGCACCAAACCGCGGAAAACCTGCTGGAAAAGCGGCCTTGCTGGGTGCGTTTTCGAGGCCGATTTTTGGCGCGTTTTCGGGGTCGAATTTCGCCCGCGTGAGGTCGCGTCTCAAACCCGCGAAACGCAACCGTCAACCACCCGAAATTCGGCCCGCTCGGCGGACGAAAAGCTGCCGGTTCGGAACAGCTCAGGGCGGGTGGTGGTCACGAAGATCTGACCTTGGGAGGCTTCGAGCAAGGCCAGCACGCTCTCGGTGCGGCTCGCGTCGAGCTCGCTCGAGACGTCGTCGAGCAAGAGCACGGGATGCACGTGTCGTGTGTGCTCGATGCAGCGCAGCTCAGCCAACTTGAGCGACAGCGAGAGCAGCCGCTGCTGCCCTTGAGAAGCGTCGCTGCGCGCCGCGCGGCCGTCGATGTGCAAGGTAAGCTCGTCCTTTTGCGGACCGAAGCTGGCCCGGCCCCGACGGCTGTCCTCGGGGCGGCGGGCGCGCAGCTCGGCCTCGAAATCTCGAGCGTTCTGCGTGCCGCCAGCTGCGTAGCCGGCGCTCAGAATCAGGCCCGCGGGGGTCACGCTGCGAAAAGCTTCTAGGAGCTCGGGCACCAACCTTTCGCTGGCTTCGAAGCGCGCCCGCGCGAAGCGCGCCCCATGCTCGGCCGCCACGTTTTCGAAGTCGCCGAGCTCGGCCGCCGACACGCCCCGCGTATCCAACAACCGCTGCCGCTCCTTGAGCGCTTCGGCGTAGCGGCGAGCCGCCTCGGCCCCCGTCGGGTCGGCGTAGAGGATCAAGCGATCGAGCAGCCGCCGACGCTCACCGGCGGCCCCGGTTACCAGCTCCAGATCGCGCGGATGAAACACGACCACGGGCGTGCGCACGGCGTAGCTCGACAGGGTCTTGGGGCGCTTGCCGTCCAGCTCCACCGAACGCCCGCGTAGGCCCAGCTTGAGGCTGAGCTCGCGCTTGAAGCTGCCTTCGCTCACCGTGGCCGCTACCCGCGCCTGCTCGTCGCCGGTACGCACGACCAGGGGCAGCCTGTCGGTACGGAAGCTGCGCGTCGTGGCGACCGCGTACAGCGCCTCCAGGATGCTGGTCTTGCCCTGACCGTTGTCGCCCCAAATCAGGTTGAGGGCGGGGCTGGGCTCGATGCTGGCCGAAGCGATGTTGCGGAAGCTGGCGAGCCGAGCTTTTTCGAAGCGGAGACTGGCGACGCCAGAGGCCGCCATCAAATCCGCATCGGCATGATCACGGCTTGGTAGCTCTTGCTGGCGCTGTCACTCGCCGGCTTGATCACGGCCGGATCGAGCTCGCCGGAAATGCCGAGCGCGACCTCTTCGTCGGTGATGGCGCCGAGCACGTCCAGGAAGTACCGCGCGTTGAAGCCGACCGTGACCTCGGGACCTTGGTAGTCCGCCGCCACTTCGTCGAAGCCTTCGCCGCTGTCAGGGCTCTCGCTCTCGAAGCGAATCTTGCCGCCGCCGAGCGTGAGCTTGACGCCCCCCGTGCGATCGCTGGCCGCCACCGAGACGGCGCGTAGCGCGTCCGTGAGAGCCGCGCGTTGGGCTCGCACGGTGCGCTCGCTGTGCTCGGGAATGACCTGCTGGTACGGCGGGAACTGCGCGTCGACGAGCTTCACGCTGAACATGAACCCGGCCAGCTCGAAGAAGGCGTTGGGGCCGCTCTGGACCATCTTGATCTCGGAGGCGTCGGCGCCGTCTTTGCCCTCGGTCAGCGCTTCCTCGCACAGCCGGCGCAGCTCCTGCACGCCCTTCAGCGGGATCAGCATGGTCGCGCTCTCGTGCTTGCCCTTCACGACGACTTCCAGCTTGCTCAAGCGGTGACCGTCGGTGGTCACCATGCGCACGCGGTCGTTGTCCCACTCGAACAGCGCGCTGTTCAGGTGCAGCCGCGTCTCGTCGGTCGAAATCGAAAAGTGCGTGGCGGCGATCAGCGACGCCAGCGTCACGACGTCGAGCGTGGCGACGGTCGCTTTCGCGTCGGGCACCGGCAACGACGGAAACTCTTCGCCGGGCACGCCGTGCAGCGTGAAACGTCGCGCAGAGCCGACGGCGCGGATTACGGCTTGCGTACCGGTGACCTGCAGCGCGACCTGGCCCTCGGGCATCATGCGCACGCGCTCGAACAGCTCTCGTGCGCCGAGCGCAATCGAGCCGCCGTTTTCGATCTTCGCCGGGATCTTGCCGCTGACGGAAACGAACAAATCGGTCGCAGCGAGTCGCAGCTCGTTCGGCGACGCGACCTCGAGCAACACGTTGCCCAACACGGGCATGGTGCTTTTCTTGTCAGCGACGCCCTGGCAGCGCCCGAGGACTCGGAGCAGGTCCTTCTTGCTCACGACAACGTGCATGGGGGCCGACGTGTAACCGGGCGGGCGCCGAAGCGCTAGTGGTCAGCGCAAAACCGATTCGAGGCCGGCCCGTGGCGCGTTGGTCACCGAGCGCGACGCCTCTGCCTACTCTTAGATCTCTTAAATTTAAATTTAATAGAAGTAGTGATAGGGGCTGTGGAAACTGGGGTTAACCTTGCAAGCCTCTGATCTTGCTAGGAAATTTATCCCGTGGCCTGTGGATCTGACGGTCCATCAGATCTCCGATAACTTGCCAGACTCTGTGGCCGGGGGTGTTTGTCCCACCTCAGCCCCAAGGCCATCCCCGGGCTTATGCGGAGCTTATCCTCAGCCTGTGGAGGGCTGGGCCAGGGGGCCGATCTGACTACGCCGCGGCGCCTTTTTTGGGCTTTTTGCCGGCACGAGCGGCGGCGCCCTTCTTAGGCTTCTTACCCAGGCCCGGATTCAAAGAAACGATGCGCGCGAGCGCTTCGACCAGGGTTCGGCGAGCGCTTTCGTAGGTGCTGGGGCCGATGCGTTGCTCGCGGCGGGCTCGGGTGAGCTCCACCAGCTCGTCCAGCAGCACCCGCCTGGCGCGCTCTGCGTCGCGTTCCTGGAGGTCTTGCTGCGTCTCGTCGCCCAGCTTGCCTCGGAACGCCGCGACGCCAAGGCCAGCCAACAGGGTGGCAATGAGCACGGCAATCCAGCGACCCGACCCGGGGGTGGGAATGCCGGCTAGGGACGCCGTGAACGGGCCCACGCCGTGAGACTCGCCGCGCACCGCGACGCGGCGTGTGACCAGCACGCGCTGACCGGTTTGGCTCACGTCGGTTTGCGGCTTCTCGAAGCCGTCGACGTCGATTTCCATGCCGGGCGCGGCCTCGGCAATGAAGCGAATTTCGCCCACGTGCGGCGGCAAGCCAAAGTGAAACGACGCGCTCGTTTCTTCCTTGCGCGGTACCTGAAAGCGGAACGAGGCGCTCTGTTGACCGGGCGAAAATGTGCCCTTCAGCTTCACGCCCTGCCCCGGCTCTTCCTCGAAGCGCACGTCGGTCATCGACTCGCCGGCTTTGAAGGCTTTGAAGCCGCTCGGCAGGGTCATGCGCGCGTCTTCGGGGACCCAGCTGATGGCGCTGCGATTGCCGTAGCGAAACAGCACCTCGAATTGAAAAACGTCGTCGCGCGTCTCGCAGTAAATGTAGCCAATGGCGCCGACGGCGGCTTCCGCTGGATTGCGCGTCACCGGATAGACGTGCAGAAGCGAGATCATGCCGCCCTCGCTCTTGAGCTGCATCGGGTCCGACGAATATTCGGCCGGGCCCGAGCGCGCGATGATGCGATAGCTGAAGTCGCTGCCCGTGGTCAGGCCTTCGAAGCGCGCCATGCCGCCGAGATCGGTCTTGGCCTTGCGCTCGGTGTGCTGCTCACCCTCGGCGATCTTTTGGAACTGAACACCGAGCGTGACCTCGGCGTTGGTCAGCGGGTTGCCGTTGGCGTCGACCAGCCTGACCAAGATGGTGCCGGGCGGCAGCTGCGGTGACGGAATCAGCGCGTCTTGCTCCGGCGCTTGTGGGGCCTGGACGCCGCCGACCGGAGGATGCCCGGCGGGCATGGGCTGCGTCGGCGCAGGCGCGGCTTGCGCCGACGCGGTTGGGGCGGCTTGCGCTTGCGCCAAGCCTTGGCTGGGCGACGCGAGGGTGGCGACCAGCAACAGAGCGGAAAGGCGCTTCACGACTTGTCCTCCGACGCTGCGGCTTCGCTGGAGGCGGCGGTTTCGGGCGGTTTTTCCCCTTCGGGCGCGGCCGGGGGAGTGGCGGCTTCGGTTTCGGTTTTTGCGGCGGCTTCGACGTGCGGGGCCGCAGGCTCGAGGGGCAAGCCGGCGCGGTTCAAGCGTTGCTCCAGCGCTCGTTCCACTTCAGCGCGGGCGGGGCCGAGCGCGTCGTCCACGCTTTGAATGAGGCGTTTGGCCTCGGCGCGGTACTTGGCCAAGAGCTCGGCGTAGTCCTCGGGCGAGATTTTGCCGACGCCGCGCTCGTACTCCAAGTCTTTCAGCGCACGCAGGACCGAGCGCTTCTCTTCTTCGACTTTGGAAGGCGCGCCCATGCCGAGCGCTTCCTCGAAGCCGAGCGGCGTGCCGCCGGTCAGGCTCTGCACGCTCGACCACATCATGACGATGACCAGCGTGATGGCGCCAGCGGCCAGCACCAGCAGCACCATCTGTACGCCCCACACGAAGCCGGTGACGACTGCGGCCAGCAGCCACAGCGTCGGTACCAGCTTGCGTAGCAGCGCCAACTGCTCCGAAGTCAAAAGCTCCCCGCGCTCGGCGGGCGGCGGCTCGTGCGCCTCCGCTACTTCGGGGGCGGATCGTTCGGCTTCGAGCGCTTCTGCTTTGGCTTCTTCAGACACGCGGCTCGCTGTGTCTAACACCATCGGGGCGCTTCCGCCGAGCGGCGAATACCGCGCCCACCCCCAAACCGAACGCGGTCGCGCCGAGCGGTGGCAGCGACCGGGAGAGCGGGACGTCCGCGTGGGCGACCGCGGGAGGCGTTCCTGCCGGCGGTTTCGTGCTGGCGTAGGCGTAGCTAGGGGTCATGGCCAGCCATAGCGAAAAGGCCGCGCCGGCGGCCACACCGGCGCCCGCCCGCACGTAGGCCCAGGCGCCCAGCTCGCCGAAGGCCAGGTCTGGCCAGAGCGAGATACCCGCGCCCAGCACCAGCACCATGCCTCCCAGCCAAATCCACATCACGAGTGGGTTGACGTGAAAGCGAAAGGTGCCGCGCTTGCTCTGCGGATCGATCATGCCGATGACCGTGTATAGGTCTTGGCGCAGGCTCGACAGCAAGCTCACTTCGGTGGTCGGGCCGTCGGGGTTCTTGGCGAAAAAGAACTTGGCGGGGTGGATCTGGCCGAGCGCCTTGCCGTTTTCCTTCACGTCGAAGTCGGCGAACAGCATGCGCTTGTTCAAATCGGCCTGCTCTTCGGCGCTGCATTTCGGGTTGCCGGGGCACATGCGCGTGCCCAAATACTTGATGTCGAAGTTACCGATTTGGTGAGTTTGGCCAGGCACGAGCGTCACTTCGCGCTCGAGATTCCAAGCCGAGCCCACGAAGCCGATGAACATACCCACGATGCCCAGGTGGACGATGTAGCCGCCGTAGCGGCGCCGGTTCTTGGCCACCAAGTTGAACAGCGCTCCCAGTACGCCTTCGGGCTCGCCGCGCTTCTCCGCCGAGCGCCGGCGGGCGCTCACGCCGCGCTGGAACTCCTGCACGATGACCGCCACGTTGAACGCGGCCAGCGACACCACGACCACCGGCGCCAGCGAGCCCACCTTCTGCAAGATCACGCCGACCAACCCCGGGTAGAACGGATCCCGCGGGACCATGGCTGGGTAGCCGAAGCGGCTGCCAACGGCGAAGTGCAGTACCGCCGCCCCGACGAACGCGATGCCCGGCCACTTGAACGCTTGCTTCAGCGCGCCCTCGCTGGTCTTGCGCCAGCCGAACAAGGGCGCCAGGCCCATCAGCGCGAAGATGGTGATGCCGATCGGTGCCAGCCAGCGGTTGAAGAAGGGCGGACCGACCGTGACCGTCTCGTGCCACAGCTCGGACAGCTTGGGGAACATGGTCGCGGTGAGAATGAAGGTCATGGCGCCGAGCAGTGCCCAGTTGTTCACCACGAACATGGCCTCGCGGCTGGCGACCGCTTCAATCTCCGATTTGGCCCGCAGCATCGGCAGGCGCCAGATGATCAAGCCCGCAGACGCGCCCGCGATCAACCCCATGAAGTACAAGAAGTAGGTGCCAATTTCGCTCTGCGCGAAGCTGTGAACGCTGGAGATGATGCCCGAGCGCGTCAGGAACGTGCCGAAGATGGTGAGGAAGAACGTGAAGCAGATCAGGAACACGTTCCAAACCTTGAGCATGTTCCGGCGCTCTTGAATCATCGTCGAGTGCACGTAAGCGGCGGCGGTGAACCAGGGCAAACAAGCGGCGTTTTCGACCGGATCCCAAGCCCAGTAGCCGCCCCAGCCCAGCTCTTCGTACGCCCAGCGCATGCCGAGCACATTGCCGATCGACAGGAACATGAAGCCGAACAGCATCCATTTCCGCGTCGCCACGATCCACTCGTTGTCGAGCCGGCCCGTCACCAGCGCCGCCACGCAGAACGCGAACGGCACCGAGCAACCGACGAAGCCGGTGTACAGCGCCGGCGGGTGGATGATCATCCAGTAGTTTTGCAAGAGCGGGTTCAAGCCCTCGCCGTCGGGGCGCGCGCCGGCGATGTTGGTCTCGAACGGGTTGGCGCTGAACAGCATCAACACCGAGAAAAACGCGATGATCACCATCAGCGTGGCGATGATGAACGGCTGCAGCTCGCGGTAGCGGCCTTTGAGCCAAGCCACGCACGCCGCCGTGTAGATGGAGAGCAGCAACGACCACCACAACAGCGAGCCGTCTTGCCCGCCCCACAGCGACGTCAGCAGGTACACCCACGACATCGAGCGGTCGCTGTAGTGCGACACGTAGCGGATGCGAAAGTCGTGCGCTTGGAAGGCGTAAGCCAACAGCAGCACGCCGAACAGCACCAAGCCGCAAGTGGCGTACGCGCCCAAGCGAGCAGCGGTGAGTAGCCTTGGCCTACCGCGACCCGCGGCCAGCGAGACCGCGAACGTGTACGCGGCCGCTACCAAGATCGCGTAGAGGACACCAGTGCCGAACTCGGGGAGTGACTGCCACATGAGGGCGATGAGCTTACTCTGGTTTGTGGCCGAGGCAGGCCGGCCGTGTTGATCTTCGAGCCCCGGAAGATTCAGGGCGAGCTAGATCACGAGTGCCACTTCTCCATCATTGCCAGGCAGGGAATGAAATCCGCCTCTGGTTTGTCCTTGGTCGCCGTGGCCGTCCTCCGCCCCTCTCGCTTGCTGCTAGCCAAGCTCCGCAACCACTGAACAACGCGCCTGGTGCCAAAGGCACCAGTGGATCGCCCCCACCCGACCTTGGCGAGATCAGATCACGATCACCCCCAGAAGACCGGAGTGAACAAACTCGGCGAGGCCGAGCGCCAGCTACCCTTCAGGTCAAAAGGATCGCCGGACGATCCCCCAAGGCACAGAGGAAAACCAACCGACTGTTTCCACCCTCAGGTGGAAACAGTCGTACCGCCCGGCTCGCCCAAGCACACGCGCCGGATATTGCCACGCGCCATCTTGAAGACCCGGATGGCAAGACTGTGCTCACGGCAGAGCGCCACCGCAGTGGAATCCATCACGCCGAGGTGGTCGGCGAGAAACCGGTCGTACGTGACGCGGTCCAGCATCTTGGCGTCCGGGTGGCGGCGCGGGTCGCGGTCGTAGATGCCGTCGACCTTCGTCGCCTTCAGCAGCGCGTCGGCGCGCATTTCCATGGCGCGCAGGGCGGCGGCGGTGTCGGTCGAGAAATACGGATTGCCGGTGCCGGCGGCGAAGATGACGGCGTGGCCTCGATCCATGTGGCGAATGGCGCGCCGGCGAATGTACGGCTCGGCCAGCTGCTTGATTTCGATGGCCGTCATCACGCGCGTCGGCACGCCCGAGCGCTCCAGCGCGTCTTGCAGCGCGAGCGAGTTGATGACCGTCGCCAGCATGCCCATGTAGTCGCTCTGCGCGCGATCCATGCCTTCGCTGGCGCCGCGCAAACCGCGGAAGATGTTACCGCCGCCGACCACGAGCCCGAGCTGGACGCCGGTGGCGTGGACCTCCGCCAGCTCCATCGCCGTGTCTTTCAGCGTCTGGGTGTCGATGCCCGAGCCGCCTTCTTTGCCGCTCAGCGCCTCCCCCGAAAGCTTGATGATGACTCGCTTGTAACGAAGGGTACCGGCGCTGCTATTGGGGGCAGATTGGTTTTCCACGATGGGCACACGTAGCCCCGGCGCCCGGATTACGCAACCGCTTCTGGCGCGTGCAGGGAGGCCGTAGTAATTCCCGCCAGGCATGCTCGTTCCGGCCCCTCGTCACGGCGTCCTACTGGTGCTGCTGCCGGTCGCGCTTGCGCTGGGTTGTGAGACGAAGCCGAGCACCACCGCGGCGCCCAGCGCATCGGCCAGTGCGCGCCCGGCGGCGGACGGTTTGACGCCAGAGC
>JBEQSW010000617.1:0-21138 GCA_040348565.1 Myxococcales bacterium | reverse complement strand
CCTTGACGGTCCCGGCGACGGCGGCCAAGCCCAGGCCGGTGCCTTTACCGACCGGTTTGGTGGTGAAGAATGGATCGAAGATGTTCGACACCTGCTCTTTGGGAATGCCGCGCCCGGTGTCGATGACCTCGAGCACCACGCACATGCCCATGGGCAAGCCTCGAGCGCCGCTCTGGGTCAGCTCCATCGACGACGTGGCCACCGTCAATGTGCCGCCGAGCGGCATGGCGTCGCGCGCGTTGATGAGCAGGTTCAACACCGCGCTCTGCAACAGCGCCGCGTCCCCAGCAACCGTCGAATGGCGCGCGTTCAGCTCGGTGACGATGGTGATGTTGGGATCCATCGAGCGGCGGGCCAACGTGACCGCTTGCTCCACCACCGAGTGCAAATCGGTCGGCGTTTGCAGCATGCGCGCCTTGCGCGAATAGGCGAGCAATTGACGCGTCAGCTCGGCCAGCCGCTGTGACGCCACCAAGATGCTGTCGGACAGCTCACGCGCACCCGCTTCCTCGGGCAGCTCCAACTTCAGCAGCTCGGCCGAGCCCATGATGGCGGTGAGGTTGTTGTTGAAGTCGTGCGCCACACCCGCCGCCAGCCGACCGACCATCTCCAGCTGCTTGCTCTCCACGGCTTGCAGCTCCGCCTCGGCCCGCGCGCGCTCGGCTTGCTCGCGGCGCAGCGTTTCTTGGCGCGCCAAGCGCAGCGAACGCTCCATGCGCGTAACGAGCGCCACCATCAACCCACCGAACAGCGAGATGGCGAAGAAGGTCACGCCCAGCGAGCGTGCCCAGGTGCGCAGCGAGGTCATGTCGATGTCGTGGGCAGCCGGGGCCGCGAGGCGACCGGTGACCATGGCCCAACCGACCGTCGTCAGCATCAAAGCCGCGGCCACCGTGAGCCCGACCATGGCGCGGCGTCCCAGCAACAGACCCGCCAGCATCAGCGTAACGGTCAGGCACACGCCCGGCCCCGACAGCACACCCACGAAGGCATAACCGGCGGTGGCCGTAGCCAGCGCCGGCACGATGATCAGCCACGCCCGCGCCGTGCCGCGCGGACGGCCGGTGAGCGCAGGAATCGCCACCATGGCGGCGGCGGTCAAAGCCGCGAGCGCCAAGCGATTGCGGCTCTCCACACGCTCCACGGAAAACCAGACGACGCAGCCGCTGGCAGCGAAGATGACGAGCAGCGCGCGAATCAACCGGAGAGCGAGGTCGTTGCGCCACGCCAACGCTTCATCGTCCGCCCCGGGCTCCTGCCCTGCGTCCTGCATCTAGACGCAGAATAGCGAAGATCTCCTCCGGAGTTGAGAAATTGGCTCCGCTCTGCGCCTAAGAACCGGACAAAACCGGCGGCGGGAGCGCCGTAACGTGTCACGACGCTCCCGCGTTTTCGGTCGCGGCCGCGCTACGCGCTTTGTGATTCTGCGCGCTTAACGAACTGCCGCGCGCGCCGCTCGGGCCGCCGGCGAAGTGATGCGCCCGACCTGGCGACGCGTCAGCTCGTTGGCGGCTTTGATGTGTCCCGAGCTCTTGCGTGTCGACTTGCGCGAAGGCTTGCCGCTGGCAGAGCTTTCGAGCACGGGGCCGCCGCGATTGTCGGAACGCTTGGCGAAGTTGTGAGGCGAGGTACCAACTCCATCCAGCAAAGTCGTGTCGATGTTGTCATCCCGACTGGGTTTCCGCAGCTTTTTCGGGCGCGGGGGTCGGCTCTGCCGAAGAAGCTCAGCCATGTACTCTTCTGCCTTCGTCGCCATACGGTCCCTCTTCCTTTCAGGAGCCGAATCGGCTCCTTTCAGACGTGACGTGACGTGACTGCATCCGAAAACGTTGCGAGCGCCCCTCCTCCCAACGCTGGATGATACACGCCCTACCGCCGACGGCGTTGAAGAATTCCCGCCTCGTGCCGATTCGTCTCAGCTCGAACCATTCTCTGCGGGCAAGATTTGCGCGCGACTTCGCCCTGATGCGCATTCGAAACAGCGCGCATGAGTAGCTCCGGCCAAAGGGCGATGGACCGCCTGGAGCGCGAAGGGTGCACAGGCGTGTAGGGGCGCGGCGCTGTGCCGCCGCAGCACGGGTCATTTCGATCCACTCGCCGCGCGGCCTTTGGCTCGCTCGCTTCGTCCCTGGATCATTTCGAGCTGACAGTCTCCAAGGCTCCGGGCATGAGGCTCGGTCTCCAGGGTGCGCGTGTAGTTGCTGCCGCGCGTGCACCGCTGGGCACCCTGCCGCGCGGCAGCCCAACGGCTGCACTTAAGTTGCAGCGGCTGTGCCAAAAGAGTGCAGCCGCGTGCGAGCAAAAAAATTCCGTCTCGACACGGGAATGAGAAAAACATCAGCTAGGTTGTTCGCACACCCAATGAGGCCCAGAGAGGGTCACAATGGGCACGGGCAAGACGACTCGCTCGGTAGCGCGCTCTTCGGCGCTGCCATTCATCTGACGGCTGGCACGGTGGGAGCCGCCTCGCTTCACACGCTGACGGAGGTGCCGTGCGACCCGATCGACGATGCAGAAACGGTAGAACCCATGGGTAGCCCGTGGCCCAACCCCAGCAGCGCGGCCGGCGACGAGCTGCGTCGTCTGGCCCGTGACTCTTCGGACAGCGTGCGCGTCACGGCCGCGGTCGGTCTCGCCCGCGCCATCGAGCGCGCCAGCGCCCCCGAGCGCATCGACTTGGTGTGCACGTGGGCGCTCTCCGAAGATCGCGACGAGCGCCTGGCGCTGGCGCGGGCGCTGACCTGGAGCACGCCGGTGTTCGTTGCCGATCTCGTGCTCGAGCAACTGGCTGCCGACAGCAACACGGCGGTGCGGGCTGCGGCGCTGGCTGCCGTCGCCAAGCACTTTCACGAAGACTCGACGGCCTACGTCCGCATCGTGAGCAAGTGCTTGGAGGACCAGGACCGCAACGTGCAAAAGCTCGCGCGCGCCCTGTTCAAGCGCGCGCGCGGCTGAAGAAGCCCGGCGGGCGAGAGCTAGAACTTCATGCTCGGCGGCGCCAAGTCGTACGACTCTTGGTAGTCGGCAAGGGCCGCCTTGACCACCTCGCGCGCGTGCTCGTGACCGTAGATGCCCGAGACGTGGATCTGATTCTCCGTGCCCGGCATCAGCTTGTAGGTCGAGAAATAGTGAACCAAGCGATCGACGATGGCGCGAGGCACCTGCGAGATGTCTTGAGTCTCGGTGTAGTAGGGGTCGTTGTCGAGCACGGCCACGATCTTGTCGTCAGCCTCGCCGCGGTCGACCATGCGAATGCCGCCGACCACGCGCGCCTCGAGCAAGATCTCTGAGCGCGTGATGGGGCGCTCGCTGATCACGCAGATGTCGAGCGGATCGCCGTCGGCAGTCTCCACCCCTACCGCCGACAGCGCCGCGACTCGTTGCGCGCAGTAGGTGCGAGGAATGAAGCCGTACAACGTCGGCGGCTGCGCCGAGCCGCGCTGCGGGCGATCGACCTTCAGGTAACCGGTTGACTTGTCGATCTCGTACTTCATCGTGTCGAACGGCGTGATCTCGATGTAGGCGGTGACCACGTTGGGGGCTTCGTGGCCAGCGTCCAAGCCGTGCCAAGGGTGGGGACGGAAGCGATAGAAAGGAGGAGGGGGCATCGTCATGAAAACGGGCGGAGCGTAGCTGCATTTTTCGGGCGCACACGTTTCCGGCGAATTGCCCTGACTTCCGGCCGCTTTTGCCACCCACAGAAATTCGACACCCCGCTGTCGATCGCCCCCCGCCTCATTCGATTACAGGGAAAGAGCGGCCACGTCGGCCGCTCCCGTGGAGAACCCGCCATGCAATACATCCTGTTGATCTACGAGAACGAAGCCGAGGCCAAGAGCCGTAACCCCGAAGAATCAAAGAGGATTTTCGGCGAATACATGACCTTTACGGCCAGCATCAAAGCCAGTGGCCACATGCGGGCCGGCGAGCCGCTCGAGTCGACCGCCACCGCGACCACGGTGCGAGTGAAATCCGGCAAGACGGTCCGCACCGACGGTCCGTTCGCTGAGACGCGCGAGCAGCTGGGTGGCTTCTACATCATCGACGCCAAGGATTTGGACGAAGCGGTCGGGCTCGCAGCGCGCTTGCCGGCTGCCAAGACGGGCAGCGTGGAAGTGCGCCCGATCATGATGATGCCGATGTGATTCGAGCTCGGTCGGCGGCAGGCTAATCTGAGTCTGCCGCCGAGGAGGACTGGCCATTTCCGAATTCGAGCGCATCTACCGCAGCGAAGCGGCCGCCGTCACGGCGCGGTTGATCCGCAAGCTGGGAGGCGACTTCGCGCTGGCGGAGGAAGTGGTGCAAGAAGCTTTCGCGGCCGCGTTGGAGCAATGGCCGCAGCAAGGGGCTCCCGCGAACCCGCGCGCGTGGTTAGTCCAAACGGCCCAAAACAAAGCCATCGATCGCCTGCGGCGCAGCCGGCGCTTCGAAGCTCCGTGGGACGAGGGTCAGCTCGGCGACTTGCCGGGCGAGGCTCGAGCAGATGCGGCGGGCGACAGCGAGCAAGACGACTACCTGCGTCTGATCTTCACCTGCTGCCACCCGGCGCTGTCCTTGGAAGCGCAAGTGGCCCTGACCCTGCGCACGCTATGCGGGCTTTCGACCGACGAAATTGCGCGCGCCTTCCTGGTCGAGCCCATCACGATGGCGCAGCGCCTGGTGCGCGCGAAGAACAAGATCAAAGTCGCCAAGATTCCCTATGCCGTCCCTGAGCGCGCTGAGCTCGCTGAGCGGCTCGACGCGGTGCTCACGGTCGTCTACCTGGTGTTCAGCGAGGGCTACGCCGCAACCTCGGGCGACGCCTGGATCCGTCGAGACTTGTCGACGGAAGCGATTCGGCTCGGGCGCTTGTTGGAGCGGCTACTACCCGACCGCAGCGAGCCGGTCGCGCTGGTAGCGCTGATGCTACTGCACGACGCTCGGCGCGACGCGCGCGTGGACGCCAACGGAGATTTGGTCTTGCTCGACGAGCAAGACCGCTCGCGCTGGGATCGGGCGCAGATCGCCGAAGGTTGTGAGCGTGTCGAGCGAGCGCTGCGTCAAGGCGGCCCGACCGCGTACGCGCTGCAAGCCGCCATCGCCGCCCTGCACACCCAAGCGCCCACCGCCGCCGCCACCGATTGGCCGCAGATCGTGCTCTTGTACCGCGAGCTGATGAAGCAATTGCCGAGCGGGGTGGTGGCTTTGAATCACGCCGCCGCCGTGGCCATGGCCGAAGGCGCACAGGCGGGCTTGCTGCTACTGAGCGAGCTGTCCGAGCTGGAGGAGCTGCAGAGCTACCAACCGTTTTTCGCCACGCGCGCGGACCTGCTGCGACGGCTCGGCAAGCTCGAGCAAGCCGTGCCGGACTACGAGCGCAGCTTGCAGCTTGCCAAGAACGAGCCGGAGAAACGCTATTTGTCGCGGCGGCTCGAGGAGATGCGGGGCCGGATCGGAAACCAACGCGACACCTGACGCACGAAAAGCACCGCAACACGCGCGCGCCGTCGGCTTGTTGCTTGACCGCCCTCAACGATTGGATTCTACCGCGGGGGTGAGCCAAATACATTTCATCGGAGGCGAGAAGGGCGGCGTCGGCAAGAGCGTGGTGGCACGTCTTCTGGCCCAGTACTGGATCGACCGCGCGCTACCGTTCGCGGGCATCGACAGCGACGCCTCTCACGGCGCGCTCTTGCGTCACTACGGAGACTACAGCCAATTCGTCGATTTGCGCTCGAACGATGGCGCCGACCAAATTCTCGATCGCGCGCTCGGCGCTGATCGCCGCGTGCTCGTCGACCTGCCGGCGCAGAGCGCGCAAGCGCTGGACGCTTGGTTGAGCGAAGCCAACGTGCTCTCACTGGCGCGCGAGCTCGGCGCCGCAATCACCTTCTGGCACGTCAGCGACGGCGGCTTTGCTTCCGTGATGCAGCTCGACAAAGCACTCGACCGCTACTCGAATCAGGTGTCGCACGTGGTGGTGCGCAACCAGGCTCGCTCCAAGGACTTCAGCCAGCTGGAGGCGTCACCGGCGATGGAAAAGCTGCGGGCCCTGGGCGGCGCGGTGATCGATCTCCCGGAGCTGGCAGCCAGCGCCATGTACAAGATCGACAGCGGTGGCCTGAGCTACTGGGCCGGCGCCCACGTCACCGAGGGCGACACCGCGCTGAAACCGCTGGAGCGCGAACGCATCAAACTGTGGCTCGGGCGCGCCTACGCCGAGCTCGACAAGCTGGGCTCGCTGCTGTAGCTCGCTAGCGTCACGGATCCCAGGGCAAGCCGATCCGCACTCCGCCGCGCAGGAAATGGATCGGCGCCCGGCCGCCCCCCTCGAAGTAATATTCGTAGGCCAGCGCCAAGCCGGCCCAGGGCAGCACGTTGCGGCGCCGCAGCGCCGTGAACGCGAAGGTGCCGCCAACGCGCGCGCCGTAGCTGAGGCGGGTGTTGTCGGCCTCGAACAACGCGACCGGCGCCGCCTCCAGCTCGTAGTGCCAAGTCAGCTGCCGGGAACGGAACACCACCGGCACCGCGGGAAAGTAGTTGATCACGAACTCCGAAGCGTTGCTGTTCGGCCGCAGCAGCGCGCTGCCACCGAACTCCGGCCCCGCCAACAACGAGTAGCGACCGTCGAAGCCCCAACCGAACAGCAGCCGACCCGAGCCGCCGGCGCCGAAGGTCCAGTGCTGAAGCGCCCGGCGAAACTGCACGTTGCCGCCCGACTCGATGCTCAAGGTCAGGCGACGTCGGTCGGATTGCAGCCCCTGAAAACCAGCCTGGGGGCGGATCCAGAACGGGCATTCGTCTCGCCGAGCCAGGGCGCGTTCGAGCCCCGTGAGCTGCCGCTCGGCGGTCAGCGCCTCCGTGACCTCGCTCGACATTTCGGCACGCTGCGCGAACAACGCCTTCGGATCACCCAGCTGAGCGTGGTGCTCGCGCAACGACGCCAGCGCGGCGTCGCGCGCCGCCGGCGTCGCGCTACACACCGACGGCAGAAGGTGCTCCTCGATCGCCAACCAAGCTTCGCGGTCCGCAAACCAGTCGTCGACCTCTTCGGCCGCGACCACGCGCGCCACGTCGCTGAGTAGCGAGCGCGCTCCTTCCGGGTCTTCGGCTGCTTGCGAAAATGCCGAGCGGGGCCACACCACCAGCAGGAGGGCCAGCGGCCAACACGCCCGGAGCCAAAACATGGTCGTCCTTCTTGGGGGGAAGCGCGGCCACGTCAAGCGCGAAACCGCAGCGATGGACCTCGATACCTGACCGGAGGGTGGCGCGAAATCTAGGCTTTTTGCCGGCAGGAGGCGCATTTTTTGCACCAGGACCTTACCGGCTTCCGGTGCGCGGCCGTTTGCAGCGGCAGGATGAGCAACACGGAGGCGATGGAACGCGCGCTCACGGACGTGGTGTCGCGCGGAGATTTCGTGGTTCCGCCCTATCCAGCCGTCGCTCTGCGCCTGCAACGGCTGCTCAAGCGAGAGGGCTACGGTGTTGGAGAGGTCGCGGACGTGCTGGCCGCCGACGCCGCGCTGGCCGCCACCGTGCTGGCCGCCGCCAATTCGGCGCTGCTCGGAGTCGGCGCTCCCATCACTAGCCTGAGCCGCGCCGTCAATCGGCTGGGAGCGCGCACCGTCGGCTCCATCGCCGTCGCCAGCGGCGTGGGTGCCGTTTCGGTCACCAGCGGCGTGCTGCAAGACGTGAAGTTCCGAGTCTGGCGGCGCGCCATGACCTGCGCGTTGGCTTGCCAGAAGCTAGCTGGCGCCCGCGGGTTGGTGACCGAAGACGCCTTCCTGGCCGGCCTGCTCTACGGCTTCGGCCGCTCGATTGCCGTCACCTCGCTCGAGCAGCTGCTGAAAACGCACCAGCCCCCGCGCCCCCTCTCGGCGTCGGAGTGGCTCAATATCGCCGAGCAGCAACGAGCGGCCCTCGCGCGCGCCGTCGCCAAGAACTGGCAGCTACCGCCCAGCATTGCCGACGCCATCACCGGCGACGTCCACGAAAAGTCGCAGCTGAACGAGCTGGTTCTGCACGCCGATCGCGTCGCGGGAGACCTGGACGCCGGACGGATGCCGCAGGCCCACGTGCCCACGGAAATTCGGCTGATCGACGAGCTGATTGCGGCGCTGCCGGGGGCGCTGGAGGCTTTCGCGCCGCCGGCGCCTCAACCAACGACGCGGCCCAGCCCTCCGAGCGCCATGCTGGCCAAGCCCAACCACGCCCTCGATGGGGAGCTGCGAGCAAAGTCGCTCGCGATCGCCGACCGACGCACCAAAGCGGCCGCGACCTTGACCTGCATCGCGGTGGCCCCCACGGGCGTCGAAGTCGAAAGCTCACGTCCGTTCCAAGAAAGCTCCGTCGTGCGCCTGAGCGTGGGCGAAGCCGACGTCCATTTCGAGCCCTGGTTCAACGTCGTGCTGTGCGTGCCGAGCGGCTCGCGCTATCGAGTGGAGCTCGAGCTGTTTTCACCCACGCGCGAAACGCGCGAGCAGTGGCGCAGCTTCTACGAAGCCCCCTAACCGGAACCCGCCCAAAATCGAATCGCCCGCTGTAAGCGCCGGGACCGTGACCGCGTTTTCGTGGGGTCATGTGCGATAGATTTCCGGGTTTTGGGTTCGCTCTTTCGCTTTCGGCCGCGCTTTGCGGCGCCGGCTGCGCTGCCGCGGCTCCCAGCATGAAGGTAGCCGCTGCGGAGCCCGGGATGCCTGCCACCAACTCCGCCGCGCCCTCGCCCGAGGCGCTGACCGCCCTGCCGGATACCGCAGCAGTGCCGGCTCCGGCCCCTCCGCCCCCAAGCTCTCTTCCGGAAGGGCGAGTCGCCCCGCAAGTGGCGGGCATGGCGCCCGGCGCCGCGCTCACGCCCAGCCGAGAGATGCTCGACATCGAAGCGAACGTCACCCTGCAAGTCCCCAAGGTGAAGCATGCGCTAAAAACGCTGCACGAGCTGACCACGCGCCTCGGCGGCGTGGTCACTGAAGAGCGCGTCGACACCGCCTCTCGGTATGGCTCGGCTCAGCTCACCCTGCGCGTGCCCAGCGGCGCCACCCAAAGCGTTTTCGACGCGCTGGACGACCTCGGTCAAGTGCTGGACCAAAACGTCACCGCGCGCGACATCGGCAAAGAGTACTTCGACGCCAATTTGCGGCTCTCGAGCCTGGAAGCGACTCTGCACCGCTACCAAGAGATTCTGACCCACGCCGACAAAGTCGAAGAGATCTTGCGCATCGAGCAGGAGCTGGCGCGCTTGCGCGGCGAAATCGAGCAAGTGAAGGGCAACCTGCGTTGGCTGTCGGATCGGGCCGCGCGCGCGACGCTGCACGTCTCGCTGCGCGAAACCGTTCCGGAAATCGCCCATTCCGAAGAAGCCGAAGCCAAATTCTTTCCCACCTTGCGCCTGCCCGCGTTGATCGATTTCGGAAAGAAGGCCACCGACACTTACGTTGGCGGCGGCTTCGCTCTACGTTTCAGTCGCGCGGTGAGCCTCGACCTCGACGTGCTCAAGCGGCCGGGCTCCGAAGCGCGCGGTCCCGACGCAGTCTTGGCCAGCGTCGGTGGTGAGGTCTATTCGGACCTGCTCGGTGGCGGCCAGCGGCGCTACCTGAACCCGTTCCTGGGTTGGCGCGCCGGCTATGGTCGCTTCGACTCCGACAATCAAGCCCTGCTGGGCGCCACGTTGGGCCTCGAGCTGTACAAGAGTCGCTGGTTCGGCGTCGATCTCGAAGCGCGCAACTACCTAGCGTTTGGCGGCTCGCGCGGCCCGCACTACCTATTGACCCCCGCGCTTTCGGCCCACGTCGCCTTCTGAGGCAGGCTTCGAGTCAGGCGGCTCCGGCGCGGCGAATGCGCATGGCGTCGAGCACGGCGCGATCGTCGCCCAGAACCTTGCTTCTCGTTCCGAGACCTGGCCGGCGCCGGCGTCAGCCATTCGCCAGCATCGCGCTCCCGTCCCGTGCTTGCCAATCGTGGTCTGGCGACGAAGCGCGTCGGGCCAAGTTGCTTTTCGTTCGAAAGCGCGCCATGAAAGAGGAAGGGCATTGCTTCGGATGGCGGCTTCGCATCTGACAGTATCGGTCGACGAGCGCACGCGCTCGGCGCAAAAGCGTCTTGGTGCGCTCGTGCTCGACAAGTGGCGGCTCGAGCGCTTGATTGGCGTCGGCGGAATGGCCGCCGTATTCGAGGCCACGCACCACAACGGCAGTCGTGTCGCGATAAAAATCTTGCATGCGGATCTGGCCGGCATCGACGAGATTCGCGAGCGCTTCCTGTCGGAAGGGTATGCGGCCAATCGCGTGTCTCACCCCGGCGTCGTCACCGTGCGTGACGAGGGCACGACCCACGACGGCGCCGTGTTCTTGGTGATGGATCTGCTGCGCGGGCAGACCTTGGCCGAGCGCCTGCACGACGGCACCCCCCCGTTCAGCATCGGTGAAGTGCTGGAAATCACGTCGCAACTGTTGGACGTGCTGGTGCACGCTCACGAGCGCGGCATCGTTCACCGCGACATCAAGCCCGAAAACGTGTTTCTCACGGCCGACGGGCGCGTGCGCTTGCTCGATTTCGGCATCGCACGGGTGGACACCGCCCGGCGCACTCACTCCGCGGAGGCGGGTACCACGCTCGGTACGCCCGCCTTCATGCCCCCCGAGCAAGCGCTCGGGCGCTGGGAAGAGCTCGACGGTCGCAGCGACTTGTGGTCCCTCGGCGCGACCATGTACTTGCTGTTGTCGGGTCAGCCCGTGCGCGAGCCGGGCAGCGCGACCGAGCAGCTTTTGCAAGCCATGACGCGCCCGGTGCCGTCGTTGGGCACCGTCGCGACCCTGCCGCGGTCAGTCGTGGCGGTGGTCGATCGCGCGCTGGCGTTCGACCGCGAGGCTCGCCATCCCGACGCGCGCTCCATGCAGCTCGCCGTGCAGGCCGTGCAGGACGAGCTGCAGACGCCCGATTCGCAGGCCACGCTGCCGCCTCCGTCGCTCGAGCCCATGGCCCTGTCGTTGCGCACGCCGCGCCCCGACGGCCGTCACCAGCGTCCCAGCGTTCCCACGATGCGGCCGGTGGCCACCACGGTGACGCCGCTTCCATCGCCGACCGCCAAGCCACCGGGCAGCGCCTTGTCGGTCTACATCACTCTCGGCTTCGCGGTCGGCATCGGCATCGTCGTCGCCGCGCGTTTGACGGTGCACCCCATCGCGCAGCCCAGCTTCGCCTCGCAACCTGAGTCGCCCCAATGCGGGCCGACCGGCACCCCGCTACCCTCAGCTGCGCTCGCCTCCGGCCAGCGGTCGTCTGGCTCGGAAGCGCCGCCGGTCGGCAGCGCTTCGGGGTGCAGCCCCGCCGCCCGTACCCGGCCGGGCCCCGCGATGGATCCGTTGAGCCGCGGCAAATAGAGCCCCGAGGCTTGGCGAACCACCGCCTCTCCAATATTCTCGAGTAATTCCCGATTGTTGTGCGCCAAGTTGCGTGTGCCGGGTATTGCGACTAGCTTTCCGCTCCCTTTCGTTCCGTCTGGAGAATTCATGGCCCGCGTCACCGTCGAAGATTGCCTGGAGAAGGAAGAGAACCGTTTCGCCCTCGTGGTGCTCGCTTCCTCTCGCGCTCGCTCGCTGATGAAGGGCAACCCCTCGTTGGTGAATGCCAAGAACAAGCCCCTCGTCATCAGCCTGCGTGAAATCGCGGCTGGCAAGGTGCGCTTCAACCGTCCGACGAACGACGCCGTGCTCGAGTACATCACCGAGCTCGGTCGCGCTAACTACTGATTCGTTCCTGCGGGTCGGCGAAGCACTGAAGATGTCCGGCGGGAGCGCTGAGCTCCCGCTTCGCTGACGTAGATTCGGCACGGCCCCAACCCCGAAGCATCGGCCATTGGGTGAAGGATGCGGATCAAGTCGTTAGGCCGCGCCGGCGACGCGGGTGCCACCGAGCACTACGCCGATCCTTCGTATTACACGAAGACGTACAAGACCCGGACCCACGACGTCGAGTACTACGCCAAGCTCGCGCGGCGGCTCAAGGGTCCCGTGCTCGAATATGGCATCGGGAACGGCCGCGTGGCGCTGGCCATCGCCAAAGCAGGCGTGCACGTCACGGGCATCGACCTGTCGCAGCCCATGCTGGACAGCTTGGAAGCGACGCTCAAGACCCTGCCCAAACAGCTGCGCGCACGCGTGGCCTACCACCAGGGCGACATGCGCGAGCTTTCACTCGACCAGCGCTTTCCGCTGGTCATCGCGCCATTCAACTGCGTGCTGCACCTGTACACCCGCCAAGATATGGAAGCGTTCTTGGCGCGCGTGCGAGAGCACTTGGCGCCGGGTGGCCGCTTCGTGTTCGATTTTTCGGTGCCGCACGGTGAAGACCTCAGCCGAGATCCGGACAAGGCCTTCGGTGCGCCGCGCATCAAGCACCCCACGACCGGCCAGCTCACACGCTACGCCGAGCGCTTCGAGTACGACCGCTTGCGCCAGCTCTTGTTGATCAAGATGGAGTTTTCTCCCGAGGGAGAGGGCAAACCTTGGACGGTGCCGCTCACCCATCGCCAATTCTTCCCGCGCGAAATGGAGGCCCTGCTCCATTACAACGGCTTCAGCGACATCTTCTTCACCGCCGATTTCACCGACCAAGCCGCCGATCAGCACGTCGATTCGTTGATCGTGAGCTGCACCGTCAAAAGCTAGTGCAGCGCAAGTGAGATAGCGTCGACTTTGGGAAGCGGCGCTGCACTAGGCGCGCCGGCTCGCCAGCCGCCGCCGGCGCGCTCGGGCGCGCCGCTTCCGCGCCCGCCGCAGCGAAATTTGCGCCCTCGGGGCCTTGCGAGGCCCGCGACGGGCGCTTAGCTTCAGTAGTCGGTCATGGCCACGGATCTATACAAGGACCTCGGCGTCTCGAAGAGCGCGAGTGCCGACGAGATCAAGAAGGTCTACAAAAAGCTGGCGGGTCAACTTCACCCGGACCGAAACCCCGGCGACCAAAAGGTCGAAGCACGCTTCAAGGCCGTGAACCGCGCCTACCAGGTGCTGCACGACCCCGACAAGCGCAAGCTGTACGACGAGTTCGGCGAAGAGTCGCTGCGAGAAGGCTTCAACGCGGCCGCGGCGCGCGCCTACCGCAACGCGGCACAGGCGGCCGGCGCCCGGCGAGCGCGAGGCGGCGGAATCAACTTCGAAGATTTGCAGGGCGGCGGCGCGGGCCCCGGCGGGTTCGGAGACCTTCTGGGTGAGCTGTTCGGTGGCGGCGGCGCGCGCAGCTCGCGGCGGGGCGGCGTCCCCAGCAAGGGCGCCGACGTCGCGAGCGAGGTCGCCATCGACTTCGTGTCCGCCATTCGCGGGGCCGAGCTGCGCTTGCGCCTGCAAGACGGCGGAGAAGAAGTAACGGTGCGGGTGCCGCCGGGCGCGGGAGAGGGCGACAAGGTCCGCGTTGCCGGTCACGGCGCGCCTTCCCCCATGGGCGGACAACCTGGCGATCTGGTCATCACCGTGCGGGTGAACCCCCACCCCTTCTTCGAACGGGACGGGCTCGACCTGTATCTGAACCTGCCCATCACGATTGGCGAGGCGCATCGCGGCGGAAAAGTCCGCGTACCCACGCCCGACGGTCCCGTCACCCTCAGCGTCCCGCCTCACGCGCAAAGCGGCCAAGAAGCACGGCTCAAGGGCAAAGGCGTCAAACGAGCCGGCAAGCAGGGCGACTTGTACGTTCGGTTCTTGGTGAAGCTGCCCGCCCAAGAATCAGAAGCGATCGACAAAGCGGTGGAAACGCTGGAAAACGCCATGACCGGCGACGTGCGCGGCGGCATTCATTTCTAAGCGCCTGTCACGCGCCTGCTGCGGCGCGTAAATCGTTGTATCCAATCTTCGCCGCGCCGAGCGAGCCGGCCAGGGCGTGTCAGGCTGAATCATGCGCAAGGTTTCGTCGCGTTGGGCGGTGGTGCTGGGTTTGGCTTTGACCAGCCTGCTCGTCGGCTGGGCGCCCGTGACCCGGCACGTCCGCGCCGCCGAATTTCTCCAGCGGCTGTCGGAAAAGCCGGCGCCAAACGCGGCCAACGCGGTGCGCCTCACCACCGAAGACGTCACCATTGTCGGCAAGAACGGCCCAATCCGCGCGCGGCTGTATTTCCGGGAAGGGGCAACGCCGGGCGAGGGCATCGTGGTGGCCCACGGCGTTCACTATCGCGGTATCGACGAACGGCGGCTGGTGCCTTTTGCGCGCGCGTTGGCCGAGAGCGGGCTGGTCGTGCTCACCCCCGAGCTGAGCGAGCTTGCCGACTACCGCATCACCGCCAGCGGTGTGGACGTGATTCGCGACTCGGTGCGCTACCTGGTGGAGCGGCGCGATCTCGTCGCGAGCGAGCGCGTGGGCCTCATGGGTTTCAGCTTCGCGGGCGGGTTGTCGTTGGTAGCCGCGGAAGAGCCGCAGACGGCGGCGCGCCTCACCTCCGTGACGAGCGTCGGCGGACACCACGACTTGCGACGGGTGCTGCGCTTCCTGATTCACAACGAAATCGAGACGCCGCACGGCCTGGTGCACCAGAAAGCCCACGAATATGGCTTGGTGGTGCTGGTCTACGGCAACCTCGAGCACTTCGTGCCCGCCCAGGATTTGCCCGCCATGCGCGAAGGCTTCAAGGCCTGGCTGCACGAAGATCAGAAGAGCGCGCGTGCGGCCGCCAAGGCCCGCACCACGCCCGAAGCCGAGCGCCTGTGGCAGCTGCTCGAGCAGGGCAATCTGCAGACGCTGGCGCCCGAGCTCGACGCTCTACTGCAAAGTCAAAGCGCCGAGCTGGCTCGGCTATCGTCGGTCGGTCACCTGCGGCGGCTGAACGTACCCGTGTACTTGTTGCATGGCTCGCACGACTCGGTGATTCCGTCTTCCGAAACCGACGCCGCGAACCTGGAGCTGGAGGGCGCCGACCACCAAGCGCTGGTCTCGCCGCTGCTCGAGCACGTCGAGGTGAGTCAATCGGCCGGACTAGCCGACAAGCTGGCGCTCGTGTCGTTCATGGCGAAGGTGCTTTGACCGTTGCGGCGGCGGGCGCGACCAGCGCGCCCTAGCTCCTTGCCCGCGCGTTATTCCGCGCTGGGAATGATGCTGGCAGAAGAGCCGCGGCGCGGCTTGTCCGCCACCGTGACGCTAGGCCGGAGGCTGCCGTCCTCGTCGTCGTAGCGCTCCAGCTCGGCGGCTACGCGCCGCACCGAGGCCTGCTTCTCGTGGAACGGCTGGAAGCTCGATTTTACGCCCGCCAAAATCATGCTCTTGATGTCGACGAAGGGCACGCCGAGCTTGGTGTGCACCAAGAACAGCTCCTTCGAGACGGACGTGTTCGTGATCAGCCGATTGTCGGTGTTGATGGTCACGCGCACGCCGAGATCGAAATACAGCTTGAGCGGGTGCGTCGCCAAGTCCTTCACCGCGCCCGTCTGCACGTTGCTGGAGGGGCAGCACTCGAGCGGGATCCGATGATCGGTGATGTAGTGCAGCAAATCTCCGTCTTCGCGCAGGCGGCAGCCGTGACCGATGCGATGCGCGCCGCACACGTGAATGGCCTGCGCAATCGACTCGGGGCCGTAGGCTTCACCGGCGTGGATGGTGCAATTGACGTTGTTGTCGCGCACCAGCTGAAACGCCGCGCGGTGGTGTTTGGCCGGAAAATCGGCCTCCGCACCGGCCAGATCGAAGCCCACGACGCCGCGGCCCTTGTACGCCACCGCCAGCTCCGCCATCTGATACGACGACTCGGCCGAGATGTTGCGGATGCCGCAGACGATCACGTTGGCCTTGATGCCGTAGGTCTCTCGCGCGCGTCGCAAGCCGGCCAGCACCGCTTCGACCACTTTGGTGAGCTTCAGGCCGAGCCGGGTGTGCAGCATCGGCGCGTAGCGCACTTCCATGTAGCGCACGTTTTCGCGGTGCGCGTCTTCGGCCAGCTCGAACGCGATGCGCTCGAGCGCTTCTTCGGTTTGCATCACGCGCAACGTGATGTCGAAGCCGCGCAGGTATTCGACGAGGGAGCCGAAATTTCGGCCGCAGCCGATGGCGGCGTCGAGCCCGGGCAGATCGATCGCCGGCAGCTCTACGCCGTATTGTCGGCCAAGCTCGAGAATCGTCTCGAGCCGCAGCGAGCCGTCCAAATGGACGTGTAAATCCGTCTTCGGTAAGGCCCGAAACACTTCGAAAGGGACCTGTCCGGGGCCGGGGAGCAGGGCTTCTTCGAAAGACGCCATGAAGGAGTGTAACACGCAGCGCACGGCGCGCTCGCGTCTCCGCACACGCTTACGTAACCCGAACGTCCGAGCGTCGCAGACCGAAGCGCAAGATCAACAAGCCGCACAGCGCGACCATCGGCACGTACACATAGCCGGATATTCCGGTCGCGCCTTCGCCGCGCGCGGCGCGCTCCAACGCATCGGCTACGACTTCAGGGCTCTGCACGCCGAGCAAACGCTTACCGCCAATGTAGGTTGTCGGTAGACCTTCGAGCTCCGGCGGAACCAGCATGGCCGACTCGCGCTCGACGCGCGCTTCGGTCTTGGCGTCGAGCACGCAGCTTTCGAACTCCTTCGCGTCCAAACCTACATTCGCCGCCACCTTGTCGATGCCGGCCGGGCTCAGGTCATCGGCGGCGAACAGCGCCTCGGCCATGGGTTCGGCCTTGTGCTGCGCTTCGGCGCACACGGCGGCGTGGGCGGCGTCACGCGCGTACTGATGCATTTCGAGCGGCTTGTTGAGCCGAACGAAGTGCACGCGCTCGCCGTAGCTGGCCAGCGCCTCCTTCAAAGTGCCGGAAAAACGGCGGCAGGCGGGGCATTGAAAGTCGGCAAACTCGACGACGTTGACCTTGCCGGGTCGGTACAGGGCAAGCACCGCGGAGGGCACCGGGGGCGCCGTCTTCACGCGCGGCCAAGTCAACGGCGCTGCCACCGCCAACGCGCCGAGCGCCCACCACGCCCAGCTTTGCAAACGCGCGCGCAGCTCCTCCTCCCACACGCTCGGCCGCAGCATGAAGGCAGCGCCGGCCGCAACCAGCGCCGAGACGTCGGTCGTGACACACAACCAGCAGAAGACTCGCAGCACGAACGCTTGCTGGTAGAGCAGAAACGCCGCCACCGCCCCGCCTAGCGCCGCTGCCAGCAGCGTTGCCCGGCGCGACGCCAGCGAGGCCGCGAACAGCAGCCCGAAGCCTGCCAAGCCGAACAACGGCAGCGGCAAAAACTTCCCGGCGCCCACGCTGACGTGACTCAGCTCGCTGGCGCGCACCGCCCCGCAGCCCGAGGCCGCGCTGCAAAAGCTCGGGGCATCCGCCGTGTAGTCACTCAAGAGCGCCGCTGAAGCGGCCAAGGCAATCAGCGTGGCCACGCGCAGCACGAGCAGCCAAGGCAACTTGGGCACGCCGGCTCTATACCCAAAGTCACGCGCCGGGAGGAGCACGCCACAAAAGACCGCTCAAAAGTCCGATAATTCCCGCGCGAGCCAGAATCGGGGCCGTTTCCCAAGGACGGCCGGGGTGGGGCGAGCTATGAACCCGCCCTTCATGGCCCGCAGAAAGCCCGAAAAATCCAGCCCTTCGCGGCCAAGCCGCCCTCCTGGCCGCGCCTCAGGTCGCACCTTCGAGGGCCTGCTCAACATGAACCCACGCGGGTTCGGCTTCGTAGCGGGCGGCGTCGGCAACGACGACGTTTACGTGCCGCCCGATGCCATCGGCGGCGCCTTGCACGGCGACCGCGTGCTGGTCAGCGTCGTGGCGCAGAGTGACCGCGGCCTCGAGGGCCGTATCGAGCAGGTCGTCAAGCGGCGCAACCCGCGCGTGGCCGGGGTGTTGCGGCGGCGCGGCAAGAGCGCTTGGCTCGAGCCGGACGACTCGCGCCTGCGCGGCCCCATCGTGCTGACCGATCCGGGCAAGCTGGGCAAAGAAGGCGACGCGGCCGTCGTCAGCATCACGCGCTTCCCGGATTTTCAAGACGAGAATCCCGAAGGTGAGCTCGTGAGCGTGCTCGGTCCCCCCGGCGAGCCCACCGTCGAAATCGCCAAGATTTTGGTGCGCGAAGACGTGCGCGAGCAGCATTCCGAAGGCGCGCTGCGCGAGGCGGAAGCCCTGGCCGCGCAGCTCCAACCCAGCAGCGTGCAGGGCCGCACGGATCTGCGGCACATTCCGCTGCCGACCATCGACCCCGAAGACGCGCGCGACCACGACGACGCGGTCTGGGTCGAGCGACACGGCGAAGGGTTCCGCGCCTGGATTGCCATCGCCGATGTGAGCGAGTTCGTGCAGCCGGGCACCGAGCTGGACGAAGAAGCGTTGTCGCGCGGCTGCACCGTCTACCTGCCGACGCGCGCCATTCCGATGTTGCCGGCGGCGCTGGCTGCCGACTTGTGCTCGCTGTTGCCGGAGCGCGAGCGCCTTTGCCTGTGCGTGATCGCCGACTTGGACAAAGACGGCGTGCTCAAGACCTACGAAATCGTCGAAGGCGTGATGCGCTCGGCGGCCATGCTCACGTACGGCGGCGTCGCGCGCGCGCTGGGCTTCAGCGAAACGCCGCCCAAGAGCGCCGCCGCGGAGGCCTTCAAGAAGGACTTGAAGGTGATGGAAGAACTGACGCGCAAGCTGCGCAAAGCCCGCATGGCACGCGGGGCGCTCGACATGGATTTGCCCGAAGCGCGCGTGATCGTCGACCCCAACACCGGCGCTCCCACCGACGTGGTCCGCCGCGCCCAAGATCCCGGCGTCAAGCGCGCGTACTCGATGATCGAGGAGCTGATGCTCTTGGCAAACGAAGCCGTCGCGCTGTGGCTGGGCAAGGCCCCCGCCGTGTACCGCATCCACGGCCAGCCGGACGAAGCCAAGCTGCAGCGCTTGGGCGAGGTCGCCGGCCGCTTGGGCGTCGAGTTCGATCCGGAAGCGATGAAAGAGCCGCTGGGCGTAGCGCGCTTCTTGGCGCGCGCGCAGAAGCACGAAAAAAAGCAGGTGCTCGAGATGCTGCTGCTGCGCTCACTGAAGCAAGCGGCGTACGACACCACCAACATCGGCCACTTCGGCTTGGCTTCGAAGAACTACGTGCACTTCACGTCGCCCATTCGCCGCTACCCCGACATCCAGGTGCACCGCGCCGTAAAGGCGATTTTGCGCGGACAAAAGCCCGATACCAGCCCCGCTGCGCGCGAAGCCTTGCAACTTTCGGCGACGCTGTCGTCGGCGCGAGAGCGCGCGGTCATGGACATCGAGCGCGAGGTCGTCGACCTGTACCGCTGTCTTTTGATGCGCGAGCACATCGGCGAAACCTTCGAGGGCACGGTGAGCGCGCTGGTGGGCAGCGGCGCCTTCGTCAGCCTCGACTCGCCGTTCGTGGACGTGCTGGTGCGCTACGAGGCGATGGGCCCCGATCACTATTCGTTGTCGGACGACGAGCTGTCGGTCGTCGGCTCGCGCTCGGGCGACACCATCTCGCTCGGTGATCGCCTGGAAGTGACGGTCGAAGACGTCGCCATCTTGCGCCGCCAAACCTACGCGCGCCGCATTCCGCCCGACGCGCTGCTCGAGCAGCTCAAAGATGCCCCCGAGATGCCGCGCCGCATGCAGCGGCTGGAAACCTCGCACGGCGGTCCCGGCTCCAAACATCGCCCATCCAGCGGCGCAAACACGCCGGGCAGCAACCGTTCGGCTCGCCCCGGGCAACGCGACGAGCGCCGCCCCGACAATCGTCAAGGCAGCGCCAAAGGTCGCCCGCAACGCGGCGGCAAGCCCGGCGGCGGCAAGCCCGGCAGCGGCTCGGGCGCTGGTCGCCCCGGCGGCAGCCGACCCGGAGGCGCGAGGCCCGACGCTGGCGCGCGCCCCACCGGCAGCCGACCCGGCGGCGCGAGGCCCGACAGTGGTGGTCGCTCCCTTGGCACGGCGCCGCGCAGCGACGCCACGGGTCGCGGCAAACCGAGCAAGCAACGCGGCGGCCGACGCAAGTAGCCGGACGGCGAGTGGGGGTAGGCCAGGTCCGCCGCCCAGCTGGGCGGCTCGCGCCGGGCGTCGCGGTGTGCCACCTGTGCCACTGCGCTCGGCGGGCCTCAGCCCCTGTTTTCCCTGTCTAAGCAGAGGTCGTGGGAACTGCTGAAGCTCGTCGGGCGCCTCGCGGCGTGGCACAGAACCTGCTCAAGTAGAGCCTATGAGGGCTGTTCGTTTGCTCGTGCTTGCGAGCGGATTCGCGACCGCGCTGTTGCACGGCAGAAGCGCCTTGGCGTGCGGAGCCTCACCGACCCCGTACTACGTCGTCGAGCAGGAAGCCCCGAAGGGCGACACGACCCCGCGCAATGCGCCGCTGGTCGTGGAGCTGAAGGCGGACGCGAGCGGACCGGTCGACACTGGCTTCTTCCCCACTCTCACGCTGACGAGAGCCGGCAGCGACGTCGCCATCGAGCTGAAGTCTTTGGGAATGGTGCCACCCCGGCTGAGTTGGAGGGCGAGCGAATCGTTGGAGCCCGAGACCGCCTACGAGGCGCACTTCAACTCCGGGTACGAAGGCATTCCCGACACCATCTGGACGTTCACGACCGGCCTCGACTCGGCCCCGCCGCTATCGCTCGAAGGGCAGCTCGAAGTCGCTTTCGAGCCCGGGGTGGACACGGTGTACACCTGTCCTTCGCCGAACCCCTGTGGCAACGACACTGCTGCTAGCTGCACCAGCCAGGTCGTCCAGGTCACGAAGGCTCGCGTAAAAATTCCCAGAGCGATCGGGGGATTTCCGAGGCGTACCGGCGAGTTGTGGCTTACCGACGACATGCCCTACGACTTTTCACCGGATTCGAAAACAGCCCCCGAACCCTATCAAGGGCAGAACGTATCCAAGGTGGAGTACGTGGATCTGGACGATCCCAGCGTCCAGGACGTCCTGCTCACGGTCCCCGACCCAGGCGTCGCGTATCGGCCATGCTTTGCCTTTTCGGCGTCGGACGGGCGGGGCGATCAAGCCACGATCCAGCCGCTCTGCTTGGAGGCGCCCGCCGTGCCGGTATCGAACGAGGGGGGAGCAGGCGGGTCCGGCGGAGATTCTGCCGATGACAGTCAGGAGTCGCGGCCCCGAACGAGCAGGGGCTGTAACTTCCGGGCCGGTAGCGGCGGTACCGATAGCAGCGCCTGGCTCGCTTCGCTGAGCCTATTGCTGTTGCTTCGCAGGCGAAGGGCGTAACGGCGGGAGC
>JBEQSW010000602.1:0-12697 GCA_040348565.1 Myxococcales bacterium | reverse complement strand
GCCTTCACGCGGCCCCACGACGACAGCGTGGCGCTGATCGAGACCGATCCCGGTAAGGTGCTCTGTTACCGCTACGATTTGGTGCTGAACGGCTTCGAAATCGCGGGTGGCTCGATTCGTCTGCACGACCCCGAAGTGCAGAAGAAGGTGTTCGCCGCGCTCGGCATCAAGGACCAAGAAGCGCAAGAGAAGTTCGGCTTCTTGCTCAGCGCTTTGAAGTTCGGCGCGCCGCCGCACGGTGGCATCGCGCTCGGTATGGATCGCATCGCGATGTTGCTGAACGCGACCGAGAGCATTCGCGACGTGATCGCCTTCCCGAAGACGCAAAAGGGCACGGACATGATGAGCGACGCGCCTGGCTTCGTCGGGGCGAACCAGCTGACGGAGCTGCGCATCCGCACCGTCGGCGAGCCCCAGAGCTGAGGTCGAGCGATGGGAGACGCTTCGGACTCGGCTTCTCCCATCGACGACTTGCTGGAAAGCCTCCGCGCAGCGCTCGCGGCGCGGAGGCGTGACGGTGCCATGCGCATCGCGCGCGTGGAGGCGGCGCTCGGCTCTTATCGGCGCGCGGTGGAGCAGCAGATTGCGACCGAATTTGCCGCCGAGCACCGCCTGAAAGCGCCGCAAAAAGTGGGCGTTTCGGTGGCGCGCGCCGCCGAAGAGCTGCGCGACGCCGTGCTCGATCTGCCGGAGCTTTCGCGGCTGCTCTCACGCCCGACGGGGTTGCTGGAAATGGCAGACGGCGAGGCGAGCGGCCCGATGACGCTGAAGGCGCCGCCAGCCAGCGCCGCTAAAGTGGTCGTGGCCGAGAGCGCAGTTGCGACTCCCGGTTGGCCCCGGCTGCGCGGCGCGCTCACGTCGCAAAAGCTGGTGGTGATTGGCGCCTTGTCGCGCGACCGCAGCGAATCGGCGCCGGACGGCATCGCCGAGCACATCGAATGGATCGACACCGAGCGCGACGGCGTGCACGCCCTCGGCAATCTGCCGCAGCGTATCCGCCAAGGCCGCGTCGCGGCCGTGATCATCCTGGATCGCGCCGTGAAGCACAAACACAGCGAGCCCGCCCTGGCCGCCGCGCGCGACGCGAAAATTCCGACCGCCTTCGCCGGCCAAGGCGGCCGCGCGTCACTCGAACGCGCCCTGACGCAAATCGAGTCCATGCTCGGCGCCTAACAGCAGCCGTCAGGACCCAGATTTTTTCACAGGGAGATCGGGAGATCGGGAGATTTTTGGGGTTTCGAGTTGCGCGTGGCGAATCGACGACTGCGCAGTCGCCGCTCAACGCCGTTCGTCTCGAACCCCAAAATTCACGCTCTGCTCGCCCTCCCGATCGCCCGATCTCCGTGTGAAAAAATCTCGAGCCGCACGGATTGGCCGAGTGCCGCTACAGAAGCTTCTGCCGGGTGGGCTGCGAGGCTGGCAGTCCGGCCTTGCCTTGCGGCGGGGCTCCCGGCACGATTGCAGGCCCTTCCGAGATGAGCGCACGAATCCTGGTGGTCGACGACAGCCCCACGATCCGCAAGGTCGTGTGCTCCATTTTGGAGGCGAGCGCGTTCTCGGCGTTGCCGGCTCAGGATGGGCAAGAGGCGCTCGAGCTGTTGGCGCACGAGAAGGTCGACTTGGTGTTGCTCGACTTCGTGATGCCGCGCATGAACGGTTATCAGTTTTGTCGCGAGCTGCGCGCCAAAGAGGACCTGAAGAATTTGCCGGTGGTCTTGATGAGCGCCAAGGGCGACAAGATCCGCGGGCAGTTCGTGCAGCAAACGGGCGCCATCGACGCCATCACCAAGCCGTTCGACGCGCGCGGTTTGGTTGCGGTCGTGGAAGGCGCGCTGAAGAAGCAAGCCGAAGGGCGCGGCCGGCCGGTGCCGGACGCCGAGTCGATGCCGTTCGAGGAGAACGAAACCGGCTCGATGGAGAGCTTGCGGCCCAGCCGCACCAGCTTCAGCGAAGATCCGGGGCTGCGCCGGGTCCAAGCCGCGCAAGAGTTCGGCGGGGCGCTGACTCGCCTCATCAGCCCTGAGCTCATGAAGGTGCCGGAATTGGCGCCGGTTTCCGACGCGGTGGCGGGCGCGGTGCAACGCGCCATCACGCCCGACAGCATGGGCGCGATGTCCACGCTGCTGCGCGCCTTGAATTTCGGGGACAAAACGCGCGAGGTGCTGGCCGGTGACATCTCGGTCGTGTCGATCGCGGAGGTGCTGCAGCTCTTGGATTTGCAGCGCCAGTCGGGCGCGCTCAGCATGTTCACCAAGCACAGCGAGGTGACGCTGTACATTCAGAAGGGGCGTGTGGATTTCGCGAGCTCGCGCGGCATGCGCGGCGAGTTTCTGGTCGGCCGCTACCTGATCGAGATTGGCGCGGTGACGCGCGACGAGCTGAACAACGTGCTCGAGCACCGCGGCGGCAACAAGCGCCTGCTCGGCGAGCTCTTGGTGCAGCTGGGCATGGTGACCGAGGACCAGGTCCGGCGCGCGCTGAGCCGCCAAACGTCCGAGCTTCTGTACGAGGCGGTGCGCTGGAACGTCGGGCGCTTTGCCTTCACGGTGGGCGCCGAAAATCCGGCCGCGACCAAGGCCGCGCTGGGCATGGAAACGGGCGCTTTGGTCATGGAAGGTTTCCGGCGCGTCGACGAGTGGCGGTTGATCGAAGGCAGCTTCGACTTCGACGAGGTGCTGTATCAGGACACCGTCGCCATCGAGCGGCTGGGTGAAGAAGCCAATTTGACCCGCCAAGAGCGCAACGTGCTCGAGGCCATCGACGGCGAGCGCACGATTCGCGAAATCGTCGACGCCATGAACATCAGCTCGTTCGAGCTGTGCAAGATCTTGTATCAGTTCCTGAATTCGCGTCTGGTGCGGCGCAAGGCTGCGGCTTAGTCGCGGAGGCCAGCATGCCGAGCGACAGCGCCGCGCCGACCGCGAACCGTGCAGGGGTAGTCGTTCGGCTTCGGGGCGAGCTGCGGTTTTTGGCGGCCCATATGGTGCGCCGCTTCGTGCCGCCGCCCACGCTTTCGGACGTGGCCGGCACCGGTTTGACGATGGCGCTGGTCGACGGCCAGGTGCTGGCCATCATTCCGGTCGGGCCGCGCGGCTCCGCGCTCACGGTGTGTGAGGTCGGCGGCGAGCTGGTTGGATTGCTGGGCGCGGATCCGGAAGCGGTCGGTTTTTTCGAGCCGCTGGCGGGAGGCGTGTCGTTTCAGGGTCAACCGGCGCCGGAGCTGGACGTGGCGGAGCTGGTGCGCGCGTCGGCGCGTGGCACGTTCGAACAGGAGGCCGAGGCATGACGCGGATTTCGGACGAAGAGCGGCAGCGGCTGGCGGAGCGCCTGGCGGACGCGCTCAAAGCTTCGACCGACGCGGATCAGGCCAGCGGTCAGGCGCAGGCTCAAGCCGCCCGACAAGCCACGGAAATCGAGGGTCTGTTGGAAGGTGGCGAACGGCTGGCGCTGCGCGGTCGCGATCTGCGCGCCAGCGTTCAAGAGCTGCGCGACACCTTGGAGCGCGGCCGGCTCTCGACGTTGAACGCCGCCTTGGAAGGCGCGCGCCTGGGAGAAGTGGCCGGCAAAGCGCTGATGGCCATGACCGATGAAGTGCGCAGCGCGCTCGGGCGCAGCGCCGACGTGCTGGACGACCACGCCACGCGCGTGGCGGAGCTGGAGCGCGAGCGTGAACGGCTGTTGTTGGCGCTGGGGCCGTTGGCCGACGCCGCGCGCGCCGTGGCCGCGGAAATCTCACGCGCCGCCGAGCGCAGTCACTCGCAGCGCGACGCGCTGGCCGAGCTTTCGCTGGAGCTGCGCCAGCAACTGGGCGTCGACCCGGAGCTGGGCGGCTTGGTCGCTCGCGCCTCGCGCGAAGCGGCAGACTTGCTGGACACGCTGGCGGCGTTGGAGGCGCGCGGAGCCCACGGCGAAGCGCGCGAGCTGCGGGCGCGCATTGCGGCGCTGGCCGGGCCCGGAAGCGCGGATGGCTCGTGACCTCCGGCGGCGGCGCGGGCGACAAGCGCGAGCGTAAGCTCGATCCGCTGCTGGCCGGCGAGGTCGAAAAGCGCCTGCCGCTGTTGAGCCCCGGTGGCGACATGATGGACGTGCGGGCCGCGCTGCACTCGCTCAAGGGCTCGCTGGCCATGGCCGGCTACCCCGATTTGGCCTTGGTAATAGGCCAACACAGCGCGCGGATTCGCGAGGGTGACGCAACGGCGTTACCCGCCGTGCGCGCCCTCTTGGCCAGCGTGCTGGTGCGTCTCGAGCGAGGAGAGCCCGCCCTGTCGACGCGCTTTCCGGAGCCACCGCCGGGCCTCGGACCGTCGCGCATCGACGAGCGCTACCGCGCCGAATACCACGCCGCCATGCGCGACCGGCTCGGCGAGCTGGACGCCGTGTTGGCGTCGACCGACAGCGCCGAGGTCGGGCTGGGCAACGCCAAACGCAGCGTCCACGCCATGAAAGGCGCGGCTGCTTCCGTGGGCGACGACGTGACGGCCTGGTACTGCCACGGCCTCGAGTCGCGCCTGCGCAGCCTGGGCCCCGCCGAAGCCAGCGCGGCCGCGGCGGTGGTGGAGCTGGCGCGTCACCGGGCCATCATCGCCCTTTTGGTCGAAGATCCGGCGCGCGGCATCGCGACTTTGCGCATGTTGTCGAGCAACGCGCTGCCGCCGCTGCGCAAGTCCGATGTGCCGGCGCGCCGCCTGGGCCGCGCCAAGAGCCAGCCGCCCAGTCGCCCTCCCCTCGACGGCAGCGAAGAGGGCGGCCAGCTGCGCATCGCTTCGGCCGAGGTCGATCGCTTCTTCGAGCGCATCGAGCACGTGAGCATGGTCGGGTACGACATGGTGCGGGGGGCGGATTTGGCGCGCCAAACTGCGACTCGGCTGCGCGCCGCCCAAACCGCTTTGCACGAGGCGCTGCGCATCTTGGAGCCGACGCGGCTCGTCGGTAACAACGGTTTGGCCCTCGCGCGCATCGAAGCGGCCACGGCCACACTGCGCGCCAATGCCACCAACGCCGAGCGCGGCGCGGCCGCGTTTCGCCGCGGCTCCGAGGTGGTCGAGCGGCGCTCGCGCGAAATGCGCGGCGCGCTCTTGGAGCTGCGGCGCACGTCGGTGGGCTTGCTGTTCGACCGCTTGTCGCGCGCGGTGATGCGTTTCGCCGACGAAGAAGGCAAGCGCGTGCGCGTCGCGGCCATCGGCGGAGAGTTGCCGATCGACCGCCGCGTGGCTGATCGCCTTTACGACGCGCTGATTCAGCTGGCGAAGAACGCCGTGACCCACGGCATCGAGCGACCCGACGAGCGGCGCTTAGCGGGCAAGGTGGAGATGGGCGTGGTCACGCTGCGCGCGACGCGCTTGGGCGAGTGGCTGCGCATCGTGGTCGAAGACGACGGGCACGGCGTCGACACCGCGCGCCTGCGACAATTGGCCGTCGAGCGCGGGATCATGACGCGCGAGCAAGCCGACCGCAGCCTGGAGGGCGAGCTGTTGTTGATCTTGTTCCTGCCCGGTCTCACCACCAGCACGCGCGCCGACCTGTTGCGCGGTCGCGGCTTGGGCTTGGATTTGGCCGAGGACGCGGTGCGCCGGTTGGGCGGCACCATCCACCTGCGCACCGGTGACTCGGGCGGTTTGGTGGCAACCCTGGAAGTGCCCAGCGATCAAAGCGTGGTCGACGTGTTGTGGTTGCGCGAAGGCGGCGACGACTACGCCTTGCCCGTCGATTTCACGGGTCGAGTCGAGCAGTCGCGCGGCGGTTTCCGCGGCGTACGGCTGGCCGCCTGTCTCGGTCGTTCGGCGCGCGAGCATGCGCCCGTCAGCGTCGAGCTGCGCGTCGACGGCGTGCTGCCGGTCGTGGTGGGGGTCGAGCACGTCTCGACGGTGGAGTCGGTGGCGATTCGCACCGTGCCGTCGTTGATCGCGCTTTCGGGACCGTTTTCCGGCGCGGTGCTGCGACCCGACGGACAGTTGAAGTTGGCGCTGGACGTGCCGTTGCTGGCCGCGCGCGCGTGGGCGATGACGCGATGAACGGCCAAGAAGCCTTCGTCATCGCGTCCGCCACGCCGGCGGACGTCCCCGCGCTCGAGCCGATTGCCCAGGAATGCGGGCTGGGCGTCGACTTTTTGGCCGAGCTGCGGCGCCCCTACGCGCTCTTGCGCGTCGCACGCCTGGGCGGCGTCGTGGTCGGCTTTTCGTTGGCCTGGCGCGCCGCCGACGAGCTTCACCTGACCGATTTGGGCGTGACCGCCGCCGTTCGCCGGCGTGGCATCGCGCGCGTCTTGGTCTCCGAGCTCAAACGCGAAGGTGAGCTCGGTGGCGCGCGCGTCATTTTGCTCGAAGTGCGCGAGAGCAACCAAGCGGCGCTTTCGCTGTACCTGCGCTTCGGCTTCCAAGAGCTGGATCGGCGCGCACGCTACTACTCGGACACGGGCGAGGACGCGGTGGTGATGCAGCTCGAGCTGCGGTAGCTTCGCCGCGCATGGCTCGCCACGTCCGAACTTCGCTTGGCGGTGCCTGGGCGTTGGCGCTGGCGGGCAGCGTGGCCGCCCTGACCGCTTGCGAGCAACGCCGCAACGATCCGCCGGGAATCGCCAGCGCTAGCGAGCCCAGCCCCAACGCCAGCGTGTTGCCGACGCCGCTGGTCGCGGGCCCCACCAAAGCGACGGCGCGCGACGCCGGACACCCGCAGGCCGAGGCGCCTTCCGACGCCGGAGTGCCGGAGCCGCCGCGCCCGCTGCGCGAAGACGACGCGCTTTCGGCCGAGGCCGAGCTGCGAGCCGCGCCCGGCTTGCTGCTCGAGGCGCGCCTGCGCTGGCTGGACGCGCCGCCCCCACGCTCGCCGGAAGGCAACGCCGAGGTGCTGAACAAGGCTCGCGATCGCAACGCCTTCGACGTCACCATCGAGCTTTCGTCGCTCGGCAGGCTCCGGCTGCGGCTCTCGTCCAAGGCGTTTCCGTTTCCGACCGGCACCGAAATCCGAGCTCGGGACGACCGTTACGGACACTTGCTGGTTTGGCCCAACGCCGAAGCCTACACGCCGCTGCCACCCGGCACGCTGCGCGCCACCTTGGCCGAGCATCGCGTCGACGTGATCCCACTTTCGGATCCGAGCGTCGTCTTGGCGGGCAGCGACAACGCGCTCGGCTTGGCCACGCAAAAGCAACGCCTCGAGACGAGCGTCGGACGCCTGGAGCTCGAGCAAACCGTCGCGCCGGCGGCGGGCGGCGCGGGGGCGCTGCTCTGCCGTCTGCTGGTCGAGCTGTTGGCGGTGGCGCCCGAGTCGTCCGCCTGCAGGCCGGAGTGGGTACCGCTGCGGGCCAACTACACCTGGGCGTCGGGCGAGCGCTTCGAGCTCGAGGCAACCAAGCTGACCAAGCGACTGGAGCTGGCCGTAGACGGGCTTTCGGTACCGCCAACGGGCTCAAGCTCGCGTCAGGGCGAGTTGCCGGGACCGCCGTTCGTGGCGTTGATCGATGAGCGCGAGCTGACCGACTTTCACGCGCGGGCGTTGCCGCCACCGGCCAAGCCCGAGCCCGGCGCCCCCAAGCTGGGGCTCGTCTTTCAAAACCACGGCGACAGCCCGCTCTACCTGCTGGTCGAAGGCGTGCCCGTCGTTTGGCTGCGCGCCGACGCCGAATGGCTGGTCAGCGGCCTCAAGCCCGGTCGCTACACCGTACAAGCGCGCGATTTCTTCGGCACCGAGGCCAGCCCGCCCCGCCTGCTGGAGCTGCCGGCCCGCTTCACCGTCGGCGACGAAGCCGAGCGCCCGGCGCGCTGAGCCCCGTCCGTCAGTTCAAGTAGCGCAGCTCGGCTTGATAATCCTCTGGGGTGTACTCGGTTTCGGAGTAGCCCTGCTCTTCCAGCCGCGCCCGCAAGGCTTCGACCGTGATTTCGATCACCTCGATGCGGGTGGTCAGCAAGAAATATTGGTCTTCCGGCAGCTCCGGCACGGTCGCCAAGCGCGCGGCAATGTAGCCGTGGTCTTCGGGGGCCAGGCGCAGGTTGGAGCGTGGGCCCCCGTGCTCCGTACCCCCGTACAGGGCGTCGTAGGCGACGCCGAACGGGTTGATGGCCACGAACGCGACGCTGGAACAAATTTGGTAGTCGTGCAGGCTGGCCGAGGGCATGTGCCAAAAGCCGCGCATCTGCCGGCGCAGCACCTCGCCGAAGTAGGCGCCGGCGGCGTGGGCGGTGAGCTCGACCAGCTCCGGTTTGCCGGCGAGCTCCTCGCGCACCTCGCTCAGGTAATGGTCGAGGAGTGGCAGGGTTTCGGGAGTGAAATCGAGCTCCGTGCCCAGCGAGCGCTTCACGTAGTCCAGGCACGCGCGAACTAGCTCGATGATCGGCTCGGGGGCGGGTTCATGCTGCATGCGGCGGCAGCGTAACACCGCCCTTCGGATCCGCCCCTTTCCGGCGTTGGCCGTTCCCGGCCAGCCCGGGCCAGGCCCGACTCCGAGGCCGCAAGCACTGAACGGCCGGCACCCCGCGCGTCCAACCCGAAAACAGCTGCGTAAAACACTTGCGCACAGCCGCCCGCCGGAGGATTGCTTAGCGTCACCCGGAAGCGTGTTACCCTCACGTTTCTTTACCGCGACCCGAAAGCCCGTCACTCACCTCCAGCATGCGCCTCGGCATCCTCAGCGATATCCACGCGAACTACGAAGCGCTGAGCGCCGTCGTCGAGGCGTTCAAGAGCGAAGAGGTAGATCGCTACTATTGTTTGGGAGATACCGTCGGTTACGGCGGCTCCCCCAACGAGTGCGCAGACGTGGTCCGCGGCATGGTCGAAGCGACCATCCTCGGCAACCACGACGCCGCCGTCGCGGGCCGCATGGACTACTCGTACTACTACGAGGCGGCGCGCCACGCGCTCGACCTGCACGCCCAGCTCCTGTCCGCCGAGAACATGGCGTGGCTGAAGGACTTGCCGTACCAAATCAAGCTGCCCGAGCAGTCGGTGAACTTGTGTCACGGCTCGCCGGTGCGGCTCGAAGAGTTCGAATACATCTTCGCCCCCGAGCAAGCGCGTGAGTGCCTGCCCATCTTCGAAGAGCTCGCGCCCCTGACGCTGATCGGCCACTCGCACCTGTGCAAGGTGTTCGCGCTGACCAAAAACTCGGTCGAAGAGCTGCCGCCCATCGATTTCGAGCTGCAGCCCGACCGCAAATACATCGTGAGCGTCGGCTCCGTCGGCCAACCGCGCGACTACGACAACCGCGCCAGCTACACGCTGTACGACTCGACCAAGAAGCGCTTCGAGTTCAAGCGCGTCGAATACGACATCGAGACCGCCGCCGACAAAGTGCTGCGCGCCAAGCTCGAGCGCAACTTCGCCCACCGCCTCTTCATCGGCGTCTGATCGCTCGGGGCTGCCACCCCGCAGCCCCCCTCGCAGAAACTACCGTACCGGTAGCAGGTGACGCTGTCGCGCCTGCGAGTCACTGCACGGCGCCGTAACGGTGCTGGGTGGACCCAGATTTTTTCACAGGGAGGACGGGAGGGCGGGAGGCGAGCAGGGGCGCCGAATTGCTTAGACGCTTGCGTAGTGCTTCACGGGTGCGCCGCGCCGGACGTTGATCGCGTGGTGTCGCTCGGCTCCGCGCAGCCGACCGGAGCTATCGGACCTCACCCAGTCGTTGCCGCTCGAGACTCCGAAGCAAAGCGCCCTGCTACAGAGCGGGAGATCGCGAGCAGGTTCGGGTCGCGAGTCATCGCGCGACGACTGCGCAGTCGTCGCACGATGGCGCCCGGCTCGAACCAACCAAACCTCCCGTCCTCCCGTCCTCCCTGTGAAAAAATCTGGGTCCTCGCGCAGCCGTAACGGTTCCGCGCAATGACTTGGATTATTGCGTGATGGTCCAGACGGAGGAGCCGTCGATGCCGTCGGAGATGGCGACGCCGAGGGCGAGGAGCTCGTCGCGGATGGCGTCGCTGCGGGCAAAATCTTTGGATTTGCGGGCTTCGACTCGTTCGGCCAGCTTTTGCTCGATGCTGGCGGCCGATAGCTTGCGGAGGGCGAGGCGGCGCTCTTTGACGCGCGCGGCGTAGGCGGCGGGCGTGACGTTCAGCAGGCCCAGCTGCTGGGTCAACGCCTTGATGGCGTCGCCCACGAGCCGACCGAGCATTCCAGCCGCGCCTACGAAACTTGCGTCCTTCTTGCGCTTTTGGGCCAGCATGACGGTCTCGTTGCCGATGCGCGTCATTTCGCCGAGCGCGGCCAGCGCGACCGGCGTGTTCAAGTCGTCGTCCAGGGCGGCGTCGCCTTGTTTGCTGGCCGCCTCCAGCTCCGTTTTGAACTTCTGCAGCTCGGGGGGCAGCTTGCCGGGCGCGGTCACGCCGGCCCGCGTCAGCTCGCTCAAGCGCTCGACCGTGGCGAACAGGTAGTCGACACGACGCTCGGCTTCGTCGACACCGGGGAACACCACGCGCCCGTCCGACAGTTGCTCGGTGTCGAACTGGATGGGGCCGCGGTAGTGCGCGGCCAGCAAGAACCAGCGGAAGCCTTCGGGGTCGTTGCGCCCAAGCACGTCGCGCACGGTCACGAAGTTTCCGAGCGATTTGCTCATCTTCTCTTTGTCGACGTTGACGAAGCCGTTGTGCATCCAACAGCGCGCGTAGTCGCCTTGGCCCGGCGCTGCGGCTTCGCTCTGCGCGATCTCGTTTTCGTGGTGCGGAAAGATCAGATCCATGCCGCCGCCGTGCACGTCGAAGCCATGCTGCAGGTGCTTTTCGGCCATGGCCGAGCATTCGATGTGCCAGCCGGGGCGACCGCGGCCCCACGGCGAATCCCACGCCCAGTCTTCGGCGCTGGCGCCCTTCCACAGCGCAAAATCGAGCGGGTCGCGCTTGTGGTCGTCGCGCTCGACGCGCGCGCCGGCTTGAAGATCGTCGATTTTACGGCGTGACAGCTTGCCGTAGCCGGGAAAGCTGCGCACCGCGAAGTACACGTCTTGCTTGCCTTGCCCCATGTCCAGCACGTACGCGCTGTCGTTGGCGATCAGCTTTTGTACGAGCGCGATGATCTCGGGGATGGTTTCGCTGACCTTGGGCTCGTGAGTCGGCGGCAAGCAACCGCAGCTCGCCATTTCTTCCTGATAGACGGCGGCCATGCGCTGCGAGAGCGCGAGCGGGCTCTCTCCGTTCTTGGCGGAGCGCTCCAAGATCTTGTCGTCCACGTCGGTGATGTTGCGGACGAACGTCACCTTGACGCCCCGATGCGCCAACCGTCTCACCAACAGATCGGGCGCCAACGCCGCGCGCGCGTGGCCGGCGTGAGGCACGTCGTACACGGTTGGACCACAGCAGTAGATGGTCGCCTCGCCTGGCTTTCGCAGCGAAAGCGGCTCGGTGTTGCGGGTCAGCGTGTTGTAGAGGCGGAGCTCCGAAGCCATGGAAGGGCCGCAGCGTGTCGGCGCCCCGCCCCCGGGTCAAGCCAGCCTGGACCAACGTCACCGGTCGCGGCTGTCACCAATGATTCAACGCTCATTTGGCTGCCAAGCTGCAGGGCGCTTGCAGAAGCTCCCTTAGCGTCGCAAGGGCCAAGCCGGGCGACCGCTTCGGGCTGCTGGCGTGCTGGCGGGTCGTGTCGAGAGCCTCGGGGATTTCACAGGGAGGACGGGAGGACGGGAGGTCCACAGAGAGGCGAGAACGCATTTTTCGATTCGGATGACCGAATCGAAAAATGTTTTCTCCGAGGTTGAGGAGGGACCGAGCTTGCAGCTCGCAGGCGGCAGCGCGAGCCCAAGAATTCTCGCCTCCTGCCTCGACCTCCCGTCCTCCCGTCCTCCCTGTGAAAAAATCTCGATCGTACGAGGTGGCCTGGATCCGCTACAGAAGCTTCTGAAATTCAGGCTGCGGTTTGGCAGCCAAGCTGCGGGTTTAGCGATCGCGCCAGGCTTCGTAGCGGGAGCGGGAGACGGGGCGGCGGGGTGGCGGGCGCCAGCCGGCCCACTCGAATGTGGGGTGTCGAGGGCGGCCGGACAACAGCGGCCGAATCCCCAACAAGCCGGTCAGGAAGCCGCCGATGTGCGCGAAGAACGCGACGCCGCCCACTTCTTGGATGCCCAAGGACGCGAACGCCGGCACCACGTTGCCCACGAACCACAGCCCGACCATCAGCCACGCCGGCACCGACAGAAACAAGCCGAAGAACAGCCACAACAGTGGGACGGGGTTGATGACCAAAATCGGCGCGCGCGGAAACAAGACAACGTAAGCGCCCAGCACGCCCGCGATGGCGCCCGAGGCACCGACCATCGGCACGGGGCTACCGAGGCCGGTCAGAATTTGTGCGGCGGCCGCTGCCATTCCGCACGCCACGTAGAAGGCGACGTAACGGCCGTGGCCGAGCATGTCTTCGACGTTGTCACCGAAGATGTACAAGAAGAGCATGTTGCTGCCGAGGTGCGCGAGCCCTCCATGCATGAACATGCTGGTGAAGATGGTGAAGGCCTCACCCGCGGGATCCGTAAGGAAGCGCGTGGCCACGAGGCCGTAGCCCGAGACCACCGCCGCGTCGCCGCTCTGGTTGATCTGCAGCGCTTCCCACACGTAGGCCGCGACGTTGACCGCGATCAGCAGGTAGTTCACGAACGGGAAGGTCCGTGTGGGGTTCTGGTCCTTGATCGGGATCATTCGGTACGGGCGTCGCTGCGGCTAGGCGTGCGGTCCCGTGAGGACGGGCGCCGCCCCTTTATACCTTTCGTGCTAGCTTC
>JBEQSW010000575.1:0-15199 GCA_040348565.1 Myxococcales bacterium | reverse complement strand
AGCATCAAGACTGCCAGCTCTCCGCTCATGCTGGTCACGCCCCCGTGAGACACGTTGTCCGAGTCGAGCGAGAGGAATTGGCTTCCACTATTGGTTGCGCTGGTAATGTTCATGCTGCTCCTCCCCAATTGTTCAAGATGGCGTAGTTCGCCGCCGAGCTCTGCTGCAGCACTCCGCTGGTCAGTTTGACCGCGCTGTTCTGATGGTCGAGCGCCGACGAAAAACGGTCCAGCGCTTCGTCGATGTCGGCTGAGACCAAGTCCTGTCGCCCGTCCGCGCTGCGTGCGTCCGCCTGCAAGTAACCGGCATCGCGCTCGTACTTGGCGGACACCATCCCAAAACCTCCCCCTTCCGCCTTGAAGACCGCCGCGGAAGCTTGGCCGACCAGCTTCACGTCCTTGGCAACGTGTTTGACGGCATCGCTCACCTTGAACAAGGCTTTCCCGTCGCCACAACACACGCTGGCCACGCTGGCCGCTATGGCGATGCCCATCGCCACCTCCGTCGGGATACCCAGCTCCTTGGCGTGATCTGCCGCCATCGTCGCGGCTGCTGCCACGACGGCCAGAATCGCCGCCGCCGCCCCGCCGGTGGCGATGACCGCCGCGACCGCAGCAACCGCGCTCGCAATAGTAGCGAGGTCACTTCCGAACAGCTTCGCGAGATCGCCCCAGAAGCCCGAATCCTTCTTGGCCTCGCGCGCCTCGTCGAGTGCCTTTTTGACCTGGTCGCGCAGTTTCTCCAACTGCTCGGCGTTCAAATTGACCGAGGTCTTGGCCTCGCTCATCTGGCTGACTTGCGTGTACACGACCAAAGCCAGAAGGCGTTCCTCGGGGCTCAGCGCGCTCGCCCCGGAGCCAAGGGCGTTCATCGAGCTGGATGGAGCCGACGTCGCGACGATGGAAGTCGACATGGCGCCTCAGGCGATGTTGTTGATGATGGAGCTGTTGGTTTTGTCGCCGCTCGAGATGAACGTCGACGCGAGTTGACTGCCCTGATCGAGCGTCGCTTTGAGCTCTTGGATGTGGATCATCGTGAGCTGATCGTTCTTGCTCGCGGTGTCCGTTTTTCCGCCAATCAGCTCATCCCAGGTCTTCACGTCGTCGGAGGTATACTGTTGAACCGGCGGTTTGACGGGGTACTGGGGCTGGCTGAGCAGCTCACCACTCGCCTTCAGCGTGGCCAAGAGCGAGGGGTCCTTGTTGATGTCGGACTGCTGAGCCCAATAGGCGTTGTTTCTGGCGTCGAACGTCGCCACGTCGTCGGCGTAGCTCTTCTGACTACCGATGTCGTGGTGAATACGCGCGGCGAGGTCGTCGAGGCCTTCGCACAGTTTGGAGAAGCTCGGATCGGAACCGTACTTGGTCATGAAGGCTTGCAGCTCATCGTCCACCTTGCTGAAGTCGTGATTCTTGCTGTCGTTGGCTTCGTGTAGGTGCGCCTTGATGTTGTTCAGCTCGTCGGTAAATGTGGCCCGCGTCTCCGACAGGTCCATGGACTCGCGCAAGTCGCCGTAGATGCGGTCTTGCTGCGTTGCGAGCCACTCCATGAGTGACCCGTCGCTGATGTAATTGCCGCCCATACCTACTGCTGACATCGTCCGACCTCGGTGTTTGCGCCGCCGCTCACCGCGAGCTGCGTGCATGAGACCTGTTCGGGCGGGGGCGAGGTGCGTTGCGTGAAAAGTGACCGGCGGCGAAAAAAAGGCGACGGCGTGGCAGAGTGTGGGTGTGAGCGCGACCGTCCGGCGAGCCGACGCAAGATCACGGTCGTGGGTGCGCGCCCCGAGCCTCTGAACACCGCCACTGTAGCGGGTGCGGCTGCGGCGCGGCTCTCACCACCAAGGCGCGCGGTATCACACCGTGGTCGTGCGCAATGGCGTTGGCCCGAGTTGCCGCTTCTGAGTATGCTGTGAGGCTCGAATGGTAGGGCGTTGGATCGTGTCGCTCTCGGTGGCCGCGCTGCTGGCTGGCGTCGGCGTGGCTCAGGCTGCGCCCAAGGCGAAGCCCAAGCCAGTCGCCGCCAAACCTGCAGCAAAGCCCGCTCCCAAACCTGCGCCCGCCAAGTCCAAAAAGGGCAAAGAGGCGGACAAAGAGAAGGAACAAGAGCGGGACAAAGAGCAAGACAAGCCCGACGAGCAACCGACCACCGCGGAAGACGCGAAGGCGGCCACCAAAGAAGACTCGGTGAAGACAGCCGGCACCGCGGCGCCCAAAAGCCAGTCGGCGGCCGAGGTCAAAGTCAAAGAGGACAAGGAAGGCGTGAAGACCTACAAGTTCGAGACGGTCGAGGTCGAAGGTCGCCTCAAGTCTCCGCAGGTCATCTACTTCTTGCGTCGCGTGCGCGCCGAGTTCGAAGCGGGTGCGCTGGGGCATCGCTCGTTCTTGGGTGAGCTGTCCGATTCGCGGCGGAGCGCCGCCCTCCGATGAGTCAGACGCAAGTCCCCGTCGTCAGCTTGCGGGCCGCGGCAGTGTGGGGCACCACCGTGCTGGCCACCGACTATCTGACCCCCGGCCGTTCGCTGAAAATCGGTGAGGGTGAAGGCGCGGTCGTCGCCAAGCCGGACAGCGCGTCCGTATCGGAGCTGCCGATTCGCGCCGTGGGCAGCGGTTGGGAGCTCGACACGCGCGGCGCCACCGGCGGCGAAGTGTATTTGCGGGGCCGCAAAGAGGATCCGGCCGATCTGGGCCGCGTCGGTGCGCCCATTCCGATCGTCGCCGGCGACTACGGCCTGATTCAGTACGGCAATTTCGGCGTCTTCTTCCAGTTCTCCAACGCCGTCCCGCCCATGAAGCGGAAGACGCGGCTGGACTGGGGCTTCTTGTTCTCGTTCCTGTTCGCGGGCGTCGCCGTGCTGGGCGGTTTGGCACTGCTGTGGGCCACCCAAACCCCGCGCGAGATTCCGAAGCCGCTCGAGCTCACCAGCCAAGCCGAGCTGATGCTTCAGTTCAACCTGAAGCAAGAAGAAGAAATTCCTCCGCCCCAAACCGGCAAGGCCGAAGACGACAAGGGCCAGGGCGTCAAAGATCCGGGCGCCAAAGATCCGAAGCCCCAAGGCGGCGGCAAAAAGATCAAAGGCGACGAAGGCAAGCTGGGCAAGAACGGCGACGCCAAAGAGACGCACCAAACCGGCGAAATCAAGGCGGGCCTGGGCGGCATGTCCGAAGCGCTCTCGAGCGAAGTCGGCGACGAAGTGAAAAAGACGCTCGGCACCATCAGCTCCGTCGCGGACGCGCTCGGTGGCTTGCGCTCCGACGACATCGTGCTCGGCGCGGGCAGCGGCACCGGCCTGCACGGCGGCGGTAACGCCGGTGGCGGCACCGAAGAAGGGGGCGTGCCGTTCGGCTCCGGCACGCTCGACACCGGCTGGGGCCCCGGGCGCGGCGGCGGTTTCGGCAGCGGCTCGGGCGGCCCCGGCGGACGCGGCCTGGGCGGCAACGGCAAAGGCGGCTTGGGCGGCGGCGAAGGCACCGGCAACGGTGGCGACGGCGAGCGCAAGGTGGCCGGCGCGCAAAAGGCCGCCGCCGGCCAAGGCTTGACCCCCGCGCAGATTCAGCGCGTCGTCATGTCGCGCATGGGCGCCTTCCAGGCCTGCTTCGAGATGGCCTCGGCGCACGACCCGACGCTGAAGGGCAACGTCGGCATCGCATTCAGCATTTCACCCGGCGGCGACGTGTCGGCCGCCAACATCACCGGCTCTTCACTCAAGAACCCGCGCGTCGAAGGCTGCATGTTGCGCACCTTCCAGCGCTTGCACTTCCCGGCGGCAGACAAGCCGACCAACGCCGCCTTCCCGTTCGCGTTCCGCGCTTCGAAGAAGTGAAGGACCGGCCTGGCACGGGGCTGGCAGCGTTAGAGAGACCAACGTGATCCGGAGACAAATCATGCGAGAAATCCGGCGATTTCGAGATCGGGCGGCGGGGGTCGATAGCCCCTGGTCGGGGCCTGGGGCCCCCACGCTTCTAGGCCTGGGTCTTCTGGCGGTGCTCAGCGCGGGCTGCAGCTCGCAAGACCATCAAGAGAGCCTGCCCATCGTGCAGGTCGGCATGACCAAGGACGTGGCGCCGATTTACGACGACGGCGAGATGCAGATCTTCGAGGTCAAGAAGGGCACCGCGTTCCCGATCTTGGCCCCGACCGACGCGACGCGCGGCGAGCTGAACCAAATCGACATGGAGCCGTACGGGCGCCGACCGTGGGTGACGACGGACGACATCGAAGTGCAAGTGACTTGGACCATCAGCAACCTCGACGATGAGGAGCACGTGGTCGAGATGCTGGTCGATCCGTGGAACGAGTTCGGCCGCTACTACCCGGGCCTGCAGCTGACCGACCCTGACAACGAAGAGTACATGCCCAATTTCTCGGGCATCGACAAACGCTACATCGTGAGCGGCAAGGGCAAGGGCGAGGCGTCGCGCGCGCACGGTACCTTCACGTATTCGGACCTGCAGGAAATGGCGACCGATCTGGCGACCGTCATGGATCTCCTCAAAAACCCGCCCGTGATCGAAGGCGCAGATCCCGAAGACATGGAGGATCCCACCGTCACGTATACCAACCACGCCTTCCATTGGCAGAACCGCTCCTTCGACGATCTGCTGGTAAAAGAATGGATCCCGTCGACCATCGCCGGCCTTACCGGGCTCGATTTGGGCTTCCGCACCTACGAGCCGGCCACCGTTGCGATCGAGGTCGCGGTCGAGGTGGTCGACAAGAACGGCAAGCGCGTCCGCAAGGAAGGCGAAGAAGACAAGCCGCTGCTACCGCCCACGGACGAGATCATCACCGTCGGCGTGGTTCCGCCCTGAATTACCGGCGCGCGGCGCCGAGCTCAAGTCTCCGGAAGGAGCTTGGCGCGCGAGCGGCCGTCGACGGCGATGGTTCGCTCACTGGCTGACTTGCTCGATCGCCGCGCCTCCAGGGCCTGGGCGTGCTCGCTCCACCACAGCCGAGCTTGCTCGGCGTCCCAGACCTCGACTGGGCATGCTTCGAGCCTGCGGCGCAGGTCAGCGGCGCTCGCCGGGCGCGCTTCCGGCTTCTTCGCCAAGCAATCGCGCACGATCCGCTCGAGCTCGGGAGACACGGTGACGCCCAGCTCGGTGAGCGGGGTGACCTCTTGATAGAGGTGCTGGCTACAGACCTGCACGATGCTGGTGCCGTCGAACACCTCGCGTCCGGCCAAGAGAAAATAGGCGACGGCTCCGAGTGCATAAATGTCCGCGCGCGCGTCGACCGCGCCGGGTGAGAGAATACTCTCGGGTGCCATGTAGTGCGGGGTGCCGACCACGTTGCTGGCGACGGAGACGTTCGCGTCGCCGTTGCCGGCAAGCTCTTTGACCAAACCGAAGTCGAGCAGCTTCACCACGTCCGGCTCCAAGCCCTGCGTGCACAGCATGATGTTGGCGGGCTTGATATCGCGGTGAATCAGGCCGATCGCGTGCGCCTCGATCAACGCGCCGCACGCCATCTTCAGGATGCGGACGACACGGCTTTCCGGTAGCGGTCCGGAAACTTCGACCACGCGCTGCAGGTTGGCCCCGTTCAGCAACTCCATCGCGTAGTAAAACACGCCTTCGTCGGTGCGGCCGTAGTCGAAGATCGTGATCGTGTTGGGGTGGGTGAGACGCGCAGTGAGCTGAACCTCTCGTTCGAAGCGCATGAGGTCTCGCTCCTCGGCGCGGTCGGCTCGCAGCAGCTTCAAAGCCGACGGCCGCCGCATCATGCCGTGGCGCGCGCGGTACACTTCGCCCATGCCGCCCTCGCCAATCTTTTCTTCGATCACGTACTGGCCGAGCCGGCGCGCTTCACGCACCTGCGCCCGCAAGCCGTAAATGACCCTGGACGTCACCACGCAGGTGACGACCACGAACGTCCAGACCATGGCCAGCGCGGCGGGGAACCAAGGGTAGGCGCCCGAAGCCAATTCGCGCAGCTTGAATCCGCCTTGGGCGACCGGGACCAACAGCGTCGGCGTCAACAGCGCAGGAACGCCGACCAAGGTCGTCACGAGCAGGGTGCGACGCGGTGACGACGGCACGACCGCGGCCCGCACCGCGATCATCAGCGCCGTTCCGGTCAACCCCAAGACCGACAAGTAGGCGTCGGCCATCAGCGCCCCTTCGGCCGTGCCGAGCCCTCGTTCTCGCAGGAAGCCCACCAGCACGTAGCGGCCGATGAACGAAGAGGCGCTGAAGAACAGCAAGATACCTGCGGCTTCCAGCGCTCGCAGGAACCGCACCGACCGCTCGCCTCCACGGCACAGCCACCAAAACGCGCCTGCCAGCGCGGCAAGCACCACGTCGAGCAGTAGATCCGGACCGGGTCGCTTGAGGGCGCCCACCGCTCCCAGCCCGCTCGCGGCAGCCATCAGCCAGAACAGGATCTTCCAGAACAGCGCGAGCCGCGCCTGGAGAAACGCCCGTGCTTCCTCGCTGTTGTCGAGGCTCGGTGACGTTCGTTCACCCAGCATGGGTCATGCTCACTCTCGGTTGGGCGGCGGCGTAGGATGTGTCGTCGGCAGCGGTAAGGTTTCCACCACGTCGCCGAGCGCACCGCAAGCCCGCTGCCCGCGGTGGGCGCCCGCCTTGGCCAGACTCCCATGGTAGGCCTGGCCTGCGCGGGCAGCTGCCCGCGGCGCGCGCGGGCAGCTGCCCGCGCCAGGAACCTGGGCCTACCGAAGACCTTCTGGCGACGTCTGGATGAAGCCACCGCGGGCGCAACCGCCGCCAAAAACCTGTGCTAAGCACGGCGCGCATGAGCCGGATTTATCGCACGCTGCCGCCTGAGGGCACTCGTTTGGGCATCGCGTTTTCGGGAGGGCTCGACACGCGCTGCGCCGTGGCTTGGTTGAGCCGTAGCGGCATGAAGGTGTACGCGTACACCGCCGACTTGGCGCAGCCCGACGAGAAGGATTGCACGACCATTCCGGGCGTCGCGCTGGAGCACGGCGCGGTCGAAGCGCGCTTGATCGACTGCCGCGCGGCCATGGTGCAAGAAGGGCTGACCGCGATTCAATGCGGCGCGTTCCACCTGTCCAGCGGCGGCAAGAAGTACTTCAACACGACACCGCTCGGTCGCGCCGTCACCACCACCGCCATCATTCGCGCCATGCGCGAGGACGACGTGCACGTGTTCGGCGATGGCAGCACCCACAAGGGCAACGACATCCAGCGCTTCTACCGCTACGGCATCCTGACCAACCCGAACTTGAAGATCTACAAGCCCTGGCTCGATCAAAAGTTCGTGGACGCGTTCGGGGGCCGCAAAGAAATGAGCGAGTACCTGGTCAAGGTCGGCCTACCCTACACGATGAGCACCGAGAAGGCCTACAGCACCGACTCGAACGTGCTCGGCGCCACTCACGAAGCCAAGGACTTGGAGCAGCTCGACAAGGGCCTGCACATCGTCGACCCGATCATGGGCGTGGCGCACTGGAAGCGCGACGCCAAGGTCGAGCCGGAAGAAGTCGAGCTCACCTTCGAGCGCGGCATTCCGGTGGCTATTTCCGGCAAGAAATTCGCCTCTCTATTCGATTTGTTCAGCGAGCTGAATCGCATCGGCGGTCGGCACGGCTTGGGCATGAGCGATCAGATCGAAAACCGCGTCATCGACGCCAAGAGCCGCGGCATCTACGAGGCGCCCGGCATGGCGCTGCTCAACATCGTGTACGAGCGGCTGCTGTCGGCCATCCACAACGAGAACACGCTCGACCTCTACTTCACCCTCGGCCGCCGGCTCGGGCGCATCTTGTACGAGGGCAAGTGGTTCGACCCCGAAGCCATGCTGTTGAAAGACGGGCTCACGCGTTGGGTAGCGCCCAGCGTCACCGGCTCGGTCAAGCTCGAGCTGCGCCGCGGCGACGACTACTCGATTCTGGCGACCAAGGCCGAGTACATGGCCTACGGCCCCGACAAGCTGTCGATGGAGCGGGTCGAAGACGCCGCCTTCACTCCCAGCGATCGCATCGGCGCGCTCGAGATGCAGAACCTGTCGGTCACCGACAACCGCAGCTTCCTCGTGCATCACCTGGAGAGCGTGGCGCGCCTGGGCGCTCCCGCCGACGTCCTGCCCGGCTTGCTGGGCGAGGGCAAAGACAAGTAACGCCCCGTCAGGGCGCGAGCAGCTGAGCCAACAGCGGAGCCAGCTGCTCGCGTGGTAAATGGCCAGAAACCTCGAGCTCGACGTCGTGCTCGGCGACGGTCAACGACGCGAGGCCCGAAAGGCCGGCGTCGCGCGCCACGTCGGCTTTGATTTGCTCGAGCATGCGACGCGCTTCGACGCAGGCCGGCGCCGACGCGCAGCCGACATAGCCGCGCAGCCGCACGTCTTGCCCGACGTCCAGACCGAGCCCCAACGCCTGTACGCCCGGCAAAGGCAAGCTCGGGCCGGGCAGCATCGTTACGGCAAGCTGGCTGGGGGCGAGGCGTCGGCGAATGCCGGCGTGGACTCGCGTGCGTAAACGTGCGGCTTCGTCGCCCAGCGCGACGCCGTTGGCGGCGTCCAGCACGTCGCGAAAGTACTGGCCGCCGCTCAGCACCAACAGCCCGTCGTCGCGAATCGCCACCTCACCGAGCGGCTTGCCTTGGTCTCGCACCGACGTGAAACGCCCGAGGCTCGAGCGCACCGGCTGACCGCCACGTTTGCGCATCACCGCTTCGGCGCAGCGCAGCACCGGCTCCGGTGTCAGCGACGTCTGCGCCAGCAAGGCAAAGTCCGAGGCGCCGCCCGCGTTCTGGGCACGGAACGGCACCGCGAACGCCACCCGCCGCAGCCCCAAAATCGGCTCGAAACCGCACAGCTCGCGCAGCCCCAAAAGGGCGCCGCCGCCCGCCCGCAACAGCTCGAGCGCGACGGCGGGGCTCAAAGCCGCCACGTCGGCCGTGACCAGCAGCTCCGGTCCCACCGGCACCGCCGTCAAAAGCTCGAAGTCGGGCGCGACGGCCGCGCGCGGTTTGGCCCGATGAACGAGCCACCCCGACGCCGCCAGCGCGACCAGCAACAGCGACCAAACCAGGTAGCGCTCACTCGAAGACTTTGGCTGCGGCGTGGACATGTCGAACGCTTCGGCCGCAACTTAGCCGCGGACCGAGCAGCTCAGCCAGCTTCGTTGGCGCGTCGCCCGCTGGACCGACGCCGCCCTTCGGGCCGCATCGGAAACTGACGCCGGTCGAGCGGCGCGCGCCGCGACACCAGCGAGCGCTTGCCGTCTTCCTCGCGGAACAGCTCAGCCACGCCCGCGATCGTCTCAGGGCGTCGTTCGCGAAAAGCATGGGCATGCTCGGCGCAAAGCGCCAAGACTCGCCCCTCGACCAAAAAGCGCTGTAAGCGCCGCACGGGAGGAGCTTCGGGCGAGAGGTTTTCACAAACTTCGCAGCGCCGGGCCATGCCTTCACCCTGCACCTCCGGCCCTTTCCGGCCAAATTTTCGACGGACGGCGCCCCCCTTGGTCGAGGCTCAGGCCCGACTTCGCACTTTGGCTTCCACCCAACGAATCACGTCCTGCTCGACGGGACGGCCCAAAAACCGGGCCAGCTCCTGAATGCCGGTCGGGCTGGTCACGTTGACCTCGATCAGCTTCTCGCCAATCAGATCGAGCCCGACGAAGTACAAGCCGTGCTCGACCAGGCGTGGGCCGACCGCGCTGACGATGGCCGCCTCGGCCGGGGTGAGCTCGGTCGGCTTCACGGTGCCGCCGGCGTGGATGTTGGCGCGCACGTCGTCCTCGCGCGGCACCCGCAAGATGGCACCTAGCGGACGCCCGTCGAGCAAGAGCACGCGCTTGTCGCCAACGCGCACCGCCGGTTGGTACTCCTGCACGATCGCCAGGCGTTTGCCCTCGTGGGTCCAAATATCCACCAGCGAGCGCGCGTTGCGATCACCGGTCGAAATGGTGACCACGCCGCTGCCGCCGGCGCCGTCGAGCGGTTTCAGCACGGCGTTACCGCCGACCTCGCTGACGAACTCCAAAATCTCGCTGCGGCTGGCGCTGACCAGTGAGCGCGGCGTGTGCTCTTGAAAATTGAAGGCGAATAGCTTCTCGTTGGCGTCGCGAACGCCGCGCGGGTCGTTCACCACCAAAACGCGATCTTTCACGCGATCGAGCTGCTGAGTCAGGTACAGGTAGCCGGCGTCGAAGGGTGGGTCTTTGCGGATGAAGATTGCGTCCAGCGCAGCAAGCTCGAGCCTTTCCGAGGCGCCGAGCTCGACGTGGGGCGCGTTGTCGCTCACCGCGATGGGCCGGGCCGTGGCAAAACCGTCGGCCCCGCGCAACGAAACCTGCTGGGGCAAACAATGCCAAGAAGAGTGACCGAGCGCGCGAGCTCCCCGAAGGAACGCAAATGTGGTGTCCTTGTCCGAGGTCATGGTCTCGGCCGGATCCATCACGAACAAGAAACGCATGCCTGCTTCATACGGCCCCCCTACCGGCGTGGCAACTGAGCGTTAGGATTCGCCTCGACCCATGGCCCAACCAACTGTCAGCGCCTCGTCGCTGCGGCGCCGGCTTCCCGGGGCGCTGATTGCCGCGTGCGTGAGCGCCGGCTTGTTGGCGGTCGTTCCCAACGTGGGCGCCGCGCCACCTGCCAGTAGCTACGCCGTCGCTACCGAGAGCGCCGGCGCAACGCGAGAAGCTACCCGCGTGCTGGCGGCTGGCGGCAACGCCTTCGACGCCGCCGTGTGCGCCGCGCTCGTGGCCGGCTTCACGGATCCGGCGTCGAGCGGCATCGGTGGCGGAGGTTTCGCGATGGTGTGGTCGGCGCGCGACAAGCGCGCCTACGTCTTCGATTTTCGCGAAGCCGCGCCCGCCGCCGTGGACGCCGCCGTGCTCGACCAACGCCCGATCCCCGACGAAAAGCGCGGACAAACCGTGGGCATTCCCGGTGAGGTTGCCGGCCTGTTCGCGCTCCAACAGCGCTTCGGCAAGCTCGCCTGGCGCGCCCTCGTCACCCAAGCGGCGCAGCTTGCGACGCGCGGCTTCGCTTCCGAGCCCCACACCATCGTGCAAATCGCGGAGCATCAGCAACCGTTGCTCGCGCGCTCGACGCATTTCCGCAGCGTGTATTTGCCCGGCGGCAACCCCGCCACGTTGGGGCAAACGCTGCGCTCGCCTCGCCTCGCCAAAACGCTGACGCGCATCGCCGCCGAGGGTAAACGCGGCTTCTACGAAGGCGTCGTCGCCAATGACATCGTCAAGACCGTGAAGGCGACGGGCGGCGCGCTAACGGCCTCGGATTTGGCTCAATACCGCGTCGTCGAGCGCGAGCCGCTGCGCGTGAGCTGGGGCGGCAAACAGGTTTTGACCATGCCGCCGCCGTCGGCGGGCGGCTTGCTTGTGGCCGAAACCCTGACTTTATTTCAACCGGCCGAGCTGTTGGCCATGAACGACGCGCCCAGCAAACGCGTGCATCTGTTGGCCGAAGCCATGCGCGGCGCCAGCGCCGACCGCGCGCGCTTCGTGGGAGATCCCGCGTTTGCGTCCGTCGACGTCGGCCAACTGCTCGCGCCCGAGCGCATGGCCCGCCGTAAGGCCCACATCTCCGCCGATCGCACTCACACCCAGCCGCGCTTCGGTTTGGAGGACGCGGGCACCCACCACCTGATCACCGCCGATCAGGACGGCAATTGGGTCAGCATGACCACGACCGTCAACGACGCTTTTGGCGCCAAGCTGGTGGCCGAGCAGAGCGGCATCATCTTGAACGACCAGCTCACCGATTTTACGCCGGCGAGCGCGGTCGCGGTGTTCGGCATCAGAGAAAGCCCGAACCGGGTGCGCGCTGGGGCCCGGCCGGCGTCGAGCATGTCGCCCACGCTGGTCTTGGAGAATGACGCACCGGTGGCGGCGCTCGGCGGGTCCGGCGCGCTCACTATCGCCCCCAACGTGACGCAGGTGCTGCTCGACTACGTGGCTTACGGCATGCAGCCGGAAGCGGCGGTCAGCGCGCCGCGCTTCACCATCCCCGCACCCAGCACCGGCCAAACCTTGTGGCTCGAGGCTGCGCTGGCCCAGCCGTACGGCGCCGACCTGACTTCACGCGGCGAGCTTTTGCTCAGCAAAGACACGCGCAACGCCGTGCAGCTGGTGGCCCGCCGCGGTGGCATCTTTTCGGCGGCGGCCGACCCCCGCAAGCAGGGGCAAGCGGCCGTCAGCAATGTGCCAAGTCAGTAAATGGACGCGACCAGCTCGGCGCTCTCGTCTTTGTTCAAATCCGTTGCGACTGCGTAGCCTACGCCGTTGCTGCGCTCGGTAGCGGCAATCGATACGCCGTGGCGTGAGCCCACGTACACCGGCTCGTCGCGCACCAAGCGCTGCTGCAACATCGAACCGACCGGCATGCGGGCGGCGTCGTAAATGTAAACCGTGAGCCTGTGCCCGGCGATGCGGTAGCGCAGCGAAGCCGCCCGCTGATTGCTCACCGGCACTACGCTGACGCCTTCCCAGCGCGCGCCGTACTGCTTGAAGTTCGGCAGCTTGACCGGCACGCCCACCTCGGGCTCCAGCTGCGGCAACAGCGTCTGCTCGGTGAACTGCGGACCCGACGAGTGCTCGTGATTGCTCACCAAGTCTTCCAGCAGCTTCTCGATGCTGGCAGGCGTGGAGGGTTGGTACATGCTGGCCTTCGCCGACGCCACGTCCGTCGTGCGGTTGTTGGCCTTCGCGGCCCAGACCATCACCACCGCCGCCGCCGCCGCGATGGGCATGATGCTGCGCCAGCTGAGCATGCGTACCTGGGCGTCGTGCGCCGGGTCCATTCGCTCTTCGCGCGCGCGCTCCGCGGCCAAAGCCAGGCGAATTCGCTCTTCGAACGACTCGGGCACCTGCGCGCCCTCGCGCACGACTTCTTTCAGGCTGACGCGCATGGCTTCACCCAGGCGCAAGCGCTCCGAGCAGCGCTCGCATTCGACCAGGTGCGTCTCCACGTCCACGACTTCGGACGGGCTCAGCTCACCGTCGCGAAACGGCTCCAGCAGCGGCACGAAATGCCGACAGGTGCTCATGAGTGCACCGCCTTGCGAGCCCGCTCGCGGTACTGGTCGAGCTCGACGACGGGCTCGTTCTTCACGTCACCGACCTGAGCCTCCGGCCCCACGATGCCCATGGCGCGGGCGTGCTCGTAGAGGCGACCTTTGAGCAAACGACGACCGCGATGCAGTCGCGACATGACCGTACCGATGGGGCAGCCCATCACGTCGGCAATCTCTTTGTACGACAGCTCTTCCACGTCAGAAAGAACCACTGCCATGCGGTAATCTTCCGGCAGCTCGTCGAGCGCACGACCGATTTCGGAGGCCAGCATCGGACGCAGCGCTTGCGATTCCGGATCGCGCATGGCCTCCATCGTCTGCGCGCTGATCCAGCCGTCGGCCAGCGGATCTGCGTCGGGTCCCTCGAGCACGCTGCGTTCGAGCCCGCCGCGGCGATAGCGGTTGATGAACGTGTTCATCAAAATCCGAATCAGCCAGGCGCGCAGGTTCGTGCCGGCCTCGAACTGCTCGCGGGCGCGCATGGCCTTGAGCAGCGTGTCCTGCACCAAGTCCTGGGCGTCAGCGGGGTTCTTGGTGAGCCGAGTAGCGACCCCCAACAGCGCTGGAAGCTCGGCCAACGCGTCGGTCTCGAAAGCTTTGCTGGTAAGGCGGCCGGGGCGGTTCATCAGGTGGATCCGTATGTCGAACCGGGGCCTTTTCGCGTTTATTCCGCGCCGGGCGCGCCGCCGTCTTTGTTGCGCTTCTCGAGCTCGTCCAGCCGGTCCGCCAGCCGCTTCACTTCCTGCTGGAGGTCGCGAAAGGCGGCGAAATTCGGCAGAACCGTGCGGATTCGCTCATCAATTGCGCTTTGCCACTGCTCGAAGGTCGCCCGTAGCCCCTTGGATTCCTTGGCCTGTGACATGTCGTCGTCCTCTCGAGCGGCAGGGGGGGATGAGCCCGTGGGTTCCGCTTCGTCTTTGCCGGGGGGGATGAGCTTGCCGATCGGCCCTTCACGCAGCTGGGTGAGAATCTTTTCGCCGCGGTGTCGGATCAACGCTTTCAACGTCGGGATCGGGATCGCGCGCGGCTTGTTTCGTAACTCTTCCGAGATGATGAGCGCGAGCGTGACGTCGGTTTTGTCCTCTTTGGTCGCGTTATCGATGATCTGAACGTCCTCGCCGTTCCGAATCATTTCCGCGATCTGCAGGAGGGTGACGTAGCTGGAGCCACGCGTATCGTAGAGCTTCCGATTCGAGTAGCGCTTGATGATACGCCGGTCGGCGGAGTCTTCCGACTCGTCCGCGGCTGGGATGTCGGGCTCGTTGCTCATGGCTGGTGGGGCCTTCCAGTATGGCGCGGGGCGTCATGCCGGTCAAAGGTCCCCGAGACCCAGCCATTTTTCGGGCTTTAGCGAGGCTCGCCGCGGGTTTACGCGGTCTTGGCCATCTTGGGCGCGGTCAGATCCGCCAGGTCTTGCTCGCCCAGCTCCAGGATCCAATCCAGGAAAGCCGAGAAGCTGGGGTGCCGGACGCCGAGCTCGTTGACCCAGGCGATGACCTCGTACTCGCCGTCGGCTTGGGTGACGGACGGATTGAACGCGAACAAGGTCGTGCCATCCAGGTCGGCTCCGAATGGAATCAGATTGCGAGCGCGCGGGCGGCGCGGCGGCCCCAGCTCCGGCAGCGGAGTCTCCGCGGCCTCGAAGGCGGCGCGCGCCAGATCCTCGTACTTGCGGTGACCGAGGTTGGCAGTACCGAGCAGGCTGGCGCCGTCGAAGAAGCGCGGCCAGCCGTCGTGGAGGGCGAGGAAGGCGCGGTACGAGGGCGGCAGCTTGTGCTTCAAGCGCTTCTCGGCGCGCTTGAGCGCCACCTCGGACGCGGCAGGATTGGGGATCAACCCCAAATCGCGGAAGGGCTGGAGCCACGAGATCTCGGTGTGAGTCTCGCGAATTTTGATCAAGAGGTCGTGCTGATCCATGGGGTCGGCTCCTGGCGGCCATCGACCTAAAGCACGGGGGGAGCAGTCCGCCCAAATTTTCGCCCATTCTCGACCGACCCTGTATACGAGCCAAGTGAAGGCTTCGCTCTTCGCTCTGACGGCCCTCGTCCTCGGGTGCTCGTCTCCAAGCTCGGGTCCCGGGCTGCTGCAGCTGACCGAGCTGTCGGCGCGCGAGGTCGGACGTGGGGACAAGCTCGAAATTACCGGCGCCGGTTTTCCGGAGGGCCGGGTAGCG
>JBEQSW010000264.1:0-10359 GCA_040348565.1 Myxococcales bacterium | reverse complement strand
ACGCGGCCGATCTCGGTCGGGATGCCGTACACCACAAGCGCCCCCAAGGCGGCCGCGGCAGGCATCCAGCCGTGAAGCGGCGGAAGGTGCACCTCGATGACCAAGGCCGTGAGCGAGCTGCCCAGCGTTCGGACGACCAGCCAGCGGGCTTCCATGGCGGCGCCCTGCTCCTCGTAGCGCTCGAGAGCCCGGCGCGCTCCACCCGTGAGCCCCTCGCGCACCGCCGAACGGCGTGCGTCGGATAGAGCTCCGACAGACCAGCTAGCGGCGGCGAAGGTCGCGGCGATCAAAGCCGGAAAGATGGCGACGAGAATGGCGGGTGAAAGCGCTGGTGGAGCCGAGTCCAAATCCCAATGCCCGGTCTGGGGCCGAGCCTCCTGCAAGAGTTCTTAGCGGACGGTGCGCTGTGGACGCAACCCGAGCCCCGGCTGACCGAGAGGCATTCATGGTTCAACCTCTGCCTCCAGTTCCCACGGGCGGTCGGCCGGATTTGGCTGCGGCGCACCCGCTGCGGTCAAAGCTAACTTCAAGTAAACATGAAGAATTTTTCAGGTTTCTCCAAAGGCACTCGGCGCCAACTGGGAGCGGGCGGGCCGATCCGTTGAGCTTGGAAAGACAGCCGGCCGAAACGCCAGCAACGGTCAGGGAAATCGGTCTGCAGCCAGAGCCTTCAGCGTCTCTTGCCCCCGACCAGCAATCGAGCTTGCTCGGTGGGGGGGCCGACCCCGCGGAGCTCTTCGCGCTCATCAACCCGATGGGTGGTGTGGAAGCAGCTCCGATAGCCGCCTCCGCCACGAGCTCACACCCGGGGGTGGCGGAGGTTGCGGAGCTGGTGGAGCGCTGGGTGCGGCGCATGGCGCTCGGGGGGGACCAACGGCGTGGGGCCGTGCGTTTGGACATCGGGCAGGGCCGGTTCTCGGGCGCCGAGCTGTTGGTCGTGGCCGAGGCGGGCCACGTGTCGGTCGAGTTGCAGCTGCCGGCGAGCATGGCCGGCGGAGACTTGTCGCAGCGGTTGCAGGCGCGGCTCGAACGGCGCGGGTTTGCGGCGGACGTCCTGGTGCGCTGAGGGCGCTTCAGGGCTCGCGGTTGAAGCCGCGTACGACCTTGAGCTCGCCGGTGGTCGAACCGAGCGCCACCAGCTCGCCGTCGGGCGTTAGCCAAGCCCCCAGCTCCGCCGCTTCTGGCAATTCGCTGAAATCGGCCGGGGTGAGCTGCTTGCCTTGGCGGGCGCGCAGCACGGCCTCTTCTTTGAGGCGACAGGCGGGCATCACCGACAGCGCCGCCTGGGTCAAACCCAGGAGGGGCGGCGCCGTGGGCGCAGGCCAGGGCGTGGCTTGCGCCAGCGTGAACGGCCCGCTCGCCAGCCGTCGCAAGGCGGAAAGGTGCGCCGGCAGCCCGAGCCGGTCGCCCAAATCCCGGGCCAAAGAGCGCACGTAGTAGCCCTTGGACACGAACAGCTCGCAACGCAGCACCGGCGGCGCCAGCTCGACGACCTTCAGCTCCAGCACGTGCACGGGGCGTGGCGGTAGCTCGGGCGCGTTGCCTTGGCGGGCGAGAGCGTACGAGCGTTGACCGTCGACCTTGATCGCGCTGACCGCGGGCGGTGTTTGCTCGGTACGGGCGCGTTCGGCGGCCAGTGCCACCGTCACCGCTTTCAGCGAAAGCCGCTCCGGGTCGAACGGCGCTTCTTCGGTGGTTTGGCCTTCGGCGTCCAGCGTGTCGGTCGCGCGACCGAACGTGATGTCGGCGGCGTAGCGCTTGGAGTCGGCGGTGAGGTAGCCGGACAGCTTGGTGGCTTGCCCCACCAGCAAGAGCAACACGCCGGTTGCCATCGGATCGAGCGTGCCCGCATGGCCGATGTCTTTGCGGCCGAACAGGCGGCGCGCTTGGGCGACCACGGTATGGCTGGTCGAGCCGCGCGGCTTGTCCACCACGGCCACGCCGGAGAGCTGCGGCTGCATCGAGGCCCCGCTCAAAACCAGACGCTGCGACGCTTCTGGAGGCCGGTTTCGAGCATGCTCTGGATGGTGGTGCGCACCCGCTCCGACAGCCGACCTACGAGCAAGTCGTCGTCGGCGGCTTCGGGGCCGTAGTTGTCGAACGCGATGGGCTCGCCGAACTTGATGCGCCATTTGGTGGGCGCGGGCACCAGGCCCAGCGCGCCGAGGGCAGGGAAGGTGGGCGTGACCGGCAGGTAGGGAATGCGCAACAAGTCCGCGAGCGCATCGAAGCGGTACAAGAGCGGGCTGGCTTCTTCTCCGCCGATGATGGCGCACGGAATGAGCGGCGCGCGCGTGCGCAAGCACAAACGGATGTACCCGCCGCGGCCGAAGCGTTGCAGTCGGTAGCGATCGCGGAACAGCTTGCGGATGCCCTGCACGCCTTCCGGAAAGACCGCGATCAGGTTGTCGCGCGACAGCAGCCGCTCGGCGTTCTCTTGGCAGGCGCGCACGGCGCCGGCGCGGTTCATGAAGACGCCCGCGAACGGCAGATAAAACAAGAAGTCTTCGGCCAGCCAGCGCAGATCGCGGTTGGCGCTGTGGTCGAGGCGCAGGGCCGCCCGCAGCATCAGGCCGTCGATGGGGATGGACCCGGAATGGTTGCCGACCACCACCGCCCGACCCTCGCGCGGCACGTTTTCGATGCCTTCGGTTTGGATGCGGAAGTAGCGGCGGTACAAGAAATCGAGCACCGGGCGTAGCTTGGCGTCGAAGCTGCGATCGAGGCCGAACTCGTCGACTTCTTCGGCGCGGCTGCGCAGGCCTTTGCGACCCCACTTCTGCACGTAGTACTGGCTGCCGGCCAGCTCCGCCGCGCTCTCGACCGCGATGGCTTCGGCGCTGGGCAGGTCGCGCTCCAAGTCGGGCTCGCGCTGCACGGTGGCAGCAGCGCTGCTGCTCTGGGCGACTTCGACCCGGCTGGCGCCTTGGATCAAGCCGTCCAAGCGCGCTTCGAGGGCACGGATTTGATCCTCGACGTCGCCGCCGTTGGCGGCCGCGGGGTGAAAGCTCTCGAGCGCGTCTTCGTAGCGCACGTGAGGCGCGACCACGCGCGCCCCGATGCCCAGCTCGGGCGCGTCTGCGCTCAGCGCGTCCAGGTCGTCGCCGTTGTCGCCGTCGGCGGTGAGCTCGTAGCTGCTGTCCAGGCCAACGTGCGGCAAGATCTGCGCGTCGACGGTGGGCGTGACGGGCGGGGTGGCCAGGGGCGGCGCCGCGGCGTCGGCGGCCGCGCGCTTGCGGCGCTTCTTCGCTTTGCCGTCGCTGCCGCGCGGATTCTTCGGGGCTTCGCTGCGCGCGCTGCGCGTGCGCGTCTCGGCGCTGGTTTCCGCCTTGCGCTTGCGTTTGCCTTTGCGCTTCTTGTCGTCGGCGTCGTCGGCGCTGCGCGAGGCGAGCTTGTCTTGCTTCTTGTCTTTTCGGGTCACGCGGGAGTCTCCGAAAGCAGCTTGGCCTCACGCAGTTGCTCCGCACCGGCGAAGTCGCTCAGGGCCTCGCGGCTCGAGAACACCGGCACGAAACCGAGGCGGCCCTTGGCTTGCGTCGTGTCGGCGACGCAGGCGTATTGCAGGTAGTCGAGCAAGGTCGGCGAAGCGTTGCCCGTTTGCGTGAGCCACAGCGCACCCAGCGTCGGGCGCAGCAAGCTACGCGGCAGCGGCAAGCGGCTGCCACCGAGCAGGCGAACGGCCATGCTGAGCGGCAACACGCCTTCGCTGGCCAGGTTGAATACGCCTGGCACGTCGCGATCGACGGCTAGCTTCAGCGCCGCCACGGCGTCGGCTTCGTGCAAGAACTGCCAGAGCGGATCGAAGCCGAGCACGGTGGGCACGCGCGCCAGGCGCAAGTAGCGGCTGACGAAGTTGTCGACGCTGGGCCCAATGATGGGCGCGGTGCGCAGCACTGTGACGACGCGGCCCTGCCCGGGCTGGCGGAAACGCAATAGTTGTTCTTCTACCGCGAGCTTGTCCTGGAAGAAGGGGTCGGTGTTGCGCGCACGGAGCGTGTGCTTCTCCGACAAGAAGGCCGGATTGGTGGCGCGGGCGCCGTACAGCCAGGTGAAACTTCTGACGATCAGCTTGTGAGTGCGCGCCCGACGGCAGGCGTTGAGCACCTGCATCGTCCCGACACCCTCCAGCTCGTGGCTGTAGCTGGTTTCGCGTGACGGTGACTCGAGCAGCCCCAGGTGTACGACGGTGTCCACCGCCTCGGCGCCGAACACCTCGGCTAGGCGCTCTTCCGCCGTCGGGTGAACGAGATCGAGCTCGTAATACCGAGACTTGGCCCCGACCGTGGGCGGCGAAGCGCGGTCCAAGCAGACGATCTTTGCGACGCGCGGATCGTCTTCCAACAGGCCGATGAGATTCAGGCCCAGGAAGCTCGCCGCGCCGGTAATGGCAACCACGCGACGCTTGCCCGAAACCCTGATGACGTCACCGCTTGAGCGGCGGATCGAGTGGGGTGATGTGCGCTCCTCGCTCACTTTCCAAACCGTAGTCCAAACGGCCCCGCAAATGATCTTGATTTTTGTGAGAAATGTAGCGAGTTCCGCGCTACGCTGAATCACTCTTTATGCAAGGTAGGCCACGGCCCGCGCGCACCATGCTCGGACCGTACGAGCTTGGCGAACGGCTAGGCCTCGGCGGCATGGCCGAGGTGTTCGTCGCCTACCGCGCCGGCCCGCACGGTTTTGCCAAGAAGGTCGCGCTCAAGCGCATCTTGCCCGAGCTGGCGCAGGACCCGCGCTTCGTGGCCATGTTCTGCGACGAGGCGCGCATCTCGGCGCCCTTGTGCCACCCCAACATCGTTCAGGTCATCGACTTCGGCGAGAGCCAGGGTGAGCTGTTCATGGCCATGGAGTACGTGGAGGGCGTCTCGCTCGCCAAGCTGCTCCGCTACGTATCCGGCCGGCGCGAGCGGTTTCCGCTCGGCGCCGCCTTGTTCATTGCCCACGAGGTGTTGTCGGGCCTCGCCTTCGCCCACAACGCCTGCGACGAAAACGGCAACCCGCTGTCCATCGTGCATCGCGACGTGTCCCCCGGCAACGTGCTGATTGGACGCGCGGGCGACGTGAAGCTGGCGGACTTCGGCATCGTGCGCAGCGCGTACGTCGACCGGCGCACCTATCCCGGTGAGCTCAAAGGCAAGGTCGGCTACATGTCACCCGAGCAGGTGATGGGGGTGGAGGTCGACCCCCGAAGCGATCTGTTCACGGTCGGCATCATCTTGTCGGAAATGCTGATCGCCCGGCCGCTGTTTTCGGGCCAAAACGAGTTCGACATTCTGACCAAGATTTACGAGGCCGATCTGTCGGCGCTCGACAAATACGGGGCAGATTTGACGCCCGGGGTGCGCGATTTGTTGCGCCAAGCGCTGGGCAAAGCCCCCGCCGATCGCTTCGACAGCGCGCGCGACTTCGCTGACGCCATTCGGCGCTTGGCGCAGGCGTCGCAGCTGTCGCTCGACGACTCCGAGCTCGTGCCGTGGCTGTCGGCGTTGGGCGTCTTGCCTTCGCGCAGCGGTACGCACGAGGTGACGCGCTTGGCCGGGCAGCTCGAGCCCGCGGCGATGAAGCTGCCCACCCCGCAACCGGTGTTGCGTCCCACCACCGCGGCCCCGCCGCCCAACAATCGCAACAGCGTGCCCGCGGCACCTATGCCTGGGCTGCCGTTTCGGCGCGCCCTGGTAAGACCCGAGCTGCCGGCGCTGGTGTTCGCCGTCGCGCTCAACGGAGAAACCGGCGAGCTTCACGTCGAAGGCACTCACGGTGAGCTGCGGTTGGCATTCGAGGACGGCAAGCTGGTCGCGCCCCACGGCAGCGGGGCCGAGATGCAATTGCGCGGGCTGTTCGCGTTCGGCGACGGTACGCTCACCTTCACGGCCCTGCGCGCCGAGCACCCCGTGCACATGCAGCGCATCTCCATCCTGCCGGTGGTCTGCCGCATCGTGCGCGAGCGCTTCACCGTCAACGAAGTGGCCGCTTGGCTTGCGCCCATTCGTCGCCTACCCCTCAACCGCGGAACCTCGCTCCGGCGAGATCCTTCGGAGTTTGGCCTCAGCATCGGCGAGCGCCGGGCCATCGAACAAGCGCCGCACAAGCGCTCCCTCGATGATTTGGGCGGCTCCCTGGCGGCGGCGGGCATGGCCGAGCCCGGTGAGGTGCTTCGCGGCGTGTTTTTGGGCTTGAGCTTGGGGCTGTTGAACGCGCCGGGCTGGGCCTGGACGCAGGGGTCTTAGGGGTTAAGGGGTTAGGGGTTAGGTCGGCGAGGGGCGAGGGGCGTGCGTAGGCTCCGTTTGAGGCCGGTCAGCATCCGTTGGATGTCGGACAGACGCCCAATCAGAAGGGTGGCGCCTTGCTCGTCGAGGTAGCTCAGAGCGCGGCTCAGGCAGAGTTGCGTTTCAAGCTCCGCCGCGGAACCGTGAGCGATGTCCAAGAACCGAATGTACTCCAGTGTGCTGGACCGACGATGCCCTTCGGCAATGTTGTAGGTGACCGAGCGCGATGTCTTTCGCAGCTCGCTACTGATGCCGTACCTCTCGTGGGCCGGAAAGCCCGTTGTGACGCGATAGACGTCAATGCAAAGCTCGAACGCCCTTTGCCACACAACCAGATCACGAAATGTCCGAACGCCGCTCACTGCTCCCCCTTCGCTGACTAACCCCTAACCCCTCACTCCTCACCCCCCACTGTTCGGCGCTCGACCGGGCCAGTTTCCCGAAATCGTAGCTCAACGCACCGACGGCGAGCGGTTGGACGACGACGGCGGCTCCTGCAGCAGCGTCTTTACGGTGTTGGGCGCGCCCGACGCGGGGTTGGGATCTTCCAGGAGCTCGAGCAAGCTCTTCAGCTCGACCGGTTTGAACAACGTGTTGCAGCCGGAGGTGCGGAGGTAGCTTGCCTCCTCCTTGCCTAGCGCGCCGCCGGTGACGAACACGAACCGCCGCGCGATTTCGGGGCGATGCTTGGCCACGCGCGCGTGCAGCAAGTTGCCGTTGGCGCCGGGCAAAAATACGTCGCAGAGCACGAGATCGGGCGCGTAGGCGGGGTCGAGCAACATGGCCTGGGCCTCGGAAGCGGCGGCGCAGGTCCTGACCTCGTGCGGCTTGAGCGAGCGGCGGATGGTGCGCGAAAATACCGGATCGTCGTCGACGACCAGCACCTGCTTCTTGCGCGTGGAGGCGGGCGCCGCGCGCAAGGGAGACGGGACTGGCAACGCCAAAAGCCCGCTGTCTTCGCGCGCGCGCGGCAACAGCACGCGGAACGACGCGCCACCGCCCGCGCGCTCATGCACCTCGATGTGTCCGCCGTGCGCGTTCACGACGTCGGCGCAAATCTTGAGCCCGAGCCCAGTGCCGGCGCCCCGCTCTTTGGTCGTGTAAAAGGGCTTGAAAATGTGGGGAATGGCGGAGTTGGTGACCCCGGGGCCGTTGTCCTCCACGACCAAGGCGACGTGCTCTCCGGCTTCCAGCACCCGCACGCACACCTCGGGCTGCGTCGAGTGCTGGCAGGCGTCCATGGCGTTGAGGGTCAGGTTCAGCACGACCTGCGCCAGGTTGTCGCGCCGCGCGATGGTGTAGCAACCAGGCTGGAAGGTGCTCGTCAACGCGATGCCGCGCCGCTCCAAGTGTGGTCTCACGACGCTCAGCGACTCTTCGACGACCTCGCTCAGCTCGACGTGCTCGGGCGCAATTTCACGGCGGCTCACCGTGCTCAGTTGCTCGACGGTGTCGCGCACGCGGCTCACCGCCGTGCCGATATCGGTCGAAAGCTCGCTCAGCTCGGCCACCGCTTCGCCGATGGCGGTGTCAGCGCCGCCGTCGAGCAGGTCCAGCTGCTCTACTAGCCGCTTCAGCTCTTCTTGTTGCAGCAACAGCGCGCCGGCGGGGCCGCGCAGCTCGTGCGCGACCGTGGCCGTCAGCAAGCCGAGGCTGACCATGTGCGCGGTTTCTTCTTGCTGCTCGCTCGAGACCTTCTCGCCCCGACGGTCGCGCTGCGCGCGCAGCGCCGCCAAATGCGAGACGCTGCTGGCGAAGGTGATGGTCTCGGTGTCCAAATCGGCCGGGTTGGCGAACAGCAGCACGAAGGCGCCGAGCGGGGTGCGCAGGTCAAAGATCGGCAACGCGAGCACGCTGGGCGTGCCGAGCGCGATGAATTCCCCGGCGTCGTCGACCCCATCGCGATCGGCGCGTAGGTCGGCCGACTTGGCGGGCTTACGAGTGGCCAGGCTGCGCTCGGCGAAAGCACTGGCGCCGCGCAACAGAGCCGCCAGCGGCCGGCGCGACGTGTCGAGCCCGCGGTCGGCGACCAGCTCGAGGCGGTCGTCCAGCGCGAAGGCGAGCGCGCTTTTGGCGCCGCTGCCGTTCAGCAAAGCATCCAAACAATCTCCCAAGTAGCCGCCGACGGACTCGCCCGCCAAACGCTGGGAGAGGTCGTGGAATACCTCGAGACGTGTAAGCCGAAGACCTTGCGACACTAGGAGCTCATGACCGGACGCGAGAACGCACCAAAGGCAGCCTCGTAAACATACCCTCGGTCGCGCTCGTTTGTCTAATCGTGCTCGGGTCGCTCCCTTTGGCGCATAGGAGACAATTCAGCGGAGATGTAGGCGAAGAACCGGGTACGGACGAAAGTCCGACACCGCGCTGAAGCCGGCTGCGAGAAACAAGCCTTCCGGACCGAGCCAAACTTCATCGGGGCGAAGTTGCTCGCCCTGCGGCGCCGCGCGCGGAAACGCCTCGAGCGCGGCGGCGCCGGCGTCCCGCGCGGCCGCAATGGCGGCGTTCAGCAAGCTGCGCGCGACGCCCCGGCCTCGCTCCGCCTCGGCCACGAAGTAGCAGGCCACCGCGAATACGTTCTCGCGCGGAGGGTTGCCCGCTCCGCCGTCCTGAAAGCAGGGCAGGTTGCGGTACACGCGCTGGTCATACAGGCGCGGCACGCTGGGCGCCCGGCTCAGATTCAACCAACCGACGACGGCTTGGTCGTGCGGAGCGAGCGCGACCACCCCGCACAGCTCCGGGCGCGCCAACCGCGCCACCAGCGCCGCCCGATTCTCTTCGGGCTTGACGTAGCAGCGCTCGAGCCAGGCGTTCTTGTCGCCCTCGAAATACCAGTAGTTGCAGTAGCAGCCGCTGCCCGCGCTCTCGAAGAGCGCCAAGAGTCCGTCCGCGTGGGCGCTCGTCGCCCGCTCGCAACGGTACGCCCGCTCGGGCTCGTGGCTCATGACATCGGGGGGCGGGGCACGCTGCCCAAGCGCCGCTCGACCTCGGCCGCCAGCGAGAACAAAAGCTCCTCGGCAAACGCCGGCCCCAGCAGCTGCAGGCCCACCGGCAAGGTCGGCTGAGTGCTGGTGGCGGGCGTCGGCGCGCACGGCACGCTCAGCCCCGCAATGCCGGCCAAGCTCGCGGGCAAGGTGAAAACGTCGGCCAGGTACATGGCCAGCGGGTTGTCGACCTTCTCGCCGAACCGGAACGCGGAGGTAGGACTGGTTGGCACCGCAATCGCGTCGACCGACTCGAAGGCTCGATCGAAGTCGCGCTTGATCAGCGTGCGGACGCGCTGCGCCTTTTTGTAATAGGCGTCGTAGTAGCCGGCGCTGAGCACGTAGGTGCCGAGCAAAATGCGGCGCTTCACTTCCGCGCCGAAGCCGGCGTTGCGCGTCTTGCCGTAGAGGGAGGTGAGGTCGCTCTTCGCGGTTTCGATGCGCAAACCGAAGCGCACGCCGTCGAAGCGCGCCAAGTTGCTGGAGGCCTCCGCGGTCGCCAAAATGTAATAGGTGGCGATGCCATACTTGGTGTGCGGCAAGCTGACCGGCTTCACCGTGCAACCGGCCTGCTCCAGGCTCGCAATGGCCGCGCGCACGCTGGCCTCGATGGCCGGGTCCAGCCCTTCGCCGAAGTACTCCTGCGGAATGCCGATGCGCAGCCCTTTGACGTCGCGCGAGCAGGCGGCCTCATAGGCGCCCACTGGCAGCTCGGCGCTGGTCGAATCCAGCGGATCTCGCCCGGAGATCACCTCGAGCAGGCGCGCCGCGCTCTTCACGTCGCGGGCGAATGGACCCACCTGATCGAGGCTGGACGCGAACGCCACCAAGCCGTAGCGCGAGACGCGGCCGTAGCTGGGTTTAACGCCGACCACGCCGCACAGCGCTGCGGGTTGGCGAATGGAGCCGCCGGTGTCGCTGCCCAGCGAGCCGAGCGCGAGCCCAGCCGCTACCGCCACGGCGCTGCCGCTGCTGGAGCCGCCGGCGGTGCGCGACTTGTCCCACGGGTTGCGTGACGGACCGAACGCGCTGTTTTCACCCGACGAGCCCATGGCAAACTCGTCCATGTTCGCCTTGCCAATCAAGATGGCGTCGGCGGCGCGCAGGCG